>JBAXYJ010000162.1:0-6837 GCA_041670885.1 Clostridiaceae bacterium
AATAAAAAGTCATCAGCTTAAGGTTTAACTAGCACATGATTTTTTTATATTTTAACAGCAAACAAAAATAGATAGTATTATCTCCTTGTCATAATAAAGCAGGATAGAACAAGAATAAGTATTTTTAAAGTGATATTATCTTATTAAGGGAGTGAACCGGTTTGGATTATATACAGGGAATGCAAAGTGCCATAGATTTCATGGAAGACCATTTGCTTGAACCTTTGGATATTGAAAAAATTTCAAAGAAAGCAGGATATTCAGCTTTTCATTTTATGAGGATGTTTAATATACTCACAGGTATTACTGTGGGCGAGTATATAAGAAACAGAAAGCTGACACTGGCCGGATGTGAACTGGCCCTTTCAGATTCCAAGGTTGTTGATATAGCATTTAAGTATGGCTATGAAACTCATGAATCCTTTACCAAGGCATTCAAAAGGTTCCATGGAATTTCACCCTCCGCTGCCCGGGAGCTGGGGATGAAGCTTAAATCCACCGGTAAACTCACAATCCAAGTTATATTGAAGGGAGACAAGATTTTGAATTATAAATTTATTGAAAAAGACTCTTTTACAGTTGTAGGAAAAAAGATTAATGTTACCTGCAAGGATGGAGAAAATTATAAAATAATTCCTAAATTTTGCAATAAGTGCAATCAGGATGGAACCTGTGATACTTTGGGTAAGCTTTGCAGAGACGACATGGGAGTTATGGGCATCTGCACTAATTACGATAAAGAAACAGACTCTTTTGATTATTACATGGCAGCAACCTATAGGGGAGAAATTCCAAAGGGAATGGAAACACTTGATATTCCCAAACAAACCTGGGCAGTATTTGAATCAGTAGGACCAATGCCGGATGCCATTCAGGATGTATGGAAACGTATTTTTTCAGAGTGGTTCCCTGCCAGCGGATATGAACATGCAGAAGGTCCTGAATTAGAGGTTTATGAAATGGGTGATATGAGCAAACCGGATTATAAAAGCTATGTATGGATTCCTGTAATAAAAACAGCTAATAAATAAAAATATGAAAAGACGGAGTGTTTAAGACACTCCGTTTTTTATAGAGATTGCATAATTACCTTAGGCTGATCCATCTTGAAAATAACGAATTGTCACCGTTTTTTCAAGAGGGAATATAATTTTGAATTATGCAATCTCTCTTTTATACAAAAAAATATATACTATATTATAATATATACATTGACAGGCGAGGTATATATAATTATAATAATATTAACAGGATAAGAATGTAAAGGAAGTGATTATATGTCTATTACATCAGACATGATAAGAGGGCATATAGATACCATAATTTTAGCCCACTTAACTAATGAGGACAGCTACGGCTACCAGATAAATAAAACCGTAAGGGAAAAAACGGGAAACCAGTATGAAATAAAAGAAGCTACTCTCTATTCTGCATTCAGAAGAATGGAGGAATCTTCACTGATATCCTCCTACTGGGGAAATGAGGAAGTAGGAGCCAGAAGAAGGTATTATGCCATTACCTCTTTAGGAAAGGCAGTCTTAGACAAAAACAGGGAGGACTGGAAGGATGCTAAGAAAATTATTGATAAATTAATTATTGGAGGCAGTGAAAATGTATGAGAAATTACAGAAAAGAGTAGATGATCTTTTCAAAAACGCACCGGACACAAAAAGGGCAGAGGAATTAAAGGAAGAGCTTATGGCCAACCTTATTGACAGATACAATGATTTAACAGAAAGCGGAAAGAGTGAAGATGAAGCAATAGATATTACTATAGAAGGGATTGGGGATGTAAATGAACTTATCAGATCTATCGGTATCTTCTCTCCTAGCTTCCACATCACCACTTTCAAAGATGTAAATGAAATTATCAGATCTATCGGCGGAGGCACTATACCTGTCAGAAAAGATTCCAGGAATCAATATGAAGAAGAAATGCTGACAGATGGCTGCGATAAAGTAAGGCTAAATTTTTCTAATTATGATATAGAAGTGTCTACTACAAATGAAGATAAGATAAGGGTAGTTCAAAGCTCCTCAGAAAAAATAAGCAGGGAAGAAAAAATGACTGTTACAAGAGATGGCAGATGCATTAATATAAGAGGAAATGACAGATCCTTATATTTCAACTTATTTAATTTCGGCAGCAGCAGTAACAAAATAGAGCTTTATATTCCAAGGAGTTATCATCAGGATTTAGAAATTACAACTAAATCCGGAGATATTGGAATATTAGAAGAGCTGGAATTAAACAATCTTACATGTTCTCAGGTATCCGGTGCTCTGGAAGTTAAAAGAAATGTATACATTAACAATTTTACTTCTAAAACAACATCAGGAGATATGAAGATACCAAAGCTGGAAGCAGAGTTTTATAAAATCAGTACTATATCCGGTGATATTAATATCAGAAGTCTTTCAGGCTCCGGAGATATTTCAGCCATATCAGGAAATGTAAATTTAAACAGCTTAAAATTAAATGAATATATTAATATAAAATCAATTTCCGGAGATATTGATGTTTCAGCTCCGGATAATACAGGGTTTATATTTGAAGCAAACACAGTTTCAGGAGATATTGACTCGGACTTTAATATGTATTACAAAAACAAAAGAGGAAACAAGGCTGAGATAACTTATGGAGATGGACCTTTCAAAAAGATAAGTGTAAGTACTGTTTCCGGCGATATTAATCTAAATAAATAGTTAAAATAGAAATCAGGCTGATATAGGACGGCCTGATTTTTTTGTAAATTCATTTTTCTATTATTAAATTAGGAGTAGTCTTAAAAGAACTTTTATCTACAGTGCAGATAATGGTATAGCTGAAGTATATTCCTTCAGATGCAGAAACATTGATTTCACTATTTTCTCTTTTGACAACAATATTTAATTTATTATCAGATGCATAAATATTAGTTATTTCATAAGCTGAGCCGGATAAAGGCTGGGGCCAATAAGCCTGTAAGTAAATAACATCCTTTTTATTAAAGTCTATGTCAGGAATCTGCATCTCATTTAAATGAGTATCTACAAATTTAGTCCATTCCTTTTCACTACCGAAAATGTATGCATTTTTTTCAGGTGAACTATGTAAATTGCTGTTTACTTTGTCAGAGAAGCCAAATGGACCTGAATAAACTTCTTTATATTTAATTGATTTATCATAATAAAAACAAATCCTTCCATAGTTAAAAATTTTACAAATATTTGTTAAAAACCTATTGCACGTTACGTAACGTCATGTAGTATAATGAATTTATTAGGAGGTGCAGCATGGAAAAAAAGGAAGAAACATATTTTACAGTGGGTGAATTAGCTGACAAAGCCGGTGTTACTGTAAGAACATTACAATATTATGATAAAACAGGTTTGCTTAAATCCAGCATAAGCAAAAGCGGGCGTAGGATATATACACGAGATGATATATTTAAGCTTCAGCAGATTTTATTTTTAAAATCCTTCGGATTTTCATTAAAGGAAATAAAAGATAAGATATTGAAGAATAAGTCTTTTGCCAGCCTGGAGAAGGTTTTTAGTAAGCAGCGGGAGATAATTTTAGGACAGGTTGAAAATATGAATAGAATTGCAGGTTTGCTTGACATGATTATCTCGGAGGTAAAAGCTGACGGTGATGTTAGCCTGGATAAGCTTACTACAATTATGAATTTAATGGATAAAGGCAACCCATATTCATTTATAATCCGTTATTTTGGTGATGAACAGCTAAAAAACATTGCTGAGCGGTTTGATTCCCAGGAGGAGTACACTCATACAATGAACAATGCTGAAGAACTATTTCCTAAACTTAATGCCCTTTATCACCAGGGTGCTGATCCTGCCGGTATCGAGGGACAGGACTTAGCGGAAAAGTGGTGGAATATGGTAAGCGAATTTACCGGAGGGGATGAAAATCTTCTTAAGCCTCTGATTTCTGCAGGCCTTGACACAAATAACTGGCCTGAAGAGGCAAAGGTATTTCAGGATGCAATAGAACATTTTTTAGGGAAAGCTATGGAAATATATCTTAAAAATAAAGGTGTTAATTTAAAGGAAATGGGGGAAAGTCATGAATGATTCAGTAGTTTCTGTTAAAGGACTGGTAAAACAGTATGGTTCTTATACAGCATTAAAAGGAATTGATTTTGAAGTTGCAAGAGGCAGGGTATTTGGGCTTCTGGGTCCAAATGGAGCAGGCAAAACTACTACTCTAGAATGCCTTGAAGGGTTAAGAAAGGCAGACAAAGGAAGTATTAGCATTGCTGGATGTAATCCTCAAATAAACAAAAGTGGACTTCGCAGAAAGCTGGGAGTTCAGCTTCAATCTTCTTCTCTTCCTGGAAGCATAAAGGTATGTGAGGCACTTGATCTTATCTGTGCCTGGCAGGGGGTACAGCCCAGGCAGGACCTAATAGATAAATTTAGAATTGGTGAACTGCTCAAAAAACAGTATAATCAGCTTTCAACAGGCCAGAAAAGGCGGATTCATCTTGTGCTTGCTCTGGTTAATAATCCAGAGGTTTTGGTGCTTGATGAGCCCACAGCCGGGCTAGATGTAGGAAGCAGGGCGCAGTTTCATGAAGAAATCCGCTCAATTAAAAAACAGGGAATAACAGTAATTCTTGCTACCCACGATATGGCAGAAGCGGAAGAACTTTGTGATAATATTGCAATACTTATTAATGGGAAAATAGCTGTCTGCGGAACACCTGAACAGGTAACATCAGCTGGAAACTCTAATACCCGTATTCGTCTTCGTACAGCCAAAAACTTACTTTTGCCGGGCGGTGATATAGATGGTGCAGTATTTGTTAATGCCAAAGCTGGGTATCTGGAGTGGAAAAGCTGCGATGCTGCAGCAACAGTTACTGAAATATTAAAACAGGTTAAAAGGACTGGCGACAGGGTTGAAGACCTTCGTGTAGAGAGACCTTCACTGGAAGATCGCTTTCTTGAGCTTATGGAAGGAGGAGAAAAGAAATGAATGCTTTTATAAAATATCTGTTTATTCAGTTTAAAATGGATATACGGGATAAGGGAACTTTATTATATTTTTATCTTGTGCCAATGGTATTTTTCTTAGTAATGGGTGGTGTTTTTTCATCAATTAATCCTTTTATGAAAACAACCCTGGCAGCATCAATGACAATTTATGCAATAACCATGGGAGCTGTTATGGGAGCACCAACACCAATTATAAAACTTAGGGAATCCGGAACACTGAGGGCTTTTAAGGTAAATGGCATACCGTCCTTTGCTGTGCTTTCTGTTCATGCTATAAGTACATTTCTCCATCTGCTTCTGGTTTCCATAATTATTTATTTTGTTTCACCTCTTGCGTTTGGTTCAGAAATACCTAAAAACCAAATATTATATTTCCTAGTCCTTATAGTATTTTTAACTGCAAATATTGGAATTGGACTTTTTATAGGAGCTTCAGCTAAAGGACAGTCTTTTGCTACCATGTTTTCCATGATGATTTTTCTGCCATCACTGCTGCTCAGCGGTATTATGTTCCCGGTTAGCATGCTGCCAAAATCTTTTTCATGGCTTGGGCGCATATTCCCGGCCACCCAGGCAATGCAGTCATTTTCCGGTCTGGCTTATAAAACAAAAACTGATCTTAATGCAGGTTTTTGCCTTGTTGTTTTAGTCGGTATGGCTGCTATAATGTTTATACTTGCTATATGGCGTCTTTCCAGTATCAGGAAAAACGAACAAATGTAAGTAAGGAGGATAAGTATGGCTTTTAGTGAAATGAAGAATAACCTGTGTGGAATTATATCAATTGCATTGTCAATTTCAGCACTTGTTTTAATAGTTGTTAATACTGTGGACGTCAGGACAGTATTGACAGTACTTTCAATTGCATTAGTTTGTAAATGTGCTGCTAAATAAGGGAATTGATTATAACCTTTTGGCTGATTTTTAAGAATAAATAAGGAATTTTTTAGATAAATCTTGTTGACTTTGCTGATTATAAGTATTAGTATGAGTGAGTAATCACTCATATTTTATTATTAGGAGATGATAGATTGGCAAAAGAAAATACAGAGGATAAGATAATGGATGCAGCAATAAAATTATTTTATCAAAAAGGCTACAATGGTGCTTCAACAAGTGAAATAGCAAAAGAGGCAGGTATTGCGGAAGGAACAATATTCAGGTATTTTAAAACAAAAAAAGAAATATTAAATCAGGTTCTGATAAAGCTTATTGAGAATTTAAGCCAGAGTCTTATAACAGACAGGATGGATATGATCCTTAAGGAGAATAAAGGACAAAGTACAAGGGATATTCTTAAAATAATATTATCTGACAGAGTGGTTATGATAGATGAGAATTGGGAAACAATAAAAATAATTATAACAGAGATGCAGTTTCATGAGGATATTAAGGAAGCTTTCTTCAAAAATGTAGTTTCCAGAATTAATAAATTATTAGATAAGCTGATAGAATCAGGAATAGAAAAAGGAAGCATTAAGAAAATAAATAAAGTACTAATAAAACAGGTCATAGTAGGAAATTTTGCTTCCTATATTATAGGGAAAAAGGTTATGAATTATGAAGAAAAGATAAATATAGATGATGTAATTGATGTTTTATTAAATGGAATAGGGATGGGGGGAAAGTCTTATGAATAAGAAATTAATCTCAGCAATATTAGTTATGTCGATTTTAATTTTATCAGGATGTAGCAAATCAAAAACCGAAAGCAGCAGATATACAGGAACTGTTGAGGCAAATAGCTTTCTTATAACAAGCGAAGTATCCGGCCAGGTTAAGGATGTATTTATAGCTGAAGGAGACAAAATAGCTGCCGGGGCAAAGATAGCT
>JBAXYJ010000163.1:0-6815 GCA_041670885.1 Clostridiaceae bacterium
ATACAGGACACAAAATTGTTAAAGCTTTTGGACATGAAAAGGACTCAATAGAAGAGTTTGAAGAAATAAACAGCAGACTGAAGGATGCTGGCTGGAAAGCCCAATTTGTATCAGGTATAATGTACCCTCTAATGAATTTTATAAGCAATTTAGGATATGTAGGAATTAGTATAGTGGGAGGAATCTGGATAACAAAAACTTTACTTGGGTTAGGTGACATATTGGCATTTATTCAATACTCCAGGTCATTTACTATGCCTATTGTACAGACTGCCAATATAGCAAATGTCATTCAGTCAACTATTGCCTGCGCTGAGAGAGTATTTCAGATATTAGATGAAGAAGAAGAACTTGCAGATTCAAGCGATGCAATAGTTTTGGAAAACCCAAGAGGCGACGTTACCTTTGAACATGTAGATTTTAGATATGCAGAAGATGTGCCTCTTATAGGAAATATGAATATAGATGTAAAGCAGGGGCATACAATTGCTATTGTTGGACCTACAGGTGCCGGTAAGACAACTCTTGTTAATCTGTTAATGCGTTTCTATGAAATCAATGCAGGAAAGATAAGTATCGATGGTATTAATATAAATGACATAAAGCGCAGTGAACTTCGCAGGATGTTTGGTATGGTACTTCAGGATACCTGGTTATATAATGGAACAATTAAGGACAATATAGCTTATAGCAAAGAAGGGGCCACAATGGAAGAGATCAGGCGTGCAGCAAAAGCAGCCCATGCAGATCATTTTATAAGAACGCTGCCTCAGGGCTATGATACAGTTCTTAATGAAGAAGCAACCAATATTTCACAGGGCCAAAAGCAGCTTCTGACTATCGCACGTGCAATACTAGCTGATCCTGCAATTTTAATTCTTGATGAAGCTACCAGCAGTGTTGATACAAGAACAGAAGTATTAATTCAAAAAGCTATGGCCAATCTGATGAGCGGCAGAACAAGTTTTGTAATTGCTCACAGACTTTCAACTATTCGTGATGCAGAACTTATTTTAGTTATGAATAAGGGAAGCATTATTGAAATGGGCAACCATAAAGAGCTGCTCAGTCAGGGTGGATTCTATGCGGACCTTTACAACAGTCAGTTTACCGGGGCAAACCTGGAAGGTGCTTAGGGACGGTTCTAAATAATTTAATTTAATAAAAAACTTCAGATATAAAAATCTGAAGTTTTTTTAATATCTGAGAAAATAATAGTTAAAAACCCTTTCCCAGTTAACATAAATTAACTTTTAAGGTATCATATAGTATATTATTAATGTATAATTATATTAGAAGCAAGTATGCTTGTATTTTGGTTTATCAGTTAAAAGCCGAACCATAATTAAGGGGGGAATTAATATATGAAAAAAAAGAATATTACTGTTATTCTAATTATTATAGCAGCTTCTGCCTTATTTTATATTATGCAGCCTAAAAAAGGCAGTTTTAACGATTTGATTTTGAGCCAATACCAAGGAAAAAACTTTACACAAGTTCAAATAAATTATATTCCGACAGATTCAGATCTGGCTGAATTTACATGTAAGGATAAAAATAAAATAAATGAATTTATATCTTATTTAGAAACATTAAAACTTGTTGAAGCTAATGGGAGTATATACTATGGCAAATCAACTAATTATTATATTTTTATAAGAAATGAAGTTAAAAATTCGGAAGGTCAGCTTCATGCTAATGAAAATCTAGGTATAACAGTATATGGTAATAACCTGAATATTATCGACATTTTTAATAATAATCATACAAAAACCTATAAGATAGTTAATGGGAAATTTGATATGAAATACATCCGGGAAATTATGAAAAAGAGTTAAAATGAACTCGCTTTGCTAAAGCTGAACATAGAAACTTCAGGTGATTAACATAACCTGAAGCAGAGATCTCAACCTCCACTTATAGAAGCGGAGGTTTTGAAATTTAGATAAAAATTAGATCAGATTATTAAACATTATCATTATGACAATTCAGTTTAAAATATTCAATATGAAACACCAATTCATGATTAATTGATTTTGGTGTTTTTTATTTAGCTGAATTCCATAACAGTTTTCCTATATAAAAACAACTTTCTATGACGGGTCTCTTTAATGGATTTAGCAGTATTTTGTACCCACCGGTTTCTTTGGCAGACAGGCTAAGATTTAAAATAAAGCAAATCATGAATAATCTATGAAATTGAAAATCTATTGAATAATATAGAAAATAATGGTAATATAATTATATAAATTTACTAAAATAGTTATAATTAGTAAAATTTAAATTTTTTAATAAGGGGGAATTTGCATGAACAAAAGGAACAATCGGTTAATGTCAATTGCTCTTACCGTAAGTGTATCTTTATCAATGATTTTAGGTACAGGGATAACTAAAGCTAATGCGGAGTATCCAAGTTCAGAAAGCGTACTTACTGCAGCAAGAAAAAGCCTAAGCAGTAGCAAGTTTTCATCAGTTAGTGGGCAAACCTGGAGGAGTAATAAGTATTCTTCCGCTAATTTCGATGACAATAAACCTATAACACATAGTGATCCTAATGAGAATGTGAGGGTTATTATCCAGCTAAAGGAAAAGCCGGCAGCAGAAAGCGGTAAAAAATTATCTGATGTTAAAGCAAATCAGAACAGCATTAAAAAGAAAGTTAAATCTTTAAACGGAACAAAAATTAGACAAACCTATGGTTATTTAGTTAATGGCTTTAGTGCTGCAGTTAAGCGAAAGGATATTGATAAAATTAAGGCTTTTTCAGGTGTTAAAAGCGTAACTGAAGCTAAGGTTTACTATGCTGATATGCAGTATGCAAAAGAATTAACTCAGGCTTATGATACATGGAAAGACTTAGGGCTTAAAGGGGAAGGCATGGTAGTTTCAATAATTGATACTGGTATAGATGTTACTCATAAAGATATGGTTTTAGATCAGGAAGCAGAAGATACAGTAAAGATAAAAAATATTAAATCTGGATTTACATTAAAAGTTCCTTATGGACATAACTTTGCAGATAATAATGATGTAGTTAAAGATACCACATCCAGTATGCATGGAATGCATGTAGCCGGTATAGTTGGAGCTAATGGTGATGATGAACAGGTCAAAGTAAATAAGGCAATAGAAGGAGTTGCTCCGGAAGCTCAGCTGCTCGCAATGAAGGTTTTTTCAAATGATCCTAATAATTTAGGTGCATATTCAGATGACATTATAGCTGCTATAGAAGATTCAGTAATTCATAATGCTGATGTAATTAATATGAGCCTGGGTTCAACAGCAGCTTTTCAGGATGCAGAAGACCCGGAGCAATTAGCTATCACAAATGCTGTTAATAAGGGCACTATGGTAGTTGTTTCAGCAGGTAACTCCTATTATTCCACATATCCTTATAAGTTTACTGGTATGACAGATACCGGCCTTGTAGGATCACCAGGACTAGCCGAAGATTCACTGCAGGTAGCTTCTTATCAAAATAATAAGATTATTGCAAGTGGATTAAATTATACAGGATCAGCCACTCCAATAGCATATTATACTTCAGATGTTGATCCGGTTGGAGTTTTAAGCGGTGAATATGAACTGGTTGACTGTGGATATGGCAGAGTTCCGGGAGACGATGAAAATGATCCTGAAGCAAATGATTTTACTGGTAAAGACTTAAAAGGTAAAATAGCCCTTATACAAAGAGGGGTAAATACTTTTATAGCTAAAAAGTTAAATGCTCAGACAGCTGGTGCTGTCGGTGCTATTATATATAATGATGCAGCACGGGGAGATGTATATCTCAGTATGGCAACAGATCCGTCAATAAAAATTCCATCAGTATTTATAACCCATACAGATGGAGTAACGCTTCAGGGACTTATAAGTACTGGAGTTAAGGTGTCATTTAACGGTGCCGTAACAACCGTAGATAACAGTGAATCAGAAGATATGTCTGACTTTACATCCTGGGGACCTACACCAAATCTGGATTTTAAGCCGGAAATAACAGCACCCGGATCGAATATATGGTCCACAGTTAATAATGACAAGTATGAAAGCATGAGCGGAACATCAATGGCAGCACCTCACACTTCAGGATCTGAAGCATTGATAATTCAGGCTATAAAGAAAAACGACTCATCCATTTCCGGAAGAGATTTAGTTGAGCTTGCCAAGAATACTACTATAAATACAGCTTTAACAGAGATGGATAAAAATCATACAAAGGTTCCTTATTCTCCAAGAAGACAGGGAGCAGGAATGGTTCAAATAGAAAATGCCATAAAAAACAGGGTAACAGTAACAGACAGCAGCGGAGATTCTGCAGTTGCTCTAAAAGAAATTGGAAAGAGTACCACATTTACTTTAAATCTTAAAAATTATGGAAGTAAGAATGTAACTTATAATTTAGGTTCTGTAGGAGGAATTCTAACAGAATATGACCCGGCTTTAGACGGTAAATTCTACACAACTGCTTCTCCATATGAAATTAAAGTTGGAGACTTGAGATTTAGTAAAAATAGGATAACCGTACCTGCAAAGGGAACAGCATCAGTAGATGTAACAATAAATATACCAAGCAGTGTTTCAATTGAACAATTTATTGAAGGTTTTGTTAAGTTTACATCCTCTGATAAAAATGTGCCATCATTAGTTTCACCCTTCATAGGATTCTATGGCAGCTGGTCAAATCAAAATATCATAGATAAGCCTGTATGGGATCCAAACTGCATATGGGGAGTATCAACGCTATTAACTAAGATGAGTGATGGATATTATTATTTAGGACAAACTGGTACAGACGAATATGGCAGTGCTGTAATAAATCCGGATAAAATAGCTATATCTCCAAATAATGATGGAAAGAATGATAATGTAACTCCTGCATTTACTTTCTTCAGAAATGCTAAGGAAATGAAGGTACAGGTTTTAGACAAGGATAATGAGCTTATTTCACAAGTGGCCCTGGATAATGATATAAGAAAAAATGTAATAGGTTCAGATTCAGGATACCAGATAAGTGACAATTGGACATGGGATGGAAAAGTTTATAATACTAATAAGGGAATTTATGAAGCTCTTCCGGAAGGTCAGTATTATATCAACTATGTTACCAAGGTAGATATAGATAATGCTGCTTCCCAGGATTATATAGTTCCTGTAAAGGTGGATTTAACAGCACCTGAATTAAAAATTACCTCTGATGATTCTTCAAGTAAGGCAAATTATGTATTAGAATGGACAGAGAGTGATAATTTATCCGGTATCGATGGTAATGCACTGATATTCCTAAATGGAGTAAAAGTTAAAAACCCGGTTATAACTGAAAATGCAGGGAAATATTCATGCAGTTTAACTCTTAATGAAAATCAGGTTAATATTATACATTTAGCTGCATTTGATTATGCCTACAATAAATCCGTAGCAGAGATTGATGTATCAGATAAAACAAGCATACCTTTTAATATTACCTTTGATAATATTTCATCTGGCTTATTCTTTAACAAATCCGCTTTAACAGTAACGGGCAAGGTAAGTTATAAACCAAGCGTATTAAAAATAAACGGCATCGATGCAGCAGTTAATGAAGATTTAACCTTCAGTGCCAATATCACACTGATTGAAGGCGTGAATACTGTTACAGTACTTGCCCAGGATTCAAGAGGAAATGATCTGGTAAATTACGCTTTTAAGGTTTATTGCGATACCATTGCTCCGGTAATTAACATCGAGTCGCCTCTGGTTTCTAAAGACGGTAAAGCCTATATTAATACTGATACTTTTATCCTTAAGGGAACGGTATCAGATAACACCTTGGGATATAAATTCTATGTAAATGGTGAACAAAAACTTTCCGTAGAAATTGATGGTAAGCAAGGTGAAGCAGCAAATTTAAGAGAATTCAGCTATGAAATGACTGCAGAAGATAATACCTTTATTGAACTAAAAGCTGTGGACTGGTTCGGACATGAAACAGTTAAAATTATTAATATAATTGTTGATAAAGGGAAACCAGTTACTAAAGGACGGGGTAACTTACGATAAAATTTGTTGTAAATAAAAGGAAAATAATGGACTAAATAAGGTTATGCGGATAAAAAGAATGATCTGACTAAAAAGAGAGGAATTAAGAGAAAATTCCTCTCTTTTTTCGTTGACTAACAAACGGTAAAATTTTAAATAAAATAATACCCCCAGTTAGAATTGTAATAGGAAAGTAAATTCCTTCAAAGCGTATTATATATTCTAATATATCCCGGCTGACAACCCAAAACCTTACAGACTTTACTTAGAGCTTACAGTTTGACAGCCTTTTCCTTCCAAAGTTATTAACAGTAATTTCATAATCAATTATGCAGCTTATATGTAAACGTTATAGCATAAATATTCACATTAAAGGTTGAATATTTATACAAAACTATGTATAATAATATAAATTAAGAAAAATGGGGGGAAGAAAATTATGATTAAAAACAATAAGAAAAAATTAATACTTATGTTAGTAACAGTGTTAGTTGCGGCAATTTTTGCAGGCTGCACAGCTAAGAAAACAGCAACTGAAACTAAAAAAACTGTTTTGGACAAAATTAAGGCAGCTGGGGTAATTACCATGGGGAACAGTCCTGATTATCCACCTTTTGAAACTATCGACGACAAGGGAAATATCGTGGGATTTGATATTGACCTTGCCAATGAAATTGCTAAAGAACTGGGCGTTAAACTGGAAGTTAAGCAGATGAGCTTTGAACCAATTATTACGGCAGTTCAAAGCGGCCAGGTTGATTTCGGAATGTCAGGTTTCTCTATCACTGATGATCGTAAAG
>JBAXYJ010000164.1:0-6809 GCA_041670885.1 Clostridiaceae bacterium
AGTGGCTGCCGGTAACTATCATCAGAGAGGCCTTACATTCGATTACAGTCTTTTGAGCATCATCTCTGTTTCCGCATATTACTATGTCGCCTTCATCTATTATTTCTCCAGCACTTTTGGGGTCCATGGAAGCGGTGACTATTTTTCCTGTAAATTTCGGCCTGAATTCTGGAACATATAGATAATTTCCTGAAAGAGTATCTAAAATATTTTCTATGCTGGTATGGCTTTTGGCAATAATATTGTTATCCCAAATGTCCATATATGTAGATGTTAAATTAGATAGGGAAACTATACCAATCAGTTTATTATTTTCATCAACTACCGGAATAGTTCTGGCATTGCTTTTTTTCATTATGGACCAGGCTGTTTTTAATGATATTTCAGGGGATATGGGTGCCAATATATCTATATCTAAATCGGAAATCTGAGTTTTTACTGTTTCAATATAAACGGGAGTATCTGCATTGAAATAATCTAACACGAACTGGGTTTCTCTATTTATATCTCCAAGTCTTACAGAGAGGGCATTTTGGTTTCCTGTTTTATTTTTAAATTCTGCATAGGCTATTGAAGCACATATAGAATCTGTATCCGGGTTTTTATGCCCAAAAATATAAATAGTATCTTTCATGATAACCTCCATTTGCTTATTATGATTATATTATATTATATTTAATTTAATTATTTGTAAAGGACAAAATTGATTAAAATCCTGATATAATTATAATGAGAATATTTAGAAGAATAGAGGCGCAAAATGAAGAAAGAAATAGAACTAAGTAATGAAGCGAAAAAAGATATGATTGGAAAAATAAAGGAATATTTTTATCAGGAAAGAGAAGAGGAAATAGGAGACTTGGCAGCAACCCTTTTACTTAATTTCTTTTTGGAGGAGCTTGGACCTTATATATATAACATGGGGGTGTATGATTCATATAAATATGTTGGAGACAGAGTAGAGGATTTATTATCAATACAAAAATAATATTTAAAGATAATGGTAATTAACCCTTCAAAATCGCTGAAAATACTGTTATTTTCAGAAAATAAACTAAAAGACTGCTAAAACCGTCATAAATTCTATATTTTCTTAATAAATCCTTGTTAAAAATGAAATACTATAATATAATTAATTGTTCAAAGGAGAAGAGATACATGGAAAATATTAAATTTATTGATTTAGGACTTAGCAGTAATATACTTAAGGGTATAGATGACATGGGCTTTGAAGAGCCTTCAAAAATACAATCAGAGGTAATCCCAGTTTTACTTGAAGGGTTTGATGTAATTGGTCAGGCGCAGACAGGAACCGGAAAGACTTTAGCCTTTGGTGCTCCTATCTTAAGCAGATTAACAAAGGAAAATAATAAGATAAAGAGCATAATCATTACACCAACTAGAGAACTCGCAATTCAAGTAAATGATGAAATTGCCAGAATCGGCAAATATTCTGGATTAAAGCTTCTACCTGTTTATGGAGGTCAGCCGATAGACAGACAGATGAAAGCTTTGAGAAATGGCGTTGATGTTGTTGTCGGAACTCCGGGAAGAGTACTGGATCTTATTAGAAGAAAGAAGCTGGATATAACAGATATTCAATTTCTTGTACTAGACGAAGCGGATGAAATGCTTAATATGGGCTTTATAGAAGATATAGAGGAGATAATTAAAAATTCAAATGACACTAGGCAGACTATGCTTTTTTCAGCTACCATGCCTGATGAAATAAGAAAACTTGCTAAGCATTATATGAAAAAAGACGTAAAGACCATTGCTATTGTAAAAAGTACCATGACAGTATCAACTGTTTCTCAATTTTATTTTGAAGTAAAACAAAAAGATAGATTTGAGTCACTATGCAGGATACTTGATGTGGATGAACCAACAACTGCTATAATATTCTGCAAGACAAAAAGAGGCGTTGATGAACTGGTTGACGGAATGCAGACCAGAGGCTACAGCGTTGAGGGAATGCATGGAGATTTAAACCAGAACCAGAGACTAAATACCCTTAAAAAGTTTAAAGAGGGCAATATTGATTTCCTTGTGGCTACAGACGTAGCAGCCAGAGGAATTGATGTAGAGAATGTATCCCATGTTATAAATTATGACCTGCCTCAGGATATTGAATCTTATGTTCATAGAATAGGAAGAACCGGAAGAGCAAATAAAGAGGGAATAGCTTACTCTCTTGTAACGGTAAGGGAATACATGAACATAAAACAGATTGAAAAGGTAACAAAAAGCAAGATAAAGAGGAAAGAAATTCCTACAGTTGAAGATATATTCCACGCAAAATACAGAAGTATGCTGGGAAGAATTAAAGAAGGCCTTGAAAAGGATGATTATAAGAGATTCATTCCATTGGCAACAGAACTGGATGATGAGTTTAACCTGGTAGACGTAGCGGCAGAACTTATGAATATGGTATATGATAAGGAAATAAGCTATGATTATACAGAAAACTCTATAGTATCTGATTCAAAACAGGTAAGACTATTCTTAACTGTTGGAAGAATGGATAAATTAACCCCAAAAATCCTTTTAGAGTTTTTAGTTGAAAGTGCAGGTATCAACAAAGAAGAAGTAGGAAATATTGATATTCTTGAAAAGTTTACCTTTATAGATGTGTCAGAAAGAGGAGCAGAAGCTATACTGCAGAAAAGCAGCGGCAAGAAGTTGGGCGCAAGAAAGCTGAAAGTAGAAATGTCTAACAAAAGAAAATAAGTGAATAAATTAAAAGAATCCAACATTTTGAATGGATTCTTTTTTTATACTTAAAAACAAATGTGTAAACAAATATACTTTAATTTATTATAATTATTTTATTAAATTATAATATTTATGGTTAATATTATAATATTTGGTGTAAAATTAATTATAATACTAATAACAGAGATTGCAAAAGGAGAAATATATGAAATATAAAAACATTTTAAAAGATTATATAATACCAATAGTTTTAGCAATAATACTGGCATTTGTCGTTAGAAAATATATCATATTTCAGATAGAAGTTCCATCTGAATCAATGTATCCTACTATTAAAATAGGAGACAGGATAATGGTTACCAGGATTTATGATTTTAGCAAATTGAAAAGAGGAGACCTGATAGTATTTGATTCAAAGGAACTTAATAAACCTCTTATAAAAAGATTAATAGGGCTGCCTGGGGATAAGGTAGTTGTTGATAAGGGAACTGTTTCAATTAATGGAGAAAAAGTTGTTGAGGATTATGTTGTAAATAATGAAGATTATTCTGGAAACTTTCAAGTACCAGCAGGAAAATATCTGTTTTTTGGAGACAACCGGGCAAATTCTTTTGACAGCAGAAAATGGCAGAATCCTTATATAGATGCTTCTGATATTAAGGGGAAAGGCAGATTTATCATATATCCATTTAAACGGTTTGGAAAATTTGTATCGGGGAAGGATGCACTGGTTCATTAAGGAAATCGTATAATTTATAAATTAACCTTTTCACTTTAAAAGAAGAAAAGTAAGTCCAAATGTTATTATTCAATTTTCTTAATTAAAAAATAATTTAGAGGTGGTAAAGAAATGAATTATGAAAAATCCTGTGGTGTAATTGTATTTAGGAAGGAAAAGGATAAAATAGAATATTTAATAATATGTCAAAAGAACGATTCTCATTGGGGCTTCCCTAAAGGACATGTGGAGGATATAGAAACAGAGTATGAAACTGCAAAGAGAGAAGTTAAAGAAGAGACAGGCCTAACCATAAATATACTTGATAATTTCAGGGTTACAGATAAATACTTTGTAAAAGGAAATACTATGAAGGAAGTAGTATTTTTCCTTGGAAAAGCAGAAGATGCCAAAGTTACCATTCAGCCAGAGGAAGTTACGGATTATAAATGGGCCGATGAAGGTTTAGCAAAAGAGCTTTTAACCTATGAAAGCAGTAAAAAGATAATGTTCAAAGCGGATTTATATATCAAAAATGTCTTAAAGGAAAAATTATAAATGAATTTAGACGGACTTAAGGAAAAAGCAAAAAGCATAAAAAAGGAAATAAATGCTCTATATCTGGCATACAAAAGCCCTAAAACTCCCTGGTACGCTAAAGTACTTGCAGCTGTTGTTGTCGGTTATGCGTTAAGCCCCATAGATTTGATACCAGACTTTATACCGGTTTTGGGATATTTAGATGACCTTGTAATTATACCCCTGGGTATTAAGCTTGCTATAAAATTGATACCTGCTGAAGTCATGGAAGAATGCAGGAAAAATGCAGAACAAAAAAGTAATAAAAACTATATAGCCGGGGCAGTGGTCATACTAATTTGGATTTTAATAATAGTATTAATACTAAGAAAGATAATTTGAGATTAGTGTACGGAGAATAAGATGGAGAGTGTTATTAAAAAATTAGATAACCTGGGGATAAAATACAAAAGGTACGAGCATAAAGCTGTTTTAACCTGCCAGGAATCTACTGCCCTGCTTCCAAAGGATATGGAGGGAGTAAGGACAAAGAATATTTTTCTCAGGGACAGAAAAAAGGAAAACTATATATTAGTTGTAGTAGAGGAAAATAAACTGATTGATTATAAGGAGCTTTCAAATAGTTTAAGCTTAAAAAGCCTTAAGATGGCAGATCAGCAGGATCTTAAAGAGTATCTTGATGTAGAAATAGGAGCTCTTTCAATGCTGGCCCTTTTTAATGACAAGGATAAAAAGGTAAGACTCATAATAGATAAGGATATATGGGAGAAGGAGGCCTTCGACTGCCAGCCAAACCAGCTGGGAGTAGTTTTCCTTATATGGAAGGAAGACTGGCTTAAGATATTTAACAATCTTAATATAAAACCGGATATTATAAAAATTCCTGAAAAAGAAATATAGGGGTGAGCAGTTTGTTTGATAAAAAAAGAAAAGAAGCCTGGATGGAATTTGCGGAGGAGGTTAACGGGGAATATACAAGTGCTTCTTTTTTCAAAACTGAAAGAATCAGAATATTAAAAGAAAATTATATGGTTCTGCTTGATTTATACACAGTATCAACAGGCAAAAGTGTAATTTTTTATACAAGATTTAAAGCGGTATACCATCAGGCCTCTGATTTTAAATTTAAGGTCTATAAGAGGGGGATATTCAGTAACCTGGGTAAAAAGCTGGGGATGCAGGACATAAATACAGGTAATGGTGAATTTGATGAGGATTTTATAGTTAAGGGAAATGATGAATCTAATATAATCCGACTTTTTTCAAATGTTAAAACAAGAGATCTTTTATACAAAATCCCGAGTTTTACACTGGAGATTAAGAATAATAAAGAAGCTAAAGAGCTTTGTCTTATGACACCGCAAATAATTAAAGAGAGAGATAAGCTAAGGGATGCTTTTCAGCTTTTCTGTACTGTGCTTGATGATATAGGCAATATGGGTATTGTTAAAAATTATGAAATTGAGGATGAAAAATTTTACAAATAAACCAATGCAGAGCGTTTTGAAAACACAGGTATGGTAAGATTAGTCATATCATATTGAATTTAAACTTAAAGAAGAACTTTAAAAAGTCCGCCAAACAGCGGATTTTTATTTCTATTTCCGCGTATATCAGGTAAAACGTAAGAAGGGTGTAATAGCGAGGTGTATTATGAGAAGTAAATTAAATTTATTATTTGGAATACTATCAATTGCAGTGGGAGCTGCAGGAGTATTAGACTTTATATTTGCAATGGGATACAAAGTAGGCCTGAATCTGGGAATTATATTTCCTTTTGTTTTCGGGTTAATACTTATAATATATGGTTTATTCAGGATTAGATCCAGAGGAGGACATATAATTAAAAATAAAATTATAAGAATTATATTTAAGACAGCAGCATACTCATTTTTAATATCATTTATACTCATTGAGTCCTTTATTTACAGCGGAACTAAGTCCGATGGGTATAAAAAAACTGATTATCTTATAGTTCTTGGTGCCGGACTTAAAGGTAAAAATGTAACTGCCACTTTGCAGTACAGGCTGGACAAAGCGATTGTTATATTAAATCAGGATGCAGGTATTAAAGCAGTGGTAACCGGTGGAAAAGGATATGGAGAGGAAGTAACAGAAGCCTCTGCCATGGAAAATTATCTTATAAAAAATGGAATTAATAAGGACAGAATAATAATCGAGGATAAGGCAACAAGTACCTATGAGAATTTTAAATTCACTAAAGAAATACTACAGAAAAATACACAAAAGAAAAGCTTTAGTATACTTGTGATAACCAGCGATTTTCATATGGCAAGATCAAAGCTTATAGCAAAGAAATTTGGATTTATTACCTATGGCATTACAGCACCAACCTATAAATACTTACTGCCCAATTCAATAATAAGAGAATATTTTGCTGTTATTAAATCACTAATATATGGCGAAATAATATGAAATGGAGGATATTATGGAAGCATATTCAGTAAGTAATATATATATAGATGATAAGGGTAGAAAAACAATAGACATAAACCCGCTTCCTGAAAAATACTGCAGCTTTGACTGCATATTCTGCCCCTTAGGGAGAACAAAAATTAAGACAGATAAAAGTTATTATTTCCCGGAAACTAAAGATTTTATAATAAAGCTCGAAAATATATTAAGAGAGGGTAAAATAGATTTTGTATTTATTAACCCCTGGGGTGAAGCTCTTGCAAATTCGGAGCTGATTAATATCATAAAGGTTATTAAATCCTATGGGGACGGGGTTAGGCTTCTGTCAAACGGATATATATTCAGCTGCCAAAAATGCAGTGAGGCGCTTAATCTCTGCGATGAGGTAATTGGAGAAATA
>JBAXYJ010000165.1:0-6704 GCA_041670885.1 Clostridiaceae bacterium
AAGTATAGTGGTGCAAGAATGACACGTTTTAATGCAAAAGGCAATTTCATCATCCATTGTTTATAATTGATTGCTTTTTTTACAGCCCTTAATGTACCTATGCATAACGCCATTACAAATAGTTTAATTAATTGAATTGATAATAATGGAATTCCGCTAAAATAACTTTCGCCCGCTAAAATAATTACCAAAAAAGCATAAACACATGAACTCGTTATTACTATTTTTCCCACAAATATTTTCATATAGCATTCCTCCTTCATTTCATTCCCAGTATACAATTTATTTCTTTTACATACATTCTTGAAACCATTAACCATTCTCCATTTTGCAAACGAACCTTAAGCCTACGGCCCTCTTCTGGCTTAATTTCTGTCACATAAGAAAAATTAAGTATCACAGATTTAGAAATTCTCAGAAATTTGCTTTCCGACAGTTGTGACTCCAACTCATACAATTTATAATCTATTTCGTATACTTCTGATTCAGTATATGAATATGTCCTTTTGTCTACCGATTCAAAATACATTACCTGCGTTAATGTTAGAATTTGAGCTGTTCCTCGCAATGATTTTCCTATTATCTTCTTGTCTTCTTTAATTCTTTTTAATAACGAAATTACTTTCTTATTTTTTTGTTTACAAATGATATGTACTTCTATTTCATCTACTTCATTTTTTTCTTCAATAAATATCTTCATATCATGCCTCCTTTTAATATAATACCTAAATTAAATCTAATTTTCCATCAATTAAAACTAAGGCGTACAATTTAAGTATTAAAATGCCATTTATAAATAATTTTAGCTTGACCAAACTATTATTTCATCTTTCATATTTAAAAAATCTTCCGGCATTGTTCCACCAAGCTCTGCAATTGTCTGTCGTACTTTCTTTCATGAATATTTTTTGCTTCATCTGATAAAGACTTATTATGGATTTTCATCTCGTTTCCAATGGCAAGTCTCTTCTTGTCCTCATCTAGACTTTCATAATTCTCAATTAGCTCCTGCTACCCATTTTAACTGTATATAGGTTTAACCCAAAGCAATTACTTCTTTTGTAGAATCACCATAAATAACCATTAAATAACAATCAAATATTGATAATTTAAAATCTAGAATTTCCTTTTGTGCATTATTGGGCATTTCTATCGTTTTGCCAGCCTCGGCAAAATGCTCTTCTATACCGTTACCACTCTTTTCACAAGCAACTTTAACTCTTTCAATTGTTTCATTAAATCTTCTCCATTCTGAATATTCTAAAACTTTTTTCAATTCCCTTGCATACCAAAATTCCTGTCCATTTTCATTGATATGTTTTATTGATTCAAAAATCTGTTCGTTATAATTTACATTCTAGTAACATAATTTTTATCTACTTGCATTTTTACCAATATATGTTTATCATATATGTGGGGTAAATTATGTAAATTGAATTACAATATGACATTATAACTTATACTAAATAATAAAATCTTCCCCCCCCAATTAAGGAGAAAAAATGAAAATATTAGAGGTAAATAAAGTTTCAAAAACATTAAAGAAAAATAAAATATTAAATAATATAAGTTTTTCAATAGATGAAGGGGAAATAGTCGGTTTTGTAGGACCAAACGGAGCAGGCAAAACTACAACTCTAAAAGTAATAACAAATTTACTGTATCAGGATGAAGGAAAAGTTACAATAGCAGGATATGATGTAAGTAAAAACAGAGAAGAAGCACTTTCTAATATAGGTGCTATTATAGAAAATCCAGGACTTTATACTTTTTTAACCGGAAGAGAAAATTTGGAATTCATAAGAAAACTTAGAAAAATATCCAAAGAAAAAATGGAAGATATAATAAAATTTACAGGTTTAAAAGAAAGAATAGATGATAAAGTTAATAAATATTCTTTGGGAATGAAGCAAAGGCTTGCCCTGGGAATGAGCCTTTTAACCAGTCCTAAATTACTATTACTAGACGAGCCAACTAATGGGCTGGACCCAACAGGAGTGGAGGAATTAAGAAAAACATTAAAGGAGCTTTCAAAACAAGATAACACCTCCATTTTTATATCATCCCATCAGTTAAGTGAGATAGAAAAGATATGTGACAGAGTAATATTTATAAAAAAAGGGAGAATAATTAATCTAAGTAAAAATATATTAGAAAAAAGTGGACAAGTTATAAAATTTAAAATCGAAAAGGGAAAAGAAGAAAAAGCTAAAATAATATTTAAAGATTGTGATTTTATAAACAGCTTTAAACTTAATGATGAATACTTCCAGATAAATATAAAAGAAAATGCACTCTCAAACCTTTTAAAACTTCTTTCACAAAATGGTATTGATTTTTCCGATTTTCACATGGTTAAAGATTCGGTGGAGAATCAATATGATGAAATATTTAAGGAGATTTGAAATGTTTGAAATAATTAAATTAGAATTAAAAATATTTTTTAAAAAGAAGAAAAACATTATTGCTGTTTTAGCTTTTAATTTATTATTAATTTTAGTAACTAATATCAGCAGCTCTTTAGAACATCAAAAAATAAATGGAGAACTAGGAAATACTCAATTAGCATTAGAATCTATAGAGCAAAGTATTGCACCATTAAATGAACAATATAAAGAGACTAAAGATTTAAATATATTAAAGATATCAAAATCCTGTGAAGAAGAGAAGAAAATATACGAAAATAAAAAGCAGGCTATTAAAACAGGAAACACTTTTGATGCTTTAAAAGCAGATATTCAAATAGATGAAATAACTCTAAAAGGTATAGAAAACAAAACTCTTATAAGTGGTGAAAGTAAAGATGTAGTAAAAGACAGACTAGGCAAAAATAAGTATTTATTAAATAATAATATAAGCCCCATCTATGATGTAACCATGTCCAGCTATAACTTTCTTATAGCAATGGGAAAAGAAGTTCTTCCCTTATTTCTTATCATTTTGATATTTTTATTTAGCGGAGATATGATTTCAAGGGATAGTAATATGGGAACTTATAAACTTTTATTAATTCAGCCAATATCCAGGGTTAAAGTATTATATTCAAAAATAATAGCTGCTATAGCTGCCAGCTTGATTATGGTATTAGGAACCTTATCAGTATTTTTTATAGGATTAGGCTTTATAAAAGGATTAGGTTCTCCAAATTACCCTATGAGCTTTTATGATATTTCCGGCAATAAAATTATAAATATAGGAATAGCTAAATTTTGCATTTATTTTCTTGCCATATTAATATTTATTATCATATTTTACGTATCCTTAGCTTCTTTAATTTCAACTATAACGAATAATAGTACAACCTCTATTGGAGTATCTATTACCCTGGGAATATCCATTTTTATTTTAAATACCCAGTTAAAATTAGCTCCTAAAATGGCTCATTTAAATCCTTTTACTTATATGAACATTCCTAATACTTTAAACGGAAGCTTTTCAATACAATTTGATAATACAAATATAAATTATAAGTCTTGTTTAATTTGTATTATAATTTTTACGGCGCTAAATATTATTATAACCACCTTAATATTCAAGAAAAGGGATGTGATTTGCTAAATGAAGGAGATAATATTTTTTGAAATAAGGAAAATCTTAAAAGCAAAGAAGAATATTGTATTTTTAGCGTGCT
The DNA here is from genome assembly GCA_041670885.1 of Clostridiaceae bacterium. Taxonomy (GTDB): domain Bacteria; phylum Bacillota; class Clostridia; order Clostridiales; family Clostridiaceae; genus JAJBWD01. The sequence continues at coordinate 3,632 of JBAXYJ010000165.1, forward strand.
TATTATTAATAATTTTAGTAATCGTCTTAAAGTTTAATAACTATAACAATAAATCTTTAGTATTAGAAAAAGACCAGTGTTCTTCAGAAATAGAAATTTTGGCGGGAGATAAAAGTAAAACCCAATTAATGAATTTATATAAAAAAAAGTTAGATGCCTTTGAAAATAAAACCTGGAGAGAAAGGCTTCAAGCTCAAATTGAATTAGATAAATATTTATTAGAAAATAACATTAATGAATATGAGTCTTTAGATATAGTTTCAGATAGAATTCAAAAAAACAAAGAATTACTAAAGGATGGAATAGAACCTATTAATGAATATTATGATATGTCATCTTATAATTTTCTTGTTATATTTGGCAAAAATATATTTCCTGTATTTTTTATAGTATTAATATTTCTAATATCTTCTGACATAGTATCTTCAGAAAGACAAGAAGGGACCTTTAAGTTTATGCTAATTCAGCCCTATTCAAGGGAAAAAATAATGGTATCAAAAATAATAGCCGCAGCTGCCATAACTATAGCTGCATTGCTTCTAATATTATTGTTTGGTTTTTTCATTCTGGGAGCTGTAAATGGATTTGGCAATCCTTTATACCCTATGAAATTCTATGATTTAGCAAGCAAGTCTTATAAATTTATAGGGATAAAAAAATTTGATTTTGCTTTAACAGGAATGAATTTTATATTAGTCCTATTTTTAACCTCCCTGGGAGTTCTTATTTCAAATGTATTTAAGGATAGTCTGTCCAGTGTATCTTTTGCTTTAATATTAGATGTTATGATATTTATGATAAATATAAGAAGCATAATAACATATAAATTAATGTATTTAAATCCATTTAGCTATATCTCATCATTTAATATACTATCCGGAACTTTTATAAACTGTACTTCCAGATTAAATATTAAGTATTTCTTCATAGTTATAATTTCTTGTACTATTTTTAATTTCATATTATCAATAGTTTTATTTTCTAAAAAAGATATTACTTGAAATTATTTTCAAGTATATGTTGATAGTTTTACTGGAAAGGCTGGTAAGTTATAATTGTTGATATCAATAAGTATTATGCAATATAATATTCCTTAAGAATGCATATAGATAAGGAGAATTTTAATGCTTATTGTCTGGATTATCTGGCTGATATCCTTCCTTTCAGGAGCAATATTTGGTGCATCTATGTAATTTATTTATTCAACATCTAATAAAATATTGAAGCTCTTATGATTTTGGCCTCTTCATTTGGTGAGTTACATAACTTAATTACTGATTTATCTTCTTTATCAATTAAATTTACTAATGCTAAATCACCATGACTTAGGTTTATTTTTTTCTCTTCATCTGCGACTATTTCCACATTACCTTTAACTATGTAAAATGCTTCTGCTCTTTTAGAAAATCCTTTGGCTTGTAAATTATTAAGTAGTATATCTTTATATTCTCCCTTATTGATTGAAATCGCATCCAGCTTTCCCTTGCAGCCTTGTGCCATCATCAGGTTGAAATCTGTAACCCTGCCCCGGCTTGTGGTTGTCCAGTCTCCGCTAAAACTATCCTGTTCAAATTCTTTTAATAAAGAATTATGATGACCTTCATGCTTAAGAAATAATTCTCCCTCTATAACCATAATAAGTCTGTTTATTTCAGGCAGCGATGTAAATGTAGATTGCTCTGCTTCAACCTTGGCTGAACTCAGCCTCCATTTAAAATTACGGCTGCGATACTGAGAATCTTTAGGATAAATATAAAGCTCTGTGGTTCTGCCTCCGGACCACTCACTTGTTTTATACCGATTTTTTCTGATTATTTCAATATCTATTGACATTTAAAATCCCCCGCTGTTTATCTCATTTTTTAATATTATTTCTATAATAACTTCCCTAACAAATACGCATGGGATAAAACAACCCATAAATACAAAGATAAGAAATATGTTATAAACTAATTTAAAGAGCAGCTAAGCTGTTTGGAAAATAATTAATTTTTGCTTAGTGAAGCAAGTATGGCCTTCTGCATATGCAGAAGGTTTTCCTTTGCCCTATATCCGATGAAATACCTTGATTTAATAATCTCATCTGCAATTTCATTTCCCCTTGTAAAAGGTGGGCAGGGATTAACTATACAGTTTTTATCAGCCATTTTGAGAATATCCAGCGTGATCTGATATGGCAGAAATCTATCATCATTAACCTTTGGCCAGCCGTCAGTTAATATAACATCAGCATTTTTTAATCCTTCTTCTATGCTATTTGTTGTCTTTATTTCTCCTCTTGAACCGTTCTCTGATTTTTGAAATAATTCTTTGTTTATTTCATAGCCTTTTGGACATACCTGGGTTAAATTTAAATCTAATTTTTCTGCCAGCTGAAACCAGGTATTTGCTATATTTCCCTCTGCTCCTATAAAAACCATTTTTAAGCTTTTAATATCCTTTCTCATTTCAGACAGCGTCATAAAATCACTTAGTATCTCACAGGGATGGCTTTCCCTTGACATGGCATTTACAACTGAAAATTCAGCGATAGCAGCAGCTTCTTCAATGAGATTTTCCTTTGGGAATCTTATAACCAGGTAATCAATCCAGTTATTTAAGTAACCAATTTTATCCTCTATAGGTTCAGTTCCTTCCAGATCAATCTGCATATTTATTGAATTTGCTCCCAGCTGAAATATTCCTGTTTCAAAGGAAATTCTTGTTCTTAAGCTGTTTGCGGGGAAAGAAGTTATCACGGTTTTATCCTTTAAAGGCTTATAATCCAATCCTTTATAGAGATTTTTCTTTAATTCTTCTGCTGATTCCAGTAAATTTAATATTTCTTCTTTTGAAAGCTTACTTATACTTATTAAATCCTTCATTATTAAACCTCCAATTATAGGTTAACAGCACATTCAAAAGCTAATGCCATATATTTCTCTTTCTCAGATAATTCAATATTGCCCAAGCCTCTTCGTTCCCACTCTGGACAGTCTAAATTATCAGCAGAATATAAAAACTGTGCAAATTTCACATTCCTAAATTTTGCTGCAGCTGTCATGGCTGAGCACTCCATTTCAACTACAATGCA
>JBAXYJ010000166.1:0-6658 GCA_041670885.1 Clostridiaceae bacterium
CGATTCTTGTCAAACCCTCCATGGTCTCATTAAGAATCTGAGATGAATACAGGTCTGTTGATACTGATCCGTCTATTGTTTTTGGCTCTTGAGCTAAAACAACATTTAGATACTGATCTTTGTCTACCTTTGATGTTGTGCCAGTTGTGCCGCATCCAGCTAATGCTGTTGTAACAGCTAAAGCTGAAACTAGCATTAATGCTGTTAACTTTTTGCTCTTCAAATGAATTCCCCCTTTTAACATATAATATATTTAAATAAATAAGTAAGTAAGTAAAACTTATTTATTTTAAACAAAATAAGTTATAATTATGCACTTTTTTAAATAATTATACAAAATGTAAACAATTTAGGAATATTTATCCTTTATTCAGCATTTGCTTTAATATAGCATAGAATTTTTATAATGTCAAACAGATTTCAGTTCGGCTATTGTCTATTATTATAATTATTCTGAATATTGGCTAAATTATGATTAATAAATAATAAATATTAAAAATTTCACAATTATTTATATTTAATTCTATAATAATACAGTTCTAACACTTTTTATAGTACTTTTTTAAATATATTTATTAAATTTGTTAAATATCAAAAAAAGTAGTTCTCTTTTTCAAGAAATATATTAAAATGATTATAAGAAGGAAATTGTATAATTATTTATAAGATTAAAAAGGTCAAAAATTTTTATAATTTCCAAAATATAAATGTAAGGAGGTAACAGGATTAATATGAGTTTATTTAAAGGATCTGGTGTTGCTATTGTTACGCCGTTTAATGAAAGTGGAGTTAACTATGAAGAATTTGAAAAGCTAATAAACTGGCAGATAGAAATGGGGACGGACAGCATAATAGTCTGCGGTACTACAGGAGAAGCTTCCACTATGAGTGAGGAGGAAAGGAAAGGGGCAATCAGCTATGCTATAAAAACTGTTAATAAAAGAGTTCCCGTTATTGCAGGGACTGGCTCTAACAGCACAAAAAATGCAATATCAATGAGCATATGGGCAGAAGAAGCCGGAGCTGATGGACTACTGGTAATAACCCCATATTATAATAAGACTACTCAAAAAGGTTTAGTTGAACATTTTACTGCTATTGCAAGTAAAGTTAAGACACCAATCATAATATATAATGTACCATCCAGAACAGGACTTAATATATTGCCGGCAACCCTTGAAAAGCTATGCACTATACCAAATATAACAGCAGTTAAGGAAGCTTCTTCAAATATTAACCAGATAGCTGAAATTAAAAGATTATGTAAGGATAATCTGGATATTTATTCAGGAAATGATTCTGAAATTATACCAATACTGGCTTTAGGAGGAGCAGGAGTAATTTCCGTACTTGCAAATATCGCCCCAAAAGCAACTCATGATATATGTGCTCTGTTTTTCCAAGGCATGCTTAAGGAAGCATTAGACCTGCAGCTTAAGACTCTTCCTCTTATAAATGCTTTATTTATAGAGACAAATCCAATACCTGTTAAAACTGCCATGAACCTGATGGGGATGAATGCAGGAAAGCTAAGACTTCCCCTATGTGAAATGGAAAGCAAGAACTTAGCTGTTCTAAAAAAACAGTTAACAGATTATAACTTATTGTAGGTGATATTATGACAAATGTAATTATAGTTGGTGCCAATGGGAAGATGGGAAAAACCATTAGAAAATTGGCAGGCGGCAGAGATGATATTAAAATAGCAGCCGGAGTTGACAGAATTTCAGAGGAAGGCGAAATTAACATTTATGAAAGCATAGATCAGGTCAAGGAAGACTTTGACGTAGTTCTTGATTTCAGCAGGCCTTCATCTCTTCCCAGCCTGCTTGAGTTTTGCAGCTTAAATAACAAGCCCCTTATACTATGCACTACCGGATATACCTTCCAAGAGCTTGAAAAAATACAGGAAGCATCGTCCAAATTCCCTGTATTTAGATCTGCAAATATGTCAATTGGCATTAATGTAGTTAACAATGTTCTCAAAAATATAAGCAAATTCCTATATAATGAATTTGATATTGAAATAATAGAAAAGCATCATAACCAAAAGGCAGATGCTCCCAGCGGAACTGCTATTTTACTTGCAGATACCATTAAGAAAGCTATCAGCCAGGATATAAACTATACCTATGGAAGAGAAGGAAATTCTAAAAGAAATAAAAATGAGATTGGAATCCATGCAGTCAGGGGCGGAAATATAGTTGGAGAGCATACTGTTATATTTGCGGGAAATTCAGAAACAATAGAAGTTAAGCACTCAGCACTGTCCAGAGATGTATTTGGAGTTGGAGCCCTGCTTGCCTGTAATTTCATGAAGGGTAAGGAAAAAGGATTCTATTCTATGGATGACTTAATAAAGTAGGGGCTATCCCCTACTTTTTATTTATATATTCTCTTAGCCTTTCCATGCCTAGTTTTAAATCATCCATGGATGAGGCGTAGGATATCCTGATATACCCTTCTCCCCCTTCAGAAAAAGCGGAGCCCGGAACTACTGCCAGATTCTTTTTATCTAAAAGATCAAAAGCAAAATCAAAGGAAGACATTTTAAATTTCTTTATTGAAGGAAATATGTAAAATGCCCCTTTAGGCATAATTACATCAAGTCCCATATCTCGTGATGAATTATATACAAAATCTCTTCTTCTTATAAATTCCTTTTTCATATTTTCTACAAAACAGGAGGAATTTTTAAGACCCTCTAATGCCCCATATTGGACAATGGAGGCAGCACAGGATACATTATACTGGTGGACCTTTAATATGTTATTTATCAGGCACTCAGATGCTGCAACGAAGCCCAGCCTAAGCCCGGTCATTGAGAACATCTTTGAAAATCCTCCAACCAGAATAATATTATCTTTAATTTCTGAATATTGACTTACTGAATAAAAATCAGAGAAGCATAATGACGCATATATTTCATCTGAGAGAACCAACAGATCATTTTTCTTTATTATTTTGTAAATTGAATCCCTGTCATCCTTTGAAAGCACTGCACCTGTTGGATTAGATGGAAATGATAATATTAAAAGTTTCGGATCATACTTACTGATTTTTTCCTCTAAATCAGCTATATCCACGCTGAAGTCTTCATTAAGCTTATAATATACTGCCTTTCCTCCTAATATCTTTGTAATATTTTCATAAGCTGGATATGCTATTTCAGGGATAAGTACATAATCCCCAGGGTTTATTACAGCTGTCATTGAGGAATATAAGCCCTCACTGCCTCCAACTGTTACTATTATCTCTTCTTCTTTAAAATCTATATCCAGTGATTTTAAATAGTTTGAAATCTGATTTCTTAAAGGCTTTATTCCTGAATTTGCAGTATATTTTGTCTCACCTCTTTTTATAGAATCAATTATTCCCTTCTCTGCTTCCTCCGGTATTCCAAAATCAGGCTGCCCTATAGTTAATGATATGGCCCCCGGATATTTTGATACCAGATTATAAAACTTTCTGATTCCTGATATTTCTACACTTTTTACCCTTGATGATATAAAATCTTTCATTTTTATTACCTCTGTTTATATTTTTCTTTATATTATATTATAATATATGATATTATATAAAAAACATAGGAAATTATTAATAACTATGTGGGAAAATTGTATAATCCATAAATTTATCTCTCAACTTTAAAAACGATGAACATTCGTTATTTTCAGCTGAAAATCAGTCAAATGTAATTATACAATTCCATTAACTTTAAGGAGTGATATGATGAGTTATGATTTAACTAATCCTTATGAAATTGCCAGGTTTATAAAAGAGTCAAAGAAAACAACTCCAGTTAAAGCATACATAGACGGAGATCTTACAAATATTTCATTCGGAACACTTGAAAATTTCGGAGGAAACAATTTCTATATGCTGTTTGGAGATGGAAAGGAAGTTGTTGAATTTATTGAAAATAACAAAGACAGAATTAAAAAATTCAAAATAGAACAGGACAGAAGAAATTCTGCAATTCCCCTTCTAAATGTCTTAAATGTTAATGCCAGAATCGAACCGGGAGCTGTAATTCGCGATATGGTAACAATTGATGATAATGCAGTTATCATGATGGGAGCTGTTATAAATATCGGGGCACATATTGGCGAAGGTGCCATGATTGACATGAATGCAGTTGTAGGCGCCAGAGGAATAATCGGCAAAAGAGTCCACTTAGGAGCCGGAGCTGTTGTTGCAGGAGTATTAGAACCCCCAAGCAGCTCACCCTGCATCATAGAAGATGACGTATTAATAGGAGCAAATGCAGTTATACTGGAAGGAGTTAAGGTAGGGGCCGGCTCTGTAGTAGCTGCCGGAGCTGTTGTTATTAATGATGTACCTGAAGGAGTATTAGTTGCAGGAATACCTGCTAAAATAATTAAAAATGTAGATGATAAAACTAAAGAAAAAACAAAAATATTAGATGATTTAAGAAAGTGAACTCTCTTAGCTAAAACTGAGCATCAAAACTTCAGATGTAGAATCTGCCCCAACTGAAGCAGAATTAAAAGGCAAGATAGAACAAATATCCTTCCGGTTTAATATTCCGGAAGGATACCTTAACATTTACATATAATTTTTTGGGCAGTTCCTGATTATCCTACATCATCAAAATCATCACAAACTTTTATTCCGTCTTTGCCTGCCATCTCCATCTTTGAAATGGATACCTCATAAGCTATCTTTTTTATTACATTTTCCTCATCTAATTTCTTTTGATATTCTCTGCTTTGCAGCCTGCCCCATATCTTAATATTGTCGCCTATTTCTAAATCCTTACAGAATCTTGAATTTCTGCCCCAGGCTATAGTTGGAATATAGTCTGATTTGTTATAAGGTCTATTTACAGCAACCAGCATATCCGATATTTCTCTTCCAAAAGGAGTAGTCCTGTAAACTGGCTTTTTGCAAATATATCCATCCAGATATATTTGATTTGGGTTCTTGCTCTTTTCTTCACAAATCTGAATATTCCTAGCAAATACGGTAAGTATGAGCCTATTAGCTCCATCCAGGAATTTATTATATGACCTAAGCTGTCCTTCAACAATACAGTTTGCCCCTATCTTGAAATCAAAGTCAATTAGCAGTCTCTCAGATATAGTAATACTTAGCTTGTCCTTTGCATCACTTAATCTTGGAACCTGCATAAGAAATGTATAGAACCCTTCACCATACATTTTGTGGCTGAATTCCAAATCAGATACTACTTCCCCTTCCAGATATATCTTGTTGTTTTGCATTAAATTGTCCATTTGAACCCCTCTTTCCTTTCGTTTTTTTCTTCAGAATATTGAATAATTTAAATTTCAAAAATATAATTATTCAATTTCCTTATATAAATGAATATTCAGAAGTTTTGTAAATTATTCCTTGTTATATTATGGAATTTTTACTCTACTTTATTATAATACACAATATATGTCATTTTCAATATTATTTTAATTGTTTACCAAAAATATCTGTTTTTTTATTGTTCTTATATATCAATTCAGAAACAGTTACAAATTCAAAACCCTTTGATTTCAGCGTCTCTATAACTCTGGACAGATTTTCCGGAGTATACCTGGCATTTGTATGAAATAAAATAATATCACCGCTTTTTGTCTTGCTCACTACCCTGTAATATTCTATGTCCCGGCCCTGTTCTTTCCAGTCTATACTGTCCACGCTCCATTGAACCGGAAAGTGCAATGTATTATAAACTATATCCACAGCCATATTATTATATTCTCCTGATGGAAATCTAAATAGGTAAGGCTTTGTTCCGGTAATTTTTTCTACCACATAATCACATTTAACTATTTCTGATCTCATAGTTTCTTTTGATATTTTTGAGAAATATTTATGTGAATATGAATGATTTCCTATTTCCTGACCTCTTTCATATAATTTAATTACTTCAGTTTTATTTTCCTCAGCCCATTTCCCTATAACAAAAAAACTTGCTTTTATATCATATTTACCTAAAATGTTTAATATTTCGTCAATATTATTGTCTCCCCAATTTACATCAAAGGTAAGAGCTATTTTTTTATCATTCCTATCCACATTATAAATAGGAAGCTTTTTATCTTCTGCAAAGGCTGTTTTATACTCTCTGCATAACTTAAACAGTAAAGCCAGGTTAATTAAAAGCAGAAATAAAATAAGCAAGCTGAATTCTTTCTTTTTCAATTTAGGCTCCAATAAAATGCTTTGATAAAATATACTAAAGTATACGGAATTTTATGAATTAGCAATTTTGGGTTATTCGCCTTTTATGAAATAGCAATTTGGGGTTATTTGCCTTTTATGAATTAGCAATTTGGTGCTATTTGCCTTTGTTCCGAAATTTATGGATATATATTTTAATCAGAATAGGACATCCCCTCTGGAGGCCAGACTATTATTTATTTCAATGCTTTTAATAAGGCAGCAGAATATAGTAAACTCCATAGTATTAAATGTTTTATGCTCCTTATAGAAAGCAGCATATTTGTTTAGATACTTACTTGATACTCCACGAAATTTTTTCATCCATGTTTTGAAGCCCGACAGCAGCTTCACTGTATAACCTGCATTGTAATAGAATTTTCTTTTGCCCTTTCTTTTTGATATATCCATCACTTTAAACTTATTATATAAAAGAGGGAATCTAAAGGGATAATTGCTA
>JBAXYJ010000167.1:0-6654 GCA_041670885.1 Clostridiaceae bacterium
TGATATGTGAAGCTCTGCCAGCTTTTTAGCAGCTTCTATGATATCCTGTGCCTTATGAAAGTCGCATTCTTCTCCGTCTATCCAGCTGGACAATGTATATATGTCCTCATTTACAATTGCATAAGGATTCCCCTCAATATTTAAACAGTACCTATCTACATTTTTAAACCCGTTATTTATAAGATGCTCTTTTGCGCCATACACAAAATATAGTTTTTGAACACCATAGTCAATTTTTTTAAGGCATTTTGTCCCCATATTGGTTTTTAATATATATACGCCTTTATTTGGCTTCAGGTTTTCAATTTTAATTCCAAACTGCCTTTCTATTTCAAATTCTCTCATCATTTTTAACACCCCCTATAACTATATGTTTTTAATATAAATTTAGAATACAAAGCTGAACTAAATACTATTGGTGTCATATAATAGAATATAATGATTTTTTGAGGTACTGCCTTGAGGATTGGATTGGACGGTAGAGCTTCCAAATGGTATAGAGGAACGGGCATCGGTAATTATACTTATCAGCTTATATCAAGCCTGATAAAAGAGGATAAGCATAATGATTACATTATATTTATGCCTGAAGATTCTGATTTAGAATTTAAGCCAGTAAGGAATTTTAATATAAAAAATATTTCTTCAAACAAAAGGGATAATTTTTGGGATGAGGTAAATATTCCTAACATTCTGGGAGATAACGAGGTTGATATATATCATGTTCCTCAAAATGGAATAGGTCTTCCAAATAAGAAGGTATGTCCCTTTGTAATAACCCTTCATGATGTTATCCCCCTTAAAATGCCTGAGACTGTAGGAGAAAATTATCTTAGAATATTTAATCAAGAAATCCCGGATATAGTAAAAAAATGTGATGGAATAATTACAGTTTCAAACTATTCAAAAAAGGATATAGCAAAAACTCTTTCATTCCCAGAAGATAAAATATTCGTCACCTACCTGTCTAATGAAAAAATATATAAAAGAGAAAATAGGGAATATTCTAAGATTCTTATGAGAAATCATTATGGTATTGAAGGAGATTATATACTATATGTGGGTGGATTTAGTCCAAGGAAAAACATCTTAGGACTTATAAGGGCTTATTCTTACCTTGTCCAAAAATATAATATAAAAGAGAAGCTGGTCATAGCAGGAAAGAAAGGCAAATCCTATGAAATGTACAGAGATGAAACTATAAAATTAAGAGTGGAAGATAAAGTATTATTTCCAGGATTCATTGAGCTAAATCATATGCCCTATCTTTATTCTGCCAGTGAGCTTTTCGTATATCCTTCATTCTATGAGGGCTTTGGTCTCCCCCCTATAGAGGCTATGGCCTGCATGGTTCCCGTTATTGCATCTAATGTTACTTCTATTCCGGAGATAGTAGGAGATGCAGCTATCCTTACGGATCCATATGATATTGATAAATTAGCTGAGGAAATGAGGCGGGTTCTCTGCGATGATTCTCTTAAGAAAAAACTGATATTAAAGGGATTAAGCAAGGTATCTAAGCTCAGCTTCAGGAAAACTGCCAAAGAGACACTGGATATCTACAAAAAAATAACTGCTGACTCCTTTTTCTAGGAGTCAGCAGATTTTTTACTCTATAAATTAAATAATTTTATATATATAAACAATAAATATGTTGATATTTAATAAATAGTAACATATTTAAAGAGTAAAAAGGATGGGTGCAGGGAAGGTACTTCCCGCTGGTTTAAGGAAGGTGCGGAGAAACGCTGGTGCCGCCCCCGGGAACCTAAGGTTCCCTTAGATCTCTGCGTTAGCAGATTTTTTCAAATTCATTTAAAAATATTTCTCTAAATTCATTTTTTTCTGTCTTATCTCTCAGTTTACTTAAGAAATCCTCTTCCTGCCATAATTTATTTTTAGTGAAATAATTGCAGGTCAGATTATAAACATCTATAGGGAACAGCAGCATTCCATATAGTACCTTTATTTCTTCAGGGCTTAAAGCATTTTCCTTGTTATATTCATTTAAAATGCTGTTACATTTTTCAAAATCATAATTGAAATTTCTATTTGTCTTGTTTATAAAATTGCAAATATCATGAACTCTAAGATCTATTATTGAATAATCAAAATCAATAAAGTAAGCCTTGTCTTCATTAATTATTATATTATGATGGGCTAAATCGTGATGATTCAGTGAAATGTATTTTTCATCCCTGCAAAGCTTTAAATAATTGGAGCTCTCTAAAAGGCTGATGCTTTTTTTTGCCTCTTCTTCATACTTCTTATAATTCTTAATAAAAAGCTCTGAAAAATCTGTATTAGTAATACTTCCTATTTTATAAAAAAGCTCCATTTTGCTTAATTTGTCTTTAAGGCTCTCAATTAAAGCTCCCGTTTTGTTTCTTTCCACAATATCAGTTTTAAGGCCTATTGAGGCGCCGTGAAGCTCTCTTAAGGCTGCTGTCATATATAATATGTCTACCGGGTTTAGGAAGCTTCCTTCCCTGCCTTCCACCTTATTAAGTATTACATAATTACTTCCCTTATAATTTGTATAAATTTCTCCCTCCTTTGTTTTATAAAATGAAAGAACTCTGTCAAATTTTTCACTTATATAGGTCAGGCTGTTGTAAATAAAATATAGCTCCTTTATGGGATAGTTTATTTTTTTAAAATATTTTTCTCCCTGATCAGTTAAAAGTAAATATACCTTACGGTTTGGGACTGCTTCAGATACAGTAAGGTTATATTTTTCAAATAATTCATCCTCCAGGGTATACTTCAAAAGCTCCATATATCACCTCAAATTATGCTTTCTCCATCTTTTTCTATGGACTTAATAAGCCTTTTTTTATAATAATCCTCCTGCCACTCCTTTTTCCTGTCTATATACCTAATTGCACATTTCATGAAATAGTAGGGAAATGAAAGAAGGGCTTCCATAAAATCACCGCTTTCCTTTGTCAGGTTTTCAGCCTCTATAAAGAATTTAATCAGTTCCTTATAGTCAAAATCATTGTTTTTGCTTTTAAGCTTAATAAATAAATAAAGTCCATCAATTTCCACCATATCATAACAGATATTATCACAGTTTAATATCTCTATTTTTTCATTTTTCCTTATGTTATCAAAATATGAATTTTTAATGCAAAGCTCATTTCTCTTCATAGATCTTTTAATAATTTCTAAATACTCTCCCAAATAAATATGGTTTAATGAGGTTTCAGCTCTTTTAATCATTTCTTCTCCGCGGCATGTAAGCAGCTCTTCAAAACTGTTCTTAGGATTACTCTTGATTTTTTCAAAGTAAAGACTTAATTTTCTAAGGGAAGTCCTATTATACAAAACCATTCTTCCAATTTTATTCTTTATAACGTTTTGAGGAAGGAAGCACCCCATAGAGCTTTTATGGAATTTTGCCAGAGTTTCAATCTGGTTTATTACATTGTTTTTATCAATATTTTTTATTGATTCTAAGTATTTCTCATCAAAAGAATCTAATTTAACTATTCCCTTTAAATACAAATAGCAGCTTAAATTAGGAGAATTCTTCATTTAATCACCTGCTTATATGATATTTTATCAAACTTATTTATAAAACTTGCCTTACCTTCTCTGTCCAAATAAATTTTCTCAATCTTTTTATTAAAAAAATCTTCTCCCCAGGGCTGTTTTTCAACGTAATACTGGATCCCTACCTGCCAGAAATCCTGTGGAAACTGCATAAAGCCACTCATTACCTCTAACTCTTCATCTATTATCCTGTACTCACTGTTATAGCTTTTCATTATATATAAGGCATCCTCTATGCTCCATTTATTGTATCTCATCTTTCTTATAATAAGAGAGGATAAGTCATGAAGATGGGAATCTAAAACCACATAATCAAAATCAATTATCTTAATATCCAAATCACTATTTATAAGTACATTATGATGAGCAAAATCATGGTGGCAAAATCCTTCCAAGACTACTTCTTCTTTCATAAGGCTTTCGTAATTACTGTTTATTATCCTCTCTAAAGACTGTTCAATTGATACTACTTCATCATCAATAAGGCTTAAATAGCCCAGATCAAAATCCGTTTTTTCCTTTTTATTTATTATTTCTTTTTTAAATGATAAAATATCCCTCTCTTTATTTTTAAAGTTTAATGGCCACAAACCCCATAAAGCTCTTATATCCATTTCTTCGTTTATCTTAAAACCTCGAGAAAACTTATGAAGCCGTCCCAGCGCCTTTGCCGACAGTGAAAGCTCAAAGGGATTATCATAAGATACTATACGGCTGTCAAAAAAATTATTTAAATAAGCATACCCGTGACCTATTTCAATAAAATCACAGCCATCTTTAGTTCTTATAATATCTAAAACCTCGTTAAGACCTTTTTCTATAAGATGCTTGTAAGCTCCCAATATGAAATTCAGTCTTTCCTTTGAGTATGGGATTACCTTAAGGGAGTATGTTCTATTATCACAGGTAATCTTAAATATATTTTTAATCTTTTCTATTTTTACAGGGCTTAAGCCGTAATTATCCTCTACTATACATTTCAACTCATCAAATTCCATATTGGCCCCCTTCCTATTACTCTATTTTATTATATTCACTTAAATTCCAATTGTGCTTTTCACAATTCTGCCTTACTTTTAATATTAATATTATAGATAATATTATCTGGAGAGATATATGAAGGTAGCGATAGACTGCAGAGGTATTAATTGGTATAAAGGAACAGGTATAGGCACCTATACTGATAATATATTATTAGGCCTGCTTAAAATAGACAGGGAGGATATGTTTTATCTCCCCTGGGCCGGAGATGATTATAAGAAATATAAAAAAAGTAATTCATTATTTATACTATCCTCAAAAAAACACCATAGTTTTTTTGAAAACAGCTATTTTCCTAAATATTTATCTGATGAGAATATAGACATTTATCATATACCTCAGAATGGTCTTGGATTATCTGATAATTTGAGCAGTAAGCTGATAATAACAATTCATGATTTAATCCCATATATTATGCCTGAGACTGTAGGAAATGGATATCTTAAAAAGTTCATATCCTGTGTCCCCAAGTCTATTTACAAAGCAGACAAAATAATAACTGTATCAGAATACTCAAAAAAGGATATATTAAGATATTTCCCGGTGGAAGAGAAAAATGTTCATGTTACGCCTCTTGCTGCAAGCAGAATGTTCAGGCCTATGGACAAAGAAAAATGTCAATCATTTATAAAAGAAAAATATAATATAAATTCTCCATTTATTCTCTATATAGGAGGTTTCAGCAAAAGGAAAAACGTAGAATCAGTCATTGACTCATTTATAAATATATATAAGAGCCTACCTGTTAAGTTTTCCCTTGTTATTGCAGGTTCCGGGAAAGAAACATTAAATGAACTTAAGTCGAAGGTTTCTTCTTTTAATATGGAAAACGAAATTATATTTACAGGTTTCCTTGAAGATGATATGCTTCCTGTTTTCTATAATGGCTGCTCTGTTTTTGTTTACCCTTCCTTTTATGAAGGCTTTGGGCTTCCTCCCTTAGAGGCAATGAGCTGCAAAACACCTGTTATTTCTTCAAATACTTCATCAATTCCTGAGGTTGTGGGGGACTCCGGGCTTCTTATCAATCCATATTCTAAAACAGAATTAGGAGATGCCATGCTTAAACTTTTGTCAAGTGAATCTCTCCTTAGCTTCTATGGAGATTTAGGATATGAAAGGTCTAAACTTTTTTCCTGGGAGGAAACAGCAGCCAAAACACTGGAGGTATATAAAAAGGTTCAGGCTGACATGAATAGTTAGCCTAAACCTTTTTTATGCATATATTCCCCTATATTTCACAGGTTCCATTTCCTATACCTGTTATATAAAAATCCGGCATATAGCCTGTTTTCTCATTATATTTTCTACTTACAGTTTTCTTAAATTCATCCACCTTGGTTTTTAGGACTATTGCTATGGCGCATCCTCCAAAGCCAGCTCCTGTCATTCTGGCTCCAATGCAGCCCTCAGCCTTTAAAGCTTCAGATACTATGGTATCCAGTTCTTTTCCTGTAACTTCATAAAGCTCCCTAAGTGAATTATGAGATTCTGTCAAAAGCCTGCCAAACTCTAAAAGCTTTCCATCATTTAATGCTGCATATGCCTTTTTAACTCTCTCATTTTCATATACTGCATGCTCTGCTCTATTTCTTACATTTACCTTTTTAATATTTAATTTTATATTTTCAAATTCTTCCGGTGTTAATGAGCAAAGAGTATCTGCCTTATGATATTTATTTATTATTGCCAGTGCTTCATCGCATTCTGCTCTTCTTTCGTTATACTTTGATTCATTAAGAGCTCTTCTCTTGTTTGTATTCATTATAACCATAGTATAGCCTTTAAAATCTATATTGGCATATTCAAAGTTAAGAGTATTGCAGTCCAGCATTATTCCTGAATTTTTCTTTCCCATGCCTACTGCAAACTGATCCATAATACCGCAGTTAACACCTACAAAATTATTTTCAGCTTTCTGTCCTATTTTAACCAGGTCTATCTGAGATATTTCTCCATTATTAAATAAATTGTTTATTATAACTCCGGTTAATACCTCAAGGGATGCTGATGAGGAGAGCCCTGCTGCGTTTGGTATATTTCCGCCTATTAAAA
>JBAXYJ010000168.1:0-6613 GCA_041670885.1 Clostridiaceae bacterium
ACCTGATTAATATATAGATTAATATTTGGCTTATTACTGTAGTATTAGTTGCTCCAATATATGAAGAATTATTTTAGGGGTTGTATATTATAAAACAAGATCACCAATTTTATGTATGTGTACACATATGTTAAACAATTCAATGGCATTTCTATCAGTTTACTCAGGATTTTCACTAATGTTATCAGTTTTTTTCATTGGAATAATAATTTTTATAACAGCAGGCAGATTTTTTATAAAAAACATTAAGATAATATCTGAAAATGAGGAGCAAGCAGATATAGGAAGCACCATTTAACAAAATATATAAATGATAATTTTATTTAGGAGGTATTAATAATGGCAAAAAAAGGATTAACAGAAATTGTTTGTGTTATTGACAAGAGCAAATCTATGGAGGCTATAGAGAAAGATGCAATTGGAGGCTTTAACAAATTTGTAAAGGCTCAAAAGGAAGAAATAGGACAGGCTATTATGACAACAGTTCTATTTGATACTGATTATAAGTATTTATATTTTGGTACTGACATTCAAAATGTTAAAAGACTTACTAAAAAGTCCTATGTTCCTTCAGGAATGACATCACTTTTAGATGCTGTTGGGAAAGCTATTGATGATGTAGGAGTAAGATTATCAGATACTGCTGAAGAAGAAAGGCCTGAAAGAGTAATATTTGTCATTCTAAATGGCACAGAGGAGAATTCCAGTAAGGAATACACCAGGCAGCAGGTATTTGATAAGATCAGACTTCAAACTACTGTGTATAAATGGCAGTTTGTTTTACTGGCAGCAAACCAGGATGCAGCTTTCAGCGCTGAATCAATCGGGATAGATGCCGGATTTGCAAATACCTTTGCATTTTCCGGAGCAGGAATTAGGGAAAGTTTCCATCAGATGAGTAAAGTAATTTCATCATACAGGCAAACAGGAACAATAAAAGAAGACTGGAAAAAGTAAATTAAAAGTCAGTAAACCAGTTTAACCGGTTTACTGATTTTTTTATTTTCACTACCATATATACTTTGATAATAAATGAAAAAATATCTTTTACTAAAGGTAGAATTTTTAACTAAAGCTTTATCATAAACATGACGATATAGTATATTGATATGCTATTAAAAAGATGTACAATTAGTAATTATATATATTTATACAAATAGATGGTAAACCTTTAAAACTGGAGTGAAAAGATGGATACATTATTTCAAAATAAATTGAATGAAATTGAAGAAAAAGTAAATGGCAATAAATTAGCTGATGCAGAAAAACTTGCTAAAGAACTATATACCCAGGCAGTTGATAAAAATGAAAAAGCGGCTATTGGTTATGCATCTAAATATATAGGGCAGATAGCATTTAATAAAGGGCTTTTTCAGGAATCTTTTGAAAGCTATCAAAGGTGTTGTGCTAATTTTAAAGCGATTAATGATTCAAAAGGACAGATATATGCCCTTAATGGTTTGTCACTTCTTTTCACTCAAATAGGAGATTTTAGAAATGCATTAAAATATATGCTGGAAGTACTGAGTATAGTTAATAATGAAAGGGCATTTGAAGTACATAGATTTTCAGCTATGAATAATATTGCCTTATTATTTATAAATTTAAAGGAATATGATTCAGCATTAAAATATTTAAATGAATGCTTTTTACTTTCGAATAAAAATAATGATTTAAAGCTTAATGCTATTATTTTATTTAATATGGCTGAGGTATACTGCTATAAAAAAAATTATACTAAAGCAAAGTCTTATTTAGAACAAAGCAGAAAAGAATCTGTTATAGTAGAGGATAAAGCTGGATTGTCATTTTGCAGAAGCCTGGATGCGGCTCTTATCGTTTTGAATGAAAAAAATTTAAAAGCGGCACAGGATATATTTCAAGATGCATTATCAGATATATATAAGTATGGTACCAGGTATGACGTACTGGATGTCTACTCTATTTTTTATAGAACTTTATATAATGAGAAGGAATATAGTGCTGTAAAAAATGTACTGATTAAAGCATTATCATTAGCTGAAGAGGTAAAGTCCTATGTAAAACAGAAAGAGATATGTGATATGCTTCAAAATATATACAAAATCGAAGAGGATTTTAAAAATGCTTATGAGACACTCCTTAAAAAACAGCAGCTTTATGAAATATCAAACAGTTTAATAAAGGACATGCAAGTAAACTATTTATCGGAAACCTATTCTACTGCATCTTCAAAATTGCAGATGGAGGAACTGGAATCCTCTGTAAGTACTCTAAAGGCATTAGCAGAGATGGGAAATGCTATTACATCCAGTCTGGATATTAACAAAATATTTAAAATTTTAATCAGCAATCTTCCCAATATTTTAAAGCTTAATAGTTTTGGAATTGCGATTATTGATAATGCAGGCAGTAAGCTGAAATATCATTTCTATGATGATAAGGATGGTATAACTAATAAAACATTTGACTTGGATGATGATTCTATACTTATGAATTTATCAATAAAGGCAAATCAGGAAATAGTGATATACGATACTAAGGACATAAAAGGATATAAAAGCAAATATAATGAAGAAATAGCCAAGCTAATTTATAATTCTGAATGCCGATCAATTCTCTTTTGCCCTCTCATTTATGAAAATCAGATTATAGGAGGAATTACTGCTCAAAGCCAAATATCCCATACATTCTCTTATAAGAATCTTGAGATTTTAAGAATAATGGCATCCTATGTTTCTGTAGCAGTAACTAACCAGATAAAGACACAGTATCTGGAAGAAATAAGTCATCTGGATGGGCTTACACAATTATATAATAGACATGCTTTAAGTGAATATTTGGAAGAGAATACCTCTATATATGATATGGAAGATATGCCCTTAGCTGCAATAATGATGGATATTGATTATTTAAAACAGTTTAATGATAATTATGGACATGTTAAAGGAGATACCTGTATAAAAACTGTTGCACATATTATTTTGAAAGTTGTAAATAAATACAGCGGAAAAGCCTTTAGATATGGCGGGGACGAATTTTTAATTATTATGAAAAACACAGATGCTGAAAGATGTGATAAAATAATAAGCAGTATATATACAAAATTAGAGGCTGAAAATTTGGAACATTTATATTCAAAAATATCAAATAGAGTAACAATAACTGCCGGAGCTGCCATAATAAATGAAAATATATTTAATTATAAAAATTTATATCATCGTGCTGATGAAGCATTATATGAAGCCAAGAAAAAAGCAAGAAATACATATCTGATAAAGGGATGATGCATATGGATATTAATGTTATGTCTATAATAAATGAAATTAAAGAAGAATTAAATGAGTTAAGTGATTATATTTATAAAAACCCGGAGCTGGGAAACAGAGAATACCTAGCAGTAAGAGCCCATACTGCAATACTGGAAAAATATGGTTTTAAAGTTGAAAAATCATATTTGGGAATTGAAACTGCCTTTAAGGCTGTATATGATACAGGTATAGGAGAAAAAACTGCAGCTTTTCTTGCTGAATATGATGCTCTTCCGGGAATTGGTCACGGCTGTGGCCATAACCTTTTGGGAGCAGTCAGTACCGGAGCCGGTATAGTTTTATCTAAAATAATTAAATCTGGAAAAGTAATCGTTTTTGGTACACCTGCCGAAGAAACAAACGGAGCTAAGGTAGATATGGCAAAAGCTGGTGTATTTAAAGGGGTAGATGCTGTTTTTGAAGCTCATCCCTCTGACCATAATGCAGCTTCCATGAAATCTCTTGCAATGGAGGCCTTGGAATTTTCTTTTATAGGAAAAGCAGCCCATGCAGCAGCCTGTCCTGAAAAAGGAATTAATGCACTGGAAGCTGCAATCAATATGTTTAATAATCTAAATGGACTTAGAGAGCATATTCCTCAAAGTGCGCGAATTCATGGAATAATAAGAGAAGGCGGGGTTGCAGCAAATATTGTACCTGCTCTTGCAGTAAATGAATTTTATGTCCGGGGGGAGAGCAAAAAACAGGTTGAAGAGTTAGTGGAAAAAGTAAAAAATTGTGCCTATGGTGCCTCCTTAGCTGCAGGAACAGAGCTTAAAATAAGAAATTACGAAAAATCAAACGATGATTTTATATCAAATTATAACCTTATGCATAAATATATGAAGCATATGAAAGATGCAGGAATTGAAAATATTAATGAAATAGATACAACATCAGGATCTGCTGATGCAGGAAATGTAAGCTATGTTGTACCGGCGCTTCATGCCTGGTTTTCAATTACAAGAGAACCGATAGCTTCCCATACTGCTGAATTTGCCAGAGAGACACTTACAGACTATGCAGCGAATCAAATGGTTAAAGCTGTTTATGGACTTGTAATGACTTCATATGATATCATAACTGACCCGGAATTTAATAAAATAGTAATAGAAGAACATAGAAAAAGTGTAAAAGACTTATCAGTAGTATAATTAGTGAATTTGCTTAGCTAAAGCTAAGTATCGTGTCTTCAGATGGAGAGTCTACCCCACCTGAAGCAGAATTATAGGATCACCCGCTTATAGAAGTGGGTGTCTTGAAACTTGTATAAAAGTTTGGCTAAGTGGAACCAATAAATCGCTGCTAGTGGATTTATTGGTTTTATTAATTTTCACGTCTTTCTTCATAAAATAATAATCGGCTTAGGACAAAAAATATTATTGATTTGATAGCAATTTTCTATTTCTTATTAGTTCACTCTCTGTTTCAATGCAAACATTTGCATATATTATATAAAATCTCACTAAAAAAAGAATAAATATTAGTAAAAATTAATATATAGATACAGGGTAATAAAATAAAAAATATTCAGGAAAATGTTGACATAAACGATTACATATCTTATAATATAGTTGTGCAAGCGATTGCACAACGAAGTTTATAAAGCATATGCTTTAATAAATAGGAGGGGTTAAATTGAAAAATGTTAAAAAGGTTGTTTCCTTAGCTTGTATTGCCGCTTTAACAGTTAGTGTACTTGCAGGCTGTGGGAAGGCAGCGACAGACACAAAGACTACTGACACTAATAAAAAAGTAACTATTGCATTATGGGATCAGGATGACCCGGGAGCTCAGAAGGTTCTAGATACAATGATTGCTGATTTTACAAAAGCTAATCCAAATATTACAGTTAAAAGATCTCACTACGAGACAGAAGATTTAAGAAAGAACTATACATCAGC
Organism: Clostridiaceae bacterium; assembly: GCA_041670885.1. GTDB lineage: Bacteria > Bacillota > Clostridia > Clostridiales > Clostridiaceae > JAJBWD01. The sequence continues at coordinate 5,195 of JBAXYJ010000168.1, forward strand.
TTCTCTTGGTACAACAGCACCGGATATAGTACTCGGACCTAACGATAACCTGGGAGTATTTGTACCGGGTACATTAATACAGCCTTTAGACGATTTCTTTGATGCTGGATTTTTAGATAAATTTGATAAAGGTGCACTAGAAGCAGCAAAATATGAAGGAAAACAATATATGCTGCCTGATAGAAACGGAAATGAATTACTATTAATGTATAATAAAAAATTAGTACCGGAAGCTCCAAAGACATTTGAAGAATTAGAGAAAATCGGGCTTCAATTAAAAACTGAAAAGAAGGTTCAATATGGACTGGTATTCAATGAAGTAGAACCATTCTTTACAATTCCTTTCTTAGGAGCTTTTGATGGAAAGGTATTTGATGATTTAACAGCAAAGAGTCCAAAAGCAACACTTAACACTGATGCAGTTAAAAGCTGGTTAACATTCTTGAAGAAGATACATGATGAAGGCTTAATTCCAAAAGAAGCAGATGGAACTATTGCAGACACATTATTCAAAGAAGGAAAAGCAGCATTTATAATAAACGGACCATGGGGATTTGCAGATTATCAGAAAGCAAAAATTGACTTTGGCATAGTTGCAATTCCATCAATAAATGGGAAAAACCCTGCTCCATATTCAGCAGTAAAAGGCTATACAGTAACTGCTAATCTTTCCGCAGACAAGAAAGATGCAGTTAAGAAATTCTTAACATTTGTTAACAGCAAAGATAACCAGTTGAAGATGGTTGATGCGCATCAACAATTGCCAACACTTACAGAAGCTATAAATGACAGCAAAATATCAAGCAATCCACTTATAGCTGCACAGCAGGATCCACTATCCAAGGCTACTCCGATGCCAATAATTACACAAATGAGAGCAATTTGGGATGCTATAAAACCAGTTCAGCAGCAGTTATTTGCAGGAAAAGTTAAGCCGGACGCAGCAGCAGAAACTATGCAGAAAAAGGCTGAGGAGGGAATAAAGGCTTTAGGTATAAATTAATATAATTTAAAAAAGGGAGCAATCCCCTTTTTTTAGAAAGGAGAAGTTATGGGCAGTAACAAAATCAAGAAAAAAAGCGGAAGCTTCAATATGGCCCAGGGCAGATATACACACCTCTATTTTTTAATGCCGGCGATAATCATAATGCTGCTGGTAGTTGTTTATCCTTTGGTGTATGAAATAATAGTATCCTTTAAAAATGTTAATTTATTAAATCTGAAGTCAGGAAGATATCCATTTGTAGGACTTGATAACTACAAGAGCATATTCACAGATGGAATATTCTACAGGACATTAGGGAGAACCGTTATATGGACATTTATAAATGTAACATTTCATGTAGTATTTGGTTTATTCCTGGCAGTTTTACTAAATAGAAAATTACCGTTTAAAGGAATTATAAGAATAATACTAAT
>JBAXYJ010000169.1:0-6532 GCA_041670885.1 Clostridiaceae bacterium
AAAATCCTCGTGTCCCTGGTTCGATTCCTGGATTGGCCACCATTTGCGGCGCTATAGCCAAGCGGTAAGGCAGAGGTCTGCAAAACCTTCACCCCCAGTTCAAATCTGGGTGGCGCCTCCAAATAAAAGAAAGCAGTTAACCGAGTGGTTGGCTGCTTCCTTTTTTTTATATTTTTACTTTCCTGCCTGGATTTTATGCTTATGAAAAGGAAATGGGAAAAAGAATTAGATAGACCTAAGAAAAAATGTAACTGGAATAAAATAAATTAATATTTTTTAAATGTCACCTAATTGTCATAATCGGGGTTTATTATTAAAGTATAGTAATTAACCCCCTTTAAATATATAGTATATGATAAAAGTCAGCCCCCCCAATGCTGGCTTTTATTTTTTTTTGTTTCAATAATTAATGTACTCATGGGTACCTGCCTTTTTCATTTGATGTTTATAATCAGGCTATGGGCTTTCCGTAAATCAGGTAAGTCCTTTTATTTTGCCCTCTGTGAAATAGAGGTATAATATTTATAGAAATAATACCAAATATTTCAATTGCATCTGTAACATATTTAGATATAAATCGTTTATTAAGTGAAGGGGGAGGGGAAGCTGTGAGAAATGATCAGCTGGAAGTTTTATATAGCAGGTATTATAAAGAATTATATGTATATTCCTTTTCCCTTTGCAAAGATAATTATTTAGCCCAGGACTTAGTAAATGAAACCTTTTTTAAAGCTCTGCTTTCGATAGATAATATTCAAAATTACATTAAATTTTGGCTCTTCCGGGTATGCAAAAACTTATACCTGGATTATCTGAAGAAAAATAAAAGGTTACAGGATATAGAGCTCCATATAGGGGAACTTTTTCAGGAAGACAATACTTTAGATAAAATTATAAAAAGTGAAGAAAGAAAGAAGGTTTACTGTGAAGTTTTAAAGCTGCAGCAATCTTACAAGGAAATAATTATTTTATATTATTACTGCTCATTAAGCCTAAAGGAAATTGGAGTTATAGTTGGAATTTCTGAAGGTGCTGCCAGAAGCTTATTGTTTAGGGCAAGAAAAAAGTTAAAGGAAGGTTTAGAGGAGGAATATTAATGGATTTTAAAGAATTGCTTCTTAAATATCAATATGGGGATGCCTCTGAGGAAGAAATTAAGCTGGTTGAAGAAGAGATAAGGAAGCATGAGGCAATAGAGGATTATCTGTCAGAAAGCTATGATATAGGCCTTGAAAAAGATAATCGGGAGGATATTAATAAGGAAACAGCAACTGTTAAAAAAAGTGTTAATAAAAAATTAAGAAAAGTAATAATATCATCAGTTGCCATTGTATTTTCAATTATATTTATAATTTTTTATATTATTTCTCCTGTAATAAACAGTTTTTATTATAATCCCTCTGCAAAAACTGTGGGGAAGTATCAGGAGGATATATATTACGACCTGATAGCCTTTACTGAATTAAATTTACCCGGGTATGGATTGCTTGGAGCAGCTTCAGAAAAGCTGGGATTTGGAGATTATAATATATATTTTCATCGTATAAATCTTTTTACAGGAGAAGAAAAAGATATTAATGAAAAAATTAAAAAAAGTATCAGAGCAGGCAGCTTTACGGACTTTTATACAACTGATTACTTTAAATTTGACAGCATCAGGACGTCAAATAAGGATAAATATTTTATTGAAGAACAAAATAAGAAAGTTATAAACCATATAAGGAAATTAAACTCAGTTTCATATATTTCCGCCTATGTAATTTTTAAAAATGATTTGGATATGAAAAAATTATATTATTTAGTTGAAAAGTATAATAATAAGATAAGCTTTAAATGGGCGGGAGTGCGTACCGGAAACCCAGACAAGCCTGTTAATTACTTATCCGGATTTAATCCCAATTTGAGTGATAGTTCAGTAACAACAGACATTGCAGATAAAAGCAAATATCCATTTCTTCAACTGGGTGACTGTATGACCAGTGGTTATAGAGATTCTACAGCGATAATTCCGGCAGCATATTCTGCCCACTATACATCATTATTAAGGTATATGATTGACAGGCAGAAAGCAGTTAAAGCATTAGATGTCAGCACTGCCAAAACAGATTATTATAAAAATGCCTTAAGCTATGTCCAGAAAAATGGGATAAGGACCTATGGAGTCTTAGTATATGGTGAGGCAAGGGATTTACTGGAGTTTATTAATGATGAGAAATTAAGCAGTATAGAAATAGATAACGTATTGGCATCTAAAAAATATATAAATTAAGGAGATTTAAAAAACGTTTATAGGAGGTTCTTATGAAAATTTATAAAAAGCTAATAGGGCTGATGCTGCTGATCAGTATGCTATTTACATTATGTTCCTGTGCTGATTCAAAAGAAAAACAGGTTATAAAAAAATTCATAACTCAGTATTATACTATTGAAGATTATACTTCTATTGATTTAGATAATGTAAGGCGGGGATACCCTGATGACAAATATACTCAAAGCTTCAAAGATATGATGACACCAAAACTGTTTAAATATTTCATTTTAGATATGCGGCATGAATCTTATATGAATTATGCAGTAGTTAAAGGGCTGAACATTAAAGTAAAAAATATAAAAATTGATAAGTATACTGAAAATACTGAGGGAACGGTTGTCTATAATTATGAAGGAACTCTGGAGATAAATAAGGTATCTAGGAATGAAATTAAGGAAGAAGATATTAACGGTCAGATTACTGTTATTAAATCAGATGATGATAAATTTCTTATATATCAGTTTAATAAGATGAATACTGACACAATCGTCGACATAATAAGATCAATAAATTAATAAGAAAGAGTGGGAAATATAGTGATTCCCCACTCTTTTTTCTCCTTTACCTAACTGTTCTTTCCAGCACCTCTATATTTCCGCTGCAGCCATTTATCCTAACCTTAGCACCAATAGGAAGTGTAAGCTTCGGGTAGGAGTGGCCGCTTTGAAAATTAACTATAGTTGGTTTATTTAGAGATAAAATCTTATCTTCAATCACCTGTTCTAATGTAAGGCTTTTTTCGTAATGGGGAAGGGAGCAGTTTGTGAACTGGCCTATTACAAATCCTGCAGCATCGGAAAGTTTTCCTGAAAGCTCCAGGGAGGTAAGCATCCTGTCAATTTTGTAGGGCTCTTCGCCGATGTCTTCCATAAATATTATATTATCCTTAAAATCAATATCATAAGGCGTTCCCATAAGGCTTACTATAAGAGCCAGGTTGCCTCCTAAGAGTTTTCCCTGTGCCACTGCTGGATTCCCAATTAATTCCAAGCTTTCGCCGAATTTATTTTCAGTATTTTCTATTGTATAGGGCTCGGTCCCGCAGGCTAAAGCCTCTCTGAAGGAGCTAAGCGATACAGGATCAAAATCAGAATTAAGCATAGGACCATGAAAGGTAACAAGGCCTGTTTTTTTATATATGGTATTTGAAAGGGAGGTAATATCGCTGAAGCCAACAAATATCTTAGGATTCTTCTTGATTAAATCAAAATCTATAAGGGGAAGGATTCTGTTTGCGCCATAGCCTCCCCTTATGCAGAGGATCATGTCCACATCTTTATTATTAAACATGTTATTAAGGTCAGAGGCACGGTTCTTGTCACTTCCTGCCAGATAGCCATATTTTTCGTATATATGGTCTCCTTCTAAAATATTATATCCTAAGTCTTCAAAAAAGCTTATTCCTTTTTCTATTTTGTCTTTTTCCAGAGGACTGGAGGGTGATATTATACCAATAGTACCACCAATTTTTATTTTTTTCCCTTTCAATTATAACATATCCTTTTTATTGAATATAAAAACAGCTATAAGTGAGGCAGCGATAGAAATAGTAAGTATTATAGGAAATGCATGGGGATTGTTTTCAAATGGAAGATTCTTAACATTCATGCCGTATAAGCTGTATATAAGCGTTGGAATAGAAAGAACTATGGTAACGGAAGCCAAAAATTTCATTACGATGTTCAGGTTATTTGAAATAATTGAGGCATAGGCATCCATGGTCCCGCTTAGTATGTTGCTGTAAATATTAGCCATTTCTATAGCCTGCTTATTTTCGATGATGACATCCTCTAAAACATCTTTATCATCCGGATACTTCTGGAGCAAATCAATTTTAAGCATTTTTTCAAGAGTTATCTCATTGGATTTTAATGAGGTGGAGAAATATACGAGAGATTTCTCCAGGGACAAAAGCTGGATTACCTCTTTATTTTTCATTGATATCTGCAGCTTTTTCTGAATCATAACGCTCTTTTTATCTATCTGTCTCAGATATACCAGGTAATATATGGCAACTCTATATAGTATCTGAAGAGTAAATCTGGACTTTTTAAACGTAAAGAAGGTTTTTATCTTTCCATCGATGAAATCAGTTAATACCTTGCTGTTTTTAAGGCAGACAGATATAAGCATAGTGTCAGTATGTATTATGGCCAATGGGTAGGTATCATAGGTGAGTGAGTTGTCCTCCATTTCTGTAAAGGGGATGTCTACAATAAATAGCCCGGAGTTTCCCTCAAAGTCTATACGAGAAGTCTCTTCCTCGTCCAGGGCAGCTCTTAAAAACTCTATTGGAGCGCCTGCTTTTTTAGAAAGAAGTATAAGCTCCTGTTCTGTGGGTGATACCATGTTAATCCAGCAGCCTTCCTCCGGTGCATCTATCTTAATTAACTCAGGATTAGTTTCTCCTCCGGTTGTTTTATATATTGAAATCATATTATCACTCCTAAATTTAAGTATATATTCATTATATATTAATAAAAAACTATGTCTATATACAATTGAAAATCAGGAGTTTTTGCCCCTTCCCAAATAGGCTTCCTCTACAAGAGACGGAGTAGTCATCATATCAATAAAGGTAAGTCCTATTGCGATGCCTGCCTTAAGAGCGTCTGCCTTACATTTATCCGCAAGAGTTAAATCAGCAAATCTCTCCGATGGGTATATTACGCCATCATCACAAATTACTCCCACAATAGGTCGGATTACAGGTGTAAAGTCATTTCCTTCGCAGCATATTGAGTCAGTTTTTTCTATGTCTATAATGCCTGCTTCCTTAAGGTTGTGGAAAAATATTCTGTTTAGGGTACAATTGTCACCATCTATGCCCTCATATGTTTTTATATTTATGCTGGGAGCTATGATAAAAGAATAGTTTTCAATGCTTCCAATTAATTTATCTAAGTATATGCTGTCAAAGTTTAAAAGAATATCTATATTTACAGATTTTTTTAATTTAGATAAAGCTATGGCAGTAAACAGTGATACTGAAGAAATTAAATTATTTCCATGAATGCCATCTTCGTAAAAGTTGCATACAAGGAGACCCTCTTTTTTTAACCCGGATGAGGAAGCCAGATATAAAACAGCCTCATCACTCTTAATCTCAGTTAAAGTAAAGCTGTTTTCCTTTAATACATCTGAAGCAGCAGAGAATATTTTAGCCCTGTTTCCTTTGCTTTCTAAAATATAATCTGACAGCTTTGATATGTTCTCTTTTTTTGTGGATAGTAAACTTATGAATTCCTGTTTCATATAAACACCCCTTTATGGTATATTCTTCTCTAAAAATAAAATAATATTATATGGACAAAATAATATTTCAGAATTTCTGAATAAAATATAAAGAGAACATCATCAAGATAAAATCAGGAGGTTTTTATGGATAATAAGAGATGCATTTTCTGCGGTAAGCCTCTAAATGATGGTATAATCATATTAGGGAAAAGAATTTGTAAGGATTGTATCATAAAAATTAAATTTACAAAACCGGATTCAGTTTTTTATGAATATTACAGGGATTGTATTAAAAGAGAAATTACAAAGGAGATAATAAAAGGAGAGGAATTTATTTGGACAGATTACCATTAGTAAATGGATTATTAAATTATATAAACAAAGAGCACAGCTATTTTGCTATGCCCGGTCATAAAATGGGAAAGGGATTCAGAGGTGATACAGCTTCTTTATTTAATGATATTCTTAAGGCTGATGTGACAGAGCTTCCAGGTCTTGACAATCTTCATAATCCTGATGGAATAATTAGGGATGCAGAAGAAAGGCTGAGTGCCTTGTATGGAAGCAAAAAATCATATTTTTTGGTCAATGGAAGCACCAGCGGGAATATGATAGCTATTTTTTCTTCTTTTAAAGAGGGAGATAAAGTAATAGCTGAGAGAAGCTGCCACACCTCAATATTTAATGGAATTATTTTAAGAAAGCTAAATCCGGTTTATATTTATCAGGACTTTAGTAACAGGTATAATTTAGGGATAGAGCTTAGTGAGGCAAAGATATTAAATCTTATAAGGGAAAACCCAGATGCAAAAGGAATAATACTTACATCTCCTAACTATTATGGAGCAGCAATTAATTTGAAAAATATAATAAGAGAGGCAAAGCTGCATCAAATGAAAGTAATAATAGATGGTGCTCATGGTGCTCATTTTATAGCATCAAAGAATCTGCCCTCCTCTCCCTTAACAATAGGCGCAGACATAG
>JBAXYJ010000170.1:0-6527 GCA_041670885.1 Clostridiaceae bacterium
AAATCTTTTTTCATTAAAGTATTTCATATAATCACCTGTATTTAGTATATCATATCCTGTCTACTTTAAAATCCTCCATTTTCATCCTATAGGAACCTGTTTTATCATCTGGTTCATTATTTATAGTAGAAACTGAAAAATAAATAAACTTTTTATCACAGAAGGAAAATGAGACATTATATTTATCCTGATTGAAATTATCTTCAAACTTATATTTAATAAGTTCTCCTGAAGCTGAATAATATATCCGAAGAGAATTTCCTGCCTTTCCTTTATATCCTATAATTACATACTTCTCATCCGGGGTAAAACTTATAAGTGATATTTTGGAATTAGTTAAGTAATCTAAATCAATTAGTTTTTCACCAACAGGTTTTTCAACATTTCCGGTTTGCTGTCCCTGCTGACCCTGCTGCTGATCCTGCTGTTTTTGCCCGCCCCCTTCTCCGGAAGTTTCTTTTATACTACTAATTGTAACTAAAGCAAAATAGCAGCTTCCCATATTGTCAGTTGAGAATACAACCTTTTCTCCGGAATAGGATACAGCTATTGGTCCAAAAGCATTTGATGATACCTGCATACTGTAAGTATTTGCTTTATTATCCTTTGAACTTGCATATTTAGGAATAGAACCTTTATTTAAAAGAAGCTTTGCTTCTAACTGGTCCTTTTCCTTTATTCTTAAATTATTCCCTTCAAGAAATACTTCATTGTCAGGCTTTTTTACAATTTCAGTTATCTTATAATCTCCATCAACCTTTTCTACTTTAATATTATATTTTTCTAAAATAGAGTAGGCTTTATCCGGGCTGCCCTTCAATATAAAAATCTTTAAAATGCCGCTGTTTCCTACCTGGGATATTTCATCATATGAGTAGCCCCAAATATCTAAATTGGGATCAAAATTTAAATTTTTATCCAGCCCTTTCCCTAATAATTTTTTTGCATTTTCTGTATCCTTTCTCATATTATATTTCAAATAATTATCTGTCAAAACCTGAGCACCCTTTATTTCAAAATCTGAGTTAGTCTTACTCTCTGTTTTTTTACTGCAGCCAGCCATATTTAATATAAGAAGAAAATCAAGAAAAATAAGAAGAAATTTTTTCATAAAATCACCTCATATTTAGTTTTCCAAAAAACCATATAAAAAACCAAAAATTTTAAGAGTTTTAATTTATTTTTATATAAGGATCAGCAGGCAGCAAATTTATAATATCATTAATCATTAAAATTAATTTTTTTTATATATTTATAATAAGTAGTTTAAATTTCCCTAGGAGTGATATTTTGAAAAACAGAAAATTAATTCTTCAGATAGCTGCCGTATTTATTGGCACAATTGTGGGTGCAGGTTTGGCTTCAGGTCAGGAGATAACTCAATTTTTTACAGTCTATGGGGGTATGAGCATGTGGGGCATATTATTATGCTTCATAATTTATTTAACTATAGGTAAAATAGTTATAAATATAAGTCTCCACTTTAAAATCAGTTCCTATAAAGAACTGATTGAAATTGTCTCAAAAGGATTTTTAGGTAAATTTATTGATATATCTACAGGATTTTTTTTAATATCAAGTTCAGCTATAATACTGGCAGGCTCAGGCTCACTGCTAAAGGAATATTTTCACTGCTCCAGATGGATTGGAATTATACTTATGGCTCTGATTTCTCTATATGTTTTGCTGAGGGATACAAAAGGTCTTATTGAAATAAATTCATTTATTGTCCCATCTCTTATATCAATAATACTTATCAGCTTTGCTCTTTATATTATTTTTTGGAAAAATAATATAAACCTAACAAAGCTTTTGACAATCCCCTCAAAAAATAATTTTTATGTTTTATATTATATTAATAAATTTAAGCTTAATTTTTTAGGCCCATATATAATCCTTATATCCAGCCTTTTATATGCAGGCTTTAATACTTTATCCTGCTCAGGAGTATTAGTTCCTTTGTCTGAAGAAATTAAGGATAAAAAGTCCCTTATTACGGGAGTTTTTTTAGGTGCCTTAGGTCTTACAGTCCTGACTCTCATAATGAATTTCCTTCTTCTTATAAATCAGCCCTATATATATAAATATGATATTCCAATGCTGTATATAGTAAACAGATTCGGAAAGCTTATTCAGATTATGCTCCTTTGTGTAATCTGGCTGGAGATGTTCTCAACGGAGGTATCTGATATATATAGTCTGGGAAAAACTATGGAAAAGAGCCTTAATATAAAATATAAATTATCAGTAATTATTATAATTCTGATAGCTGTCCCTATATCTCAAATAGGCTTTGTTTCGTTAATATCTATTTTATATCCCCTATATGGGGCAATAAGCTTTATATTTATGGTACAATGTATTATATTTTATCTAAAGAGAAAAAAAGAATTGGAGTAATATCATGAAAGAATTAGAAAGCTGCAGACTATGCAGAAGAAACTGCAGTGTTAACAGGTTAAAAGGTGAAACAGGCTACTGCAGAAGCAGTCTTGATATAAAGCTTGCCAGAGCATCTCTTCATTTATGGGAGGAGCCTCCTCTGTCTATGGGTAAGGGCTCCGGGACAGTATTTTTTTCAAACTGTAATTTCAGCTGCGTATTTTGCCAAAATTATAAAATAAGTCAGGAAGGCATAGGAAAAGATATCTCCATAGAAAGGCTTTCAGAAATATTTTTAAACCTGCAGCATAAGGGAGCTAATAATATAAACTTAGTAACTCCTACATCCTATGTGCCTCAGATAATAGAAGCCCTTAAAACTTCAAAAAAAGAAGGGCTTACTATTCCTATAGTTTATAATACAAATTCTTATGAGAATATAGAAACTATAAAGTCCTTAAGCGGCCTCATTGACATATATCTGCCGGACATTAAATATTACAGCGATAAATATGCAGTAAAATACTCAAATGCACCAAACTATTTTGATACTGCAAAAAAAGCGGCTTTGGAAATGTTTAATCAGGTTGGAGATATAGAGCTGAGTCCTGATGGGATAATGAAAAAAGGAGTTATAATAAGACACCTGATGCTGCCGGGTTTATTATTTGACTCTAAAAAAATTCTTGATTTTGTATATAACACCTTTAAGAACAGAGTTTACCTAAGCCTTATGAATCAGTATACTCCATTTTATAAATCATCGGATTATAAAGAAATAGACAGGAAAATAAGCAGGAAAAGCTATGATGCCTTAATCGATTATGCTCTGTCCATAGGCATAGAAAAAGGCTTCATCCAGGAGGATGAAACCCAATCCGAAAGCTTTATTCCTGATTTCGACTTAACAGGAATCTAGAAAAGCTTATTTACAAGTCCTTTATCATCTAAAAGATATTTCATAAGCAGATAAAGTAACCAAACTATTACAGCAGCTGATACCGCATCTAAAAAAACGTGCTGTTTAATAAACATTGTTGATATAATTATCAGAATGCCTATAATATTGCATATTATCTTAAGAATTTTATTTACATTTTTATTAATAGTCACATAAAGCTGAACCAGCAGCGTATTTATTACATGAATGCTGGGAAAACAGTTAAAAGGGTTATCATGATTATAAAGGGCTCTTACCATATCGGTAAAAATATCATCACCGCTGAGGGTTGGTCTGGGTACAGTTGTTGGAAAGAAATAAAATATTATATAGGCTGTAATAAATCCTAAGCTTATAGATAGAAGAATTTTCCAGTAATATTCCTTATCAAAGATGCAAAAATATATAATAAAAAACGCCACATATCCATACCAGATTACATAAAAAATAATGAAATATTTATTAAAAGGTATCCGGTTATCTATAAATGTAGTAAGTACCCTGGCATTAGGATTGTATCTGTTTAAAATGGGATAAAGACCACTAAGCAGCGGAACAAGAAGTCCAAATGCTCCCCTTTTTATTATGTTTTTCCAGTCACATATAAAGGCTTTTTGCAACGTCTCCAAAACCATACCTCCTCTTTATACATAAGTTATATTATAACTCATATGAATTGATTTTTAAATAAAATTTGGAGGGTAAATGAAAAAGATAATATATATTATATCTCTTATTACTGCTTTATTATTAATTTATTTATTATATCCGCGAAGCTTAATGTCTATATATGTTTCACCCTATAAAAACGGCAGCAAGCTTATTTATAATGGCAAGGAACTATATTTAAAATACAAATTAAACTATGATACTTATTCAGTATTAAACATAGTATACTGTCCACTGAAATTATATAAAGCAGAAAAATTAAGCCCAAATAAAGAAAGAGTAATGGAAAAAGGAGAGGGCTCCTATGATATGGAGCTTTCCGGCAAGACTTTGCTGTCAGACAAAAGCTTCTTTTATAAGATGACAGCTGATAATAAATTAATAAAATCATCAAGTAATGATTTGCTGGTGGGCTATGATAATGTATCCTGCTATAAGGCAAAAAACGGAAAGCTGTCTCTATTTATAATATATGAAAAGCCCATATCTAAAATGAGGATCTGCCTGTCTGATAGTTCCTTTTCCACTATATATCAAAATAATATAAATGTATCATTTCCAGAAGGCGGAGAAATATACTCATTAAGAGATAATATAAAAATTAAAATAGGCAAGGGAGAAGCCCTTGAAATAAATAAAGAAAACACTAAAATTAATTTATTGATTAAGAACAAGATTATTTCTTTTAACTATAGGGTTTATCTGAAGGGAAGCCAAATTAAAGTTTTAAGTTTGAAAAGAGGTTATCCATCCTTTAGCCCGGTTTACAGCGGAGTAATTGAAATAAATAAAAAGAATACGGGGCTCCTGATGATAAACGAAGTTAATATGGAGGATTATCTAAAAAAGGTAGTTCCTTCTGAGATGCCCGGGAATTCCAGTTTGGAAGCTTTAAAATGCCAGGCAGTAGCTGCAAGAACCTATGCTCTCTCTGATGCACTTTCCTCCAGATTCGGAGATCTTGGTTATTTTGTAGATGACAGCACTTTATCTCAGGTTTATAACAATTACAGAGAAACAGAAAATACAAACAAAGCAGTAGATTCTACAAAGGGTCAGGTTATGACCTATAACGGCAAACCTATTGATGCAAAATATTATTCCACCTCCTCAGGCATAGGAACAAACTATAGTGACATCTGGTTTTATAAGGACTTTACCTCAGAAAGCAAGCCTTACCTGAAAGAAAATATTTACTGCGACTTTTCTCTTCCAAAAAATGAACAGGAATGGCTGAACTTTTATAAAAGTAAAAATATCAGCGGCTGTGATGATAAATCCTCTTATTACAGATGGGAGATATCTTCAGACAAAATTTCTCTTATAAACTCATTGAATATAACTATCCCTAAGCTTTTAAAAAGCAAAGGTGATTATATTATAGGAAAATTTAAGACCATAAAAGATATTACAGATATTAAAATAACAAAAAGAGGAGAGGGCGGAAACGCAAAGGAGATTACTCTATATTTAGACTATGGCAGCATTATATTAAGATCAGATGGATTAATACGATATGCATTTAAACTTGGAGAGGAATATACCCGATCATCTGTATACCTTAATAAAAATAATAACAGCAAAAACAAAATATCTTCTCTTCCTTCTACGTTTTTCTCTATTGAAAAAAATAAAGACAGCTTTACATTTTATGGCGGCGGCTTTGGTCATGGAGTTGGCATGAGCCAGTACGGTGCCATGAGGCTGTCTGATGAAGGATATTTATATAAGGATATTTTGAATTTTTACTATAAGGATATTGAAATAAGTAAAATGTACTAGATGGGCAGCTGAATCTATTTTTCAAGCATATTATTTTGTTAAAAAATATGTTTAAAGGTTGTATATGATAAGCCTCCTTAGGCAATAATACGAATGTATTATTGCCTAAGGAGGCTTTTATGGATATATCAATTCAGCAAAAAATAAAATTAAAATTTAAAGATGGAGCAGTTTGTTCTCATTGCGGAAGCAAGGCTGTAAACAAATTTGGATTTTTTAATGGGAAGCAGAGATACAGATGCAAAGACTGCAAAAGAACTTTTAATTTATATACTAAAACACTTTTAAGCTGGTCTCACTATAAGGATAAATGGGAAAGCTTTATAGAAACTATGTCTAAGGATATGTCTTTAAGAAAGGCGCAGCAGCAGATAGGCGTCAGCTACGCTTCCCTGTTTTACTGGAGGCATAAGATAATGACTATATTAAATGAAGAAAATGATGATAGGTTTCATGGCATACTGGAACTCATAAATATTAAATTTAAATATATAGATAAATATCGGAATATTAAAGATGATGATGATGACACGGGCGCAGCCCAGAATGTATTTTTTGCATTTTTATATCAGCGGGATTACAGGCTGGATTCCTACATATATAAAGAAAGCTGCTGGTGTACCTAAAAAAGCCATCTCAATCGAGACGGCTTTTTTTATAATTTTATTTCAATTTTTACAAGTCTTCCAAGTACCTTAACTATTTTCTTGTCTACAGTTTCGGTTCTAAGGGTGCTTTTGTTGCTTATAAGAAG
>JBAXYJ010000171.1:0-6491 GCA_041670885.1 Clostridiaceae bacterium
ATCCTATCTCTAATTTTTGCCGCTTTTTCAAATTCTAATTCATCTGAAAGCTTTTCCATCTGAATTTTTAATGAATTTACTAAATTTGTATTATATCCGTTTAGAAGCCTGATAATATCTTCTATTATAGTTTTATATTCTTCCTTATTTATTTTCCCTACGCAGGGCGCACTGCAGAGACCTATGGAATAATTAAGGCATGGCCTTTTTTCATAGGTTCCCTCTTTTATTACTCTGCTGCAGCACCTTATAAAAAAATTATTCTTAATTATCTCCAGAGTTTCATTTAAAGCAGTTACATCAGTATAAGGTCCAAAATATTTTGAGCCATCCTTTACTACCTTTCTTGTCTTTATCACTCTTGGAAAGTCTTCATTAACAGTAATTTTAATAAATGGATACTGCTTATCATCCTTAAGAAGAATATTATATCTGGGCCTGAATTTTTTTATAAGATTGCACTCTAAAATCAGTGCCTCCATCTCAGAATCTGTAACGATATATTCAAATTCATAAATATTGCTGACCATGGCTTTTACCTTGGCAGCATGATTCTTCGAATTTTGGAAATAGCTTCTTACCCTGTTTTTAAGATTTTTTGCTTTTCCCACATATATAATTTCGCCTAAGCTATTTTTCATTAAATAGACTCCGCTTTTATCAGGGAGTATTTTTAACTGATATTCTATATCAAACAACTAGCTCTCTCCTTTATTTTTCATAGCTTTTTATTATTTTTGAAGCTATAGAGAAAGCCTTCTCTGAATTTCTGCCGCCCTCTTCTATTATTACAGCTACTGCAATATCCGGGTTATTATATGGTGCAAAGCCTATAAACCAGGAATGAGGAGGCATATCCACTCCATTTTTTTTAAAATCTGCCGTTCCTGTTTTTCCGCATATTTCAAGGCCTTTTATATTGGCATTTCTTCCGGTACCATATAAAACAACCTCTCTCATATATTTCTTTACCTTTTCAGCTGTTTCCTTTGTCATAACCTGAGCCAG
The DNA here is from genome assembly GCA_041670885.1 of Clostridiaceae bacterium. GTDB lineage: Bacteria > Bacillota > Clostridia > Clostridiales > Clostridiaceae > JAJBWD01. The sequence continues at coordinate 1,009 of JBAXYJ010000171.1, forward strand.
CTCTTTACTTTCTATATTTTCATAGGATGAATTGTCACTTTTAAGTATCTTAGATACTAAATATGGCTGCATTATAACTCCATCATTTGCAACTGCTGATGCAATTATTGCCATCTGCATAGGTGTTGCAAGAACAGTTCCCTGCCCTATGGCACTTTGCGCCAGGTTTCCAGGCTCTGATGATTTTGCTTTAGGAAACTGGCTCTTTTTAATATCCATGTCACTTGATGTTATTGTCTTATTGAAATATAGGCTTTCAGCAGTAGTATAAAGCTGATCTTTCAGAGTAAGTCCAAGACCTCCGAATACTACATTTGATGATTTATAAAAGGCTTTATTCAGCTTAATGCTTCCAAAAGCAGCTCCGCCATAGTTTTCTATCCATTCTTTTTCGTTAAATTTAAGCTTCCCATTATCCTTAAAGGTCTGATTTTCAACCCCATCTATATTTGTAAGGGCAGAAACAAGAGTTACAGTTTTAAAAGTTGAGCCGGGAGGATAAAGACCGTTTATTGCCCTGTTTAAAAGAGGGCTGTCTTGATTTTTTAGAAGTGAAGCCCAATCTTCCTTTAAGCTATTAGGATCAAAGGAGGGCTTAGAAACTAAAGCTAAAACTTCTCCTGTTTTAGGATTAATGCATACAGCAGCTCCCTTGTTATCTCCAATTAAATCATAACATTTCTTCTGAAGATCCATATCCAGTGTCGTTACAATATTATGTCCTTTTTTATTTTTACCCTCTACCAGGCTTGTAATTGTCTCCTTTACATCCAGCTGCTCATTTGAAAGAACATTATCATATTTCTTTTCAAGCTCTGTAATGCCGTATTTTTCATCTACATATCCTAATACCTGGGCTGTATACTCTCCGCCTTTGTATTCTCTCACCTGTTTTGTATCATTTATTTTTTTGCTTATTGAAATAGGGCTCATATTCCTGTCATATATTGTTCCCCTGAGTACCTCTGCCCTTTTAACCCAGAGTCTGGAATTGAAAGAGCTCTGAACTGCATCCTTTGCTTTAAATACCTCAAAATACCCTATATAGCTAAATAAAGCAATAAATAGCAGCAGATAAACTATAAGAACTTTTTTAATATTCTTTTTAAGATCCATTATTCTTTTCCCTCCTCTGAAATCTTCTGAATTACTCCCAAAGCAAAATAGGTTATTATAAGGGAGCTTCCTCCGGAAGATATAAGGGGCAGTGTAATTCCTGTAAGAGGTATGGCATTTGTAACTCCTCCTACTATAACAAGAGTCTGAGCTGCAATCATTGAACTGTACCCAACTGCAACCAGCCTGGAAAAATTATCTTTAGCAGTTAATGCTGCTCTCATGCATCTGTAAAATAAAATAAAAAATAGGATCAGTATGGCAAAGCCCATAAGCATGCCTAAATCCTCACATATTGTTGGGAAAATAAAATCTGAGGCATTTACAGGAACAAATTCAGGATGTCCAAAACCAAGCCCCTTTCCAAATAATCCTCCCTCTCCCAGCGCTATTAAACTTTGTACTAACTGATAACTTTCATTACTTGCATAAACCCAGGGCTGTTTCCAAATCATTATCCTTTTTCTTATATGGTAAAAAATCTTGTAACTAGCAAAGCTTCCTAAAAAAAACAGAATGAGACATGTAAACACATACTTGAATTTTGATGTTGCTATATAAAGCATTGTAACTGAAATTCCAAAAAATATTAAAGCAGAACCTAAATCCCTCTGCAGTACCATAAATAATAAGCTTATGGTAACAACGGCTGCAGGCTCTATTAGATTCTTCCAGGATTTATATTTATCTAAAGCAGATGCCAAATAAAGCACAAGAAATATCTTTCCAAATTCAGAGGGCTGAAAACTGTATCCCAAAATGAAAACCCAGTTTTTTGCGCCAAGAATTTCACTGCCGAAAAAGGTAGATATGCACATAAAGATAACAGTGAATACAAGATATACGTACTTGTATTTTCTTAAATTTTCAAAATTTCTAAGGACTATTATTATTATAAGATATGCAGTAATTCCCACGGCAAAAAATATAAGCTGCTTTAACGCATAATTTGTTATAACTCTGGGCACCTTAGCTTTTGCCAGAATATCCTGATTATGAAGATACAGGTTTAAAATATCAAGCCTGTATAAAAATATTATTCCTATTATTGTAAGGAGACAGGCTATCATAAATATAAATGTGTCCCCATCCACAAAAAATCTCTTTATTATAAAATATGAATAACTCATCAGCAGGACTATAACGCCGTATATTATAATCGGGGTAAGCTCCTTATTCCCCTGCAGCAGAAAAAGGTTAGAAAATCCAACTGCTCCAAATAAAAATATTAATAAAAGAAGCCCTATTTTTCTATTTTCTCCCATATTATCAACCTACAATCTTAAATATCATTTTTCCGATTTCTATTCTATCTTCTTTATAAAGCTTCGTAATGCCGCTGAGCTGCTCACCATTTAGAATGGTTCCATTAGTACTTCCTCTATCCTCCAGATAGTAACTGTTATTTTTCAAAAATATTCTAGCGTGTTTTGTAGAAACAAAAGGGTCATCAATAACTACTGTGTTATCTTTTCCTCTTCCTATGGTAGTTTCCTTATAGATCGGAACAATAGAACCCTTTTTAAGTTTCCCTTCTCTAAAGCTTTTTATAACCTCAAGGCCTAAGGGCTTATCAGGAAGCCTTTCTTTTCCTCCGTCTTTTACATCACTGTAAATGAGTTTAAGAGTATATGCTATTATAAAATAAATAATAGCTAAAAGTCCTATGGTAAATACATATTTTAATGAAGCTAACGACATACCCTCACCTCAAATTCTTTTAAAAATGGAGACCAGCCTATGCCGGTCTCTAATTATTATAACACCTTTTTCAAATATTGTCCTGTATAGGAAGCTTCTATTTCCGATATTCTCTCCGGAGTCCCGCAGCCTATAACGTTCCCCCCTCTGTCTCCTCCTTCAGGTCCCAAATCGATTATATAATCCGCATTTTTTATTATGTCTAAATTATGCTCTATTACTATAATAGTATTACCTGTATCTACAAGTCTTTGAAGTATCTTAATTAATTTATTTACATCATCAACATGAAGACCTGTTGTTGGTTCATCTAAAATATATAAAGTCTTGCCGGTGCCTCTCTTTGAAAGCTCATAGGCCAGCTTTATCCTCTGAGCCTCTCCTCCTGATAAGGAAGTTGAACTCTGTCCAAGCCTAATATAGGAAAGTCCTACATCATATAAAGTTCTAAGTTTATTTTCTATTCTTGGATGATTTTTAAAGAATTCCAAGGCTTCCTCTACAGTCATGTCTAATATGTCTGCAATGTTCTTGCCCTTGTATTTAACCTCCAGTGTTTCTCTATTGTACCTTTTACCTTTACATACCTCACAGGGAACATAAACATCCGATAAAAACTGCATCTCAATTTTTATTATTCCGTCTCCTCTGCAGGCCTCACATCTTCCTCCTTTTACATTAAAGGAGAATCTTCCTGCTTTATAGCCCTTTACCTTTGACTCTGTGGATGAGGCAAATACTTCTCTTATCAAATCAAATACTCCGGTATAGGTGGCAGGGTTAGACCTGGGTGTTCTTCCTATAGGACTTTGGTCAATATTTATTATCTTATCTATATACTCTGTGCCTTTTATATCTTTATACTTACCTGGTATTATTTTACTATTATAAAGTCTTTTATGTAAGCCCTTATATAATATCTCATTAACTAATGTACTTTTTCCTGATCCCGAAACTCCGGTTACACAGTTAAATACTCCAAGAGGAAATTTCACATCTATATTTTTCAGGTTGTTTTCTTCAGCACCTATTATAGTTATGAATTTATCCCCGGTTTCTCTTCGATTAAGGGGAACTAAAACCTTTTTTTCTCCTCTTAGGTACTGGCCAGTAATAGACTCCTTAACACTTTTAATATCCTCCAGTGTTCCTGCTGCTACTACCTCTCCTCCATGCTCTCCGGCGTATGGCCCTATATCTACTATGTAATCAGCGTCTCTTATGGTATCCTCATCATGCTCAACTACTATTAAAGTATTGCCTAAGTCTCTTAAGTCTTTCAGCGTCTTTATAAGCCTGTCATTATCTCTCTGATGAAGTCCTATACTGGGCTCATCTAAAATATATAAAACTCCCACTAAGGATGAACCTATCTGAGTTGCCAGCCTTATTCTCTGAGCCTCTCCACCTGATAAAGTAGCAGCTGCTCTGTTAAGGTCCAGATAATCAAGTCCTACATTTACAAGAAAATTAAGCCTGCTTTTTATTTCCTTTAGAATCTCTTTTCCTATCATCTGCTCTCTTTCACTTAGGTTAAGAGAATTTAAAAATTTAATTTCTTCCTTTATGGAAAGTCTGCAGAACTCATATATATTTATTCCGCTTATAAGAACAGACAGAGCTTCTTTGTTCAGCCTGGCACCATTACAGTCCGGGCATTTGTTAACAGACATATATCCTTCTATTTCCCTTTTAATATAGTCTGAATTTGTTTCTTTATATCTTCTTTTAAGATTATTCATTATACCCTCATAGCTGTGATTTACCTCTATGTTGGCATTTTCCTTTGCATACTTTACCTTTATCTTTTCTCCGTCAGTGCCATATAAAATAGTTTTATATATATTCTCCGGTAATTTTTTTATTGGAGTATCCAGTGAAAATTTATATTTTTTTGAAAGGGAACTTAAAATATTATATGTCCAGCTGTCCTCCTTTATTGAGCTGTTTCCAAGAGAATCTATGGCCCCTTCCTTTATACTTTTATTCTTATCAGGAATTAAAAGATCCTCATCCAGCTCCATTAATACTCCTAAGCCATCACATCTTTCACACCTTCCATAAGGGGTGTTGAATGAAAAAAGTCTGGGAGCTATTTCCTCAATGCTGATATTACAGTGAGGGCAGGAAAAGTTCTCTGAAAATAAAATATCCTTATCCCCAAAAATATTAACAACAATTAATCCTGCTCCGTATTTAAGAGAGGTTTCTATGGAATCTGTAAGTCTTCTTCTTATATCCTCTTTTACAACCAGCCTGTCAACAACAGCTTCTATGGTATGCTTTTTATTTTTATCAAGGGAGATACTATCATCCTCTAAATCATAAAGCTCTCCATCGATTCTTGCCCTTACAAATCCATTTTTCTTTATTCCTTCTATTACCTTCTCATGCTGTCCTTTTCTTCCTCTTATAATAGGAGACAGAATCTGAATTTTTGTACCTGTATCTAAGCTCATTATATTGTCTACCATCTGGTCTACTGTCTGCTTTTCTATTTTTTCTCCGCAGATTGGGCAATGAGGTATACCAATTTTAGCATACAATAATCTAAGATAATCATATATTTCAGTTACTGTTCCTACAGTTGATCTGGGGTTTCTTGAGGTGGTCTTCTGATCTATGGAAATAGCAGGCGATAATCCTTCTATATAATCCACATCAGG
>JBAXYJ010000172.1:0-6423 GCA_041670885.1 Clostridiaceae bacterium
GGGCGAGAAGTAGATCGCGGTGCCACCCAAATTTATATCTTAATTAATAACGGCGTTAACCGGCACAGCCTACTTTATTTCAGCCTGCAGCTCCAGGGTGATTTTCAAAAGCATTTAAACCTATGGGTTTTCACCTTGTCCCACTCTCTTTAAGGCATATACTTTTTACTCTTCCCTATCAAAGCTTTTATAGATGTTTAAGTAATTGTTTCTATTATAATTTATATAATTGAAATGTCAAGGCATTACATTAAAATACTGTTGATATATTAATCAAATATTAATACTACTGAATTATATAGACATATATTTTTTTAAAATCTTTGTCAGTTTGCCTAGCTAGGTACTCATATAAAGATGCTCCAATTAAGTTTTTTGTATGCTGTGCAATGAAAATATCATTTTTGCCAAGAGCCTGGTTATAGCCTTTTTTATAAATTACCTGAGTGTGATAGGGAAGATTTTGATTTTGCGGTTTCCCGTATTGAATTACATCACCTGTCTGAAGCAGGTGATAGAGATCCGGATAACTTTGCATAGCCTGACTCACCGTCATTGTATAAAATTTTTTTGCTCTGTTAAAGCCAACTCCATTTTCATTACCCCAATGCTTCCTGAAATATCGGGCTGCTCTCCAGGTTATAGATACTTTTTTCAAGTCAGTTTCTTTATTTGTATGGCAAAACCAGGAACTATAAGAATCCCATCTGCTTCCCAGCTCTGCCATACCTCCAGCATGAAGTACCTGTGAGATAAAATTTGCACAGTCATCTTTTTCATAATAAGGGTACCTGTTTATATTTGGATTTTCCGCATACTTTTCAATATAATTTAATGCCAGGTATCTGTTATAAACCATAAATGCTCCATAAATATTTGCTTACTAGTATTTTATGCAGAGAATAGAAGAGTAGTCTTTTAAGCTTAATTAAAACCTTACAGAAAGAAATATTTATTATTATAGTAATTTTGAACCATCCATCTTTGCATACTTATTTATATTTAGTAAAAACTATAATAGAAATTTCCTTAATGCTAATTTTTATCGAAAGGAGCTTTAATATGCCGAATAATAAAAACAAAGCTAAAAATCAGAAGTCCAATAAACCTCCAAGCAATAATAAAGGAAACAGCCAAGGTATGGACACTCTGCGAACTACGGCTTCTGATAGAAATCCTAATCCACAAGAATAATTTCTTATGGGCTTCATGTGAAGTATTATCCCACGTGAAGCTCAAATTACTATAACAATATATTAGATAGGATTGTTAATATTTACAATAAATAATGACAGGGTATATAATTAATTAGGACAAGATTAACAATATAAATGGTGGTTATTTATGCTGTATCTTAAGGGGGAAAAGATATTGGAAAAGGTTATTGAGGTAAAATCTCATTGGGGAGTTAACATAAAGAATGAATATATAATACAAGATAAAGATACTTTAGTTGTTATTTTACCAGGAGGCAGATACACAACATTTGGTCTGCTTCTATATTACTCATATAATGTGTCTTTACAATCAGGATATGATGTGCTGGGTATTGATTATGGCTTTCAAAAAACAGATAAAGATGTTGAATTAAATGAAATAACATATTCCTGTTTAGTTAAAGAGACAGAAGAGGCAATAAGGAAATGTTTAAATGAAAAAAAATATAAAAAGATAATTTTTATTGGAAAATGTTTGGGAACATATATACAAATAAAATTAATAAGTAAATTTAATAATTATAAGCAAAAACACGTGTTCCTGACTCCTTGGGCTGATTGTATTGAAGGAATAATAAGCACAAATAGTATGGTAATAGTAGGCACAAATGATATCTGCTTTGATAAAGAATATATAAGTAAAATTGATAAATTTGAAAATGTAACATTGAAAACAATTGAAGGTGCTAATCATGATTTGGAAAAAGAAGATTATAAAGAGAGTTTAGAAATTCTAAAGGAAGTATCTGAATATATATATGACTTTATTAATGATAAGATATAAATTCTAATTTATGTTCTTTGCTAAATAATAGAGGCATGGTGTAAGTCTTAGCTGCTATTAGAATTATATAAGTTGTACAAGCATCAGAAACTTGCTAACAGAAGTAAACTTCAGTAAATAATTGAGAACCGTCCCCATTATTTTCATATACTAAATTAAACCGATTAATATTTCTTACAGGTATTTTTTATGTTAAATAAAGGCGATTTTCATATTCATTCTAATGCATCTGACGGCGATCTTAGCCCCAGGGAAATAATTATAGAAGCAAAACAAAGAGGAGTTGACATAATAGCAATTTCTGACCATAATACAACCGCTGGAATTAAGGAGGCTGCAGAAGCCGGCAGGCAATATGGTATATCAGTAGTTCCGGCAGTTGAGGTATCATCAAGATATAAAAATATAAAAGTTCACATACTAGGTTATTTTAGAAATAATCAGTATAATGATAGTACATTTCAAGATATACTTAAAATGATAAAAGCTCGTGAAGCTAAAAATGCTAGAAATCTTTTTCGTGATTTTAAGTGTACAGACACTTCAGAAAAATATCTTTCTGCTTCTGAAGCTATACACCTATTAAGAACCTATGGAGCAGCTGTAGTTTTAGCACATCCTGCACGAATAGAGCCCAAATATCTTTCAGAACTTTTTGATTTATCCTTTGATGGTATAGAAGCAAAATACTGTACTAACTCACTTTGGGATTCCTTCTATTTTATGGCTGCGGCGATGTTAAGGGATTCCTTTTATACTGCAGGCTCTGACTTCCACACAAATAAAAGACAAGATACTAAACATTCCCTTATAGGAAATCCATATCTTAATAAAGAAGAAATTGAAATTTTTTTAAGAAAATCAGGAGCCATGCTGCTAAGCTAATAAGGATGGTTCCAAAATGTGCCCAATTTTACCAAATTTTACACCCCTGGGGTGATATTTTTCCATTGACTATTATTTATAAATAATATAGAATATAATATATATAAAGTATATATATTAGGGGGTACTTTAATGGACGTTTCGGAATTTAAGAATATAATATGGGATTATACAAGAAAGATAAGCGAAAATGGAAATTGCATATTTAGTCCTGTATGTGAAGAATACGGTTTAACCATGATGCAGGTAAGGATACTTACAGAGCTGCACCAATGCGGCTCTCACACAATTGGAAGTTTAGCAAATGATACATGTATGGCTGGTGCTAATATATCTGCAATGTGCAAGAAACTAGAAAAAATGGAATTCTTAAAACGAATAAGAGATCAAGAGGATGAGAGAGTAGTTAAGGTTGCTCTCACAGACAAAGGATATGAAGCTGTAACTGAAATAGACAGAACTCTTAATAATAAATTTTCAGAACAAATTAATGATATGGATGAAGAAACTCTAAATGACATTATTAGAGGACTGAAAAAATTAAATATACTGATGCAGAAGATTCATTTAAGATAAAAAAATAAAAGGAGAATGCTAAATGAAAGTACAAAAATATCCGAAAAAGCCAATAATGTTTTATTATTTAATTGCTATAAGCATTTTACTCATTTTAAATACTTATGTTTTTCCTTTAATGGAAAAACAGCCAGTAACTCAGGTTGAATATAGCACATTTCTATCTCAAATTGACAGTGGAAATGTAAAAACTGTTGAGATACAGGATAACAAAATAGGATATACGGTCAGAGACAAAGATGGTAAAGAGAGCTTATATTCGACTGGTCGAGTGGCTGATTTACAGTTAGTTGAACGTCTTTATAAAGCAAAAGTTCAGTTTTCACAGGTTATTCCCAAAGTAAACTCACCTCTGGTTACTTTCCTGTTTACCTGGGTTTTACCAATCTTATTGTTTATAGGATTAGGGCAGATGTTTGCAGGAAAATTGCAAAATAAACTGGGAGGATCAAATGCCATGGCCTTTGGTAAAAGCAAAGCAAAGGTCTATGTTGAAGCCCAAACAGGCAAGACATTTGCAGATGTGGCAGGTCAGGATGAAGCAAAGGAAGCATTGCAGGAAATTATAGATTATCTGAATGACTCAAAGAAATATAAAGATATGGGAGCTAAGGTGCCAAAGGGTGCGCTGCTTGTAGGGCCTCCGGGAACAGGTAAAACACTTCTAGCAAAAGCAGTAGCCGGAGAATCAAAAGTACCATTTTTTTCTATTTCAGGTTCTGAATTTGTTGAGATGTTCGTAGGTATGGGAGCTGCAAGAGTAAGAGACTTATTTAAACAAGCCCAGGAAAAGGCACCCTGTATTATATTTATCGATGAAATAGACACCATAGGTAAAAAACGAGATTCAGGAGGAATTGGAGGAAATGATGAAAGAGAACAGACTTTAAATCAGCTTCTTAGTGAAATGGATGGTTTTGATGCAGATAAAGGTGTAATAATTCTAGCTGCAACTAATAGACCTGAAACTCTGGATAAGGCACTTTTAAGACCAGGAAGATTTGACAGACGAATTCCGGTTGAACTGCCTGATCTTTCCGGGCGTGAAGCTATATTAAAGGTTCACTCTAAAAATGTTAATTTAAGTCCTGATATAGATTTTAATGCCATAGCAAGAGCAACATCCGGTGCATCAGGAGCAGATTTGGCTAATATGATAAATGAGGGAGCTCTTCGTGCAGTAAAAATGGGGCATGAACAGGTTATTCAAAGTGATCTGGAAGAGTCAGTAGAGGTTGTAATAGCTGGATATCAGAGAAAAAATGCTGTGATAACTATGAAAGACAAGTTAACAATAGCTTATCACGAAATAGGACATGCTTTGGTTGCAGCTAAACAGAAAAATTCAGCACCAGTGCATAAAATAACAATAATACCTAGGACATCAGGAGCGTTAGGCTATACTATGCAGGTAGATGAGACAGAGCAGGTTCTTTTAAGTAAAGACCAGGCTTTTGATAAAGTAGCAACATTTATGGGAGGCCGTGCGGCTGAGGAACTTATATTTAATAATATGACTTCCGGTGCATCTAATGATATAGAGCAGGCAACAAGAATTGCCAGAGCTATGGTTACAAGGTATGGCATGAGCTCTGAATTTGATATGATGGCACTGGAAACTGTGAACAATCCTTATTTAGGAGGGGATACTTCTCTTCTTGTGGCTTCTGATACTGCCTCCAAGATTGATACTGAAGTTCTCTCAATTATTAAATCAGCACATAGCAGGGCTTCTAAGATTCTTGAGGAGAATAAAGATAAACTGCATGAATTGGCTAAATATCTTTTAGATAAAGAGACAATATCCGGAGAAGAGTTTATGAAAATTCTGGCGGAGTAGATGGGGACGGTTCTTAAAAAATTTATCTAATTAATAACTCCAGTGCAAAATCAACAGCTGCTCATGGTACAACATTTTCATATAGAGGACAGCTGCCATATTAAAAAGTCAGTATTATTATAATTTAAAAAATCAGCGAGTAATGGGCTTAGCCTATACTCGCTTTTTTAATTTGGGTTTATATTTTCAAGGAAATTGTCTCTAAATGCTGAAATCTTGTAATTTGATTTAACCTTCAAATTTTTTCCCCAGTGTATCTATTAATTAAAAAAATAAAATGTAAATAACTTATTTATCCTCGCTGTTCCAATAATCTTCGGCCTCTTTTTCCATCTTTGTAAGCCTTTTATAGTAATCAGGATATTCATTCAAATGAGCCAATGTTATTTTGCCTGTTAAAATTGGATCATCGTTAGTAATGTTAGTGTATGGATTAACTGTTCCATGCTCTAATTCAACATTCAGTCCAATCCTAAATTGTTCAGCATCAAACTTATCAAATTTTATATTAAGATGCTTAGCAATCCATAAAGCTTCTTCTTTTGAGAAATTTTTCTTAACAGGTCTCCTGCTAAAATAAGGACATTGATACATAAACATTCTCCATAAATAACTATAATTATAATTCCAGTTTATGCACAATTTTCAAACTTGTTATTTAATATAATAATCCTTTTGGCAGATATTTCAGTTAACAAGTTATTATAAAAATTACAAAGATTCCTCATTAAGTATTATCAATAAATACCATTAACTTTATATAAAATAAATGGTATTTTTTAATATTTAAAAAATAAAATAATTATGAACCGTCCCTAATAATTATAAGCTGGTGTGAATTATAAAGTATGAAAAGATAAGAGATACTAAACTAATGTGGATAGTATTTTTAACCTTTATTATTGGAGTTACTATATTCCTTTCCTACTGGAAAATTAACCAAGGCAGCATAAGTGAAAAGAACCAGGTTATAAGCACTGTTATTAATTTTGGTAATGAACTGAAAAGTGTGCCGCTTTTAGCCTCAAAGGATGCATTGAGAAAAAGCATGGAAGAAAACTATGGCAGCTACGTTACAAGTCCACTTATAGAAAAATGGATTAATGATCCTCAAAATGCAC
>JBAXYJ010000173.1:0-6393 GCA_041670885.1 Clostridiaceae bacterium
AAACTGAGTAGTCTTGGAAATTTATAGAATATATTTTATTATTACTAAGCTTTGCATAGCCTGGATATTTAAATTCAGATTTATATTTATTAATTTTTGATGTAGCTAAGTCATAAATAAAATAATATCCTTGATTATTAATACAATCGGTCCATAGCAATTTATTATTTTCCATATGAACAAAATTATTATAAAGGCTAAATGTATTTAATTTTCCCACTTTAATTAATTTATCAGTTTTCAAATTATAAAGCATTATATTAGCATCTTTATCATCTGCATTAATCCATGCAATATAGTATTGATATAAATATGGTGCATCTAAAGAAGGTTCTCCACGTGTAAATTCATAGACTATCTTTATTTTTCCTGTTTTTATATTTCGTGCATAAATTTTAAATAAATCATGAAAACTAGTAGCATCTACCCACATTATCCAATTTTCATTAGCCATAGTATCTTGTATAGCAGGCTCCTTATATTCAGATTTTGAAACTATACAATTTTTTTTATTTTCAGTATTAACTTGAATAATAGAATTTACAAATTCCAAACCTATGTTTGCACATAAAATTAAATCATTATTAACCATACATGGATGTGTGTAATTACTATAAGGTATATTGATTTTAGTAATTATATTAATATTATCAATAATGGGAATATTTTTATCTTCTTCATATGCTATATTTAAGTTTGAAGTATTTTTAATACAATTAGTCAATATTAAAATGGAAAAAGTAAATATTAAAAAAAACATAAAATAAAATAGCTTTTTTCTCATTTATAAATCCTCACTACAGTTCATAGTTATCTTATAAGAATTTTATATAAATATAATAAAATTAAACAAAATCCTGTATTAATAAATAATTAGGAATAGATTTAACTATTCCTAATTATAATAAATTTTTGTTAGTATACCATAACTAGATTAGTACCATGTAAATCTGCTTGATAAACTGCTCTTGCAACACTGTTTATAGTTGTGTTACCAAGTTCATCCCAAAATATTCCTCTATAAGCAGCATTATAATGTGGATCAACATTTCTTATTTGTTTATCTCCAGTACTAAGTTCATGATAATATCCACTGGAAGTATTATAATGTCTTATATTTAATCCATTATATCTAGGTAAATATTGGCACTGAAGTAAAAGTATTGGCGCATCATACTTATTTCTAATGTCATATGCTAATCTATTTTCTAGTATTGCTCCTGGGTTAGATGTGTTAGCTATATCTGCAGCAACATATAAATGATTAGTAAAATAGAATGTGCTTGCATATTTATTGAGAGCATTTTTTAAGTTAGCAGAACTTGTTCCACTTGTTGTTGTGCCTGAATCAATAGCTAATTGAGATTGTGATGGAAGACTATTTCCACTACCTGTTATACTCTTATGAAAACTTAAAGTTTGTTTTGCTGATGCAGGCCCACACCAGTATGTTGTTTCCTGTGCATAATTTGTAACATCTATTGTATAGTATTCATAACCTGTACTCATTGGTAATACTTGATTCAATTCACTATAATTAATTTTTAAGCTTTCAGATATTAACTTATCCTTAGCATCCGATTCTGCTTTTAATATTTTCATTTCTGCTTTTGTAATATTAGAATCATTTAACACTCCGGTACTTTTATCTGCATATACATTAATACTAGTAAATGTAACTATCAAAAATGTCAAAATACTTAATATTTTTTTTAGTCTCATTATATACCACCCTTCTTCATTAAGTGTTAATAACAAGTGTACACTTATTAAATTAATTTAATATTTACATTATATTACTTTTATTACATTATTTCATTATTTATTAAAATATTTTTAACAATTTAATATGTTCTATTTTAGTAATGTGTTAATTAAATATAATATTAATAAAATATACTCTTCTATACACAGTATCGAAAAGAAGACTGGCATTCCAAGTTGGGCGGAAGTGTTAATGCTGATGCAATAACGGATTGTATTGTACATAATGTGGGTTGAAACAGGAACTATGAATATGCGTGAATATTATTCTAAAAAATATAGGCATTCTGCTATAAGATAACCAATAGCGGAATCCACCTGCATACAGGTGGTATCTTAACTAAAGATTACTGGTACGGGGTTGAACCCCGTACTGGAATCATTAATTCGAAATAATCACTTTTCCAATCTCTCTTAATGATAACCCCGCTTCGTACTTTAATCTCAGGATTTCTCTTGCTTCCAGTTTCCAACCTCCTCATACTTAGCTCCCACTTAACATTCTTAATTAAAGGGTAGCTTTTTTATATTAACTAGACAAGATGTCCGGATAATTCCGTTACACTGTCCGGATACGAGTGAACTATGCACTAATATTATAATAAAATGAGGCTGTTGCTTTGGTGTGCACTCCGTCAAGTAGATAACGTAAAATTTAATATTTTTGGATTTATAACTTATTATCAGGCAACAATCTTTTTATGCAGCTTTCAAGTTTGTTGGTCAATAGACCTTGCAATTAACAAATACACACACTCACTAATTGAGCTTCATAGTAACCATATTTTATTGCTAAATATGTGCAGCTTTGACTAACTTGGTATTCTGATTTTGACATAAAAACACCCCAGAGATAAACAATTCTTAAATGTCTACTCTGGGGGTAGTATATAAGTTTGAACAGTCCCCTTACTAAGTGATTATAAAACATAATCCTGTATATTTCCTTATGTCTATACATTAAATTTTTTAGGGTAAATTATTATAAAAGCACTATCTCTTATTTATAATTTTCACATTTATCCAGAGAGAATACATATAATATTTTACACTTATAAATGCACACAGCCCATAATTACAATTTCCGTATTAATATAGTAGTGAATTTACAAAATATTTTCATCTGTTTCAATTTTTCTCTAATCACGATTTGTTTTTCTATTTAATGTTGCTATAGATATTCCAGATTGCTTTGAAAGTTCTGTTTTTACTAAAGGAATTTTCATTTTTCTGAAATAATCTAATTCTTTGATTAGATTATTTTATTTTTTCGTATTTTTTCTTGCGCTGATTTTTTTAAAGCAATTGCACCTGCTTTTCCTCTATTCTCTCTGTTACACATAATAACAATTCTCCTTAATAATTAAGTGTAATTATATTACCTGATTTTAAGCTTTCTTTAACATCTATAATTCTTTGATTAATAGATCCCTTAAACTTCAGCCCTTCTTCCTTTTTATCCATCTGAAATCTTCCGTCTACAAGCACATCAATATTATTTATAAGATTAACCCACCCGGGTCTGCTTAAGTTATCCAAAATAAATTCATATGTGTATCCTGTGTAGCACCAGATATTTATATTATTTTCTTTTAATTTTAATGCCAGATAAGAAAACTTATCCCCCTGCTGAAAGGGGTCGCCCCCGCTGAAGGTAACTCCTTTAATCATTGGGTTGTCTTTTATATCCCTTATTATATCATCCATGTTATATTCTTTTCCGCCTGCAAATGAATGTGTTTCAGGATTAAAGCAGCCATCACAGTTATGTCTGCAGCCCTGAGAAAAGAAAACTCTCCTGATTCCGGGGCCATTAACCAGGCTTTCATGAATCATCCCTGCTAATCTGATTTTTTTATCATTCATAATATTCACCTATTTAGTTTATGTGATACTCTATCCTTTCTTTCTGCTGATTTTCCAGCTCCAAACCTTTCATCCAGGCTAAGATAACCTGTAACTCTTGAAATGCCCTGAATATTATAGCCGCTGCATTTAGGGCATTTGCTTTGACTGCTGCGGAGGAATGTGCCGCAGTCCCTGCAGTACCTGATATGAAAATTTATTCCTAAATAGCTTATATTAGTATTCTTATATGCAAAATCAATTATATCCTTTAGAACATCTCCCGTTGGCCTGTCATCAAGTTCAATATAGCTTATATGACCTGCATTACAAAGCTTGTGATATGGAGCTTCTATTTCTAATTTGTCTTTAATGGATATAGGGCACCCAACAGGAACATGGAAACTATTTGAATAATAATCCTTATCTGTTACCCCTTTAATATTTCCAAATATCTTCCTGTCCTGAAGTACAAATCTGCCGCTTAAGCCCTCAGCCGGTGTAGCATATGTGCTCCAATTAAGCCTGTCCTCTATTGTTTTACTATTTGTAAACTCTCTTATATGAGATATTATTTTAACTCCCAGGTTTCTTTCCTCAATGGACTCACCGTGATGTTTTCCTGTAAGAGCTGTAAGTGTTTCAGCAAGTCCTATAAAGCCGATAGCCCATGTCCCCTGCTTTAGTATAGGTTCAATTGAATCATCAGGCAAAAGATTTTCAGATCCCTTCATTAGTCCCTGTCCTGCAACAAATGGAAGATCTTTCACTTTAAGCTTTTTTAGTATACCATATCTATGCAAAAGAGCTTCATGACAAAGCTGAAGCCTATCGTCTAGTAAAGAGAAGAATTTAGAAATGTCTCCTTTGGATAATATCCCGATTCTCGGTAAATTTATCGTAACCGGGGCAATATTTCCTCTTCCTTTAGTTCCCGGCTCTCCATTTACATTAGACATAACATATGTTCTGCAGCCCATGGTAGCAGGAACTATTCCTTTATCATAATA
The DNA here is from genome assembly GCA_041670885.1 of Clostridiaceae bacterium. Lineage (GTDB taxonomy): Bacteria > Bacillota > Clostridia > Clostridiales > Clostridiaceae > JAJBWD01. The sequence continues at coordinate 4,620 of JBAXYJ010000173.1, forward strand.
TGCTTTATTAAAATCTGCATCCAGATTCATAAATGTAGGATTCATCCTTTTTGCTGCCACGCTGCATGCAAGAGTATAAAGATAATAATAAGGATCATTTTCTTCTCTGTTAACTCCTGCTTTTACTCTAAATATTATATTTGGAAATATTGGCTGTTCTCCCTTTCCCAATCCTTTTTCATATTCCTTAAGAAAAAGCTCACATACGAGTGCTGCATCTTTAGAAATGGGAATTCCTATATTTACTGATGAAAAAGGAACCTGTGAACCTGCTCTGGAATGCATGGTATTTAAATTATAAACTATACCCTGCATTGCCTGAGATACTCTTTTACTCAGTTTGATTTCTGTAAGCTCTTTTAATCTTTCTCCCTGAATCCCAAGCTCAATATACTCTTCTCTTATTTCTTTCCTGGTCGGTTCAACAAATATTCCTAAATCATTATCAAAATCCGGGTGAGACTGCCCGCCAAACATGTCATTTTGAGTTGATTGAAGCAAAATACAGCAAAGCTCTGCTGCAGCTTCTATCCTTTTCGGTCTTTTTATAGTACCATATCCGGTATTAAAGCCCTTTTCAAGTACTTCCTTAGTGGGTATATGTAAACAATTTATAGATAAATTGTAACTGTCTAAATCATGATAATATATGTCTCCATTTTCATGGGCCTTTGCTAAATGCTTTGGCATTGATGCCAGGTTAAACCATTTATTAGATTCTGAAGCAATTCTTAAAAGCTTTGAGCTGAAATTATTTCCAACATTTGCATTATCTCTGTCTGTTTCAACTCCAATTGTACCTATTACTTTCATTAAGTCGGATTTTATTTCTCTGACCTTTGTTCTTTCTTTTCTATAATTAGAATATATCTGTCCTATCTCATTAAAGCCATTTTGTTCCAGAACATTTTCCACCAGGTTCTGAATTTCCTCTACCTTTAATGCTTCTCTTTTTTCTTCCTCAAATTTTCTCACAACCAGCTCTGTCAGCTCATAAACCTGGCTTTCCTTTAAATTAAAACTACCCTCTATAGCTGCTCCTTTTATAGCATCGGCAATTTTTCCCGTTTCGAAATTTACTTTTCTTCCGTCTCTTTTTACAACATATAGCATAAATGCATCCTCCAAACCACAATATATAGTATTTCATAATTGTACTATATATATATATTCGGTGCAAATCAGCTTTTCTTTATAATGGTTTATTTAATAGGTTTACTGTTATTTATCTTTAAAATACTATAATTTAAATAAAAAATTAAAGAGCATTTCTGCCCTTTAAAATTCCATATTATCAAAGAGTCCTGCTGCTGCTGCAGTAAATAATCCTGCCAGGACTATACTATAAATAAGAAGGCCGGTAAACAAAGAATACGAATTAAATAATGTAAACCATGCTGTTCCTATTCCCATTAATACAATAGCGATAACCATAAGTACAATTTGAAACAGCATCATAAATACAGACTGCATAACTATTCCAGTAAAGCCCAAAAATATTGCTGCCCTATAGGCAAATACTCCGCTTATATTCAGCATTATTCCAATTGCCAGATAAGTTATAAGACAAAGAATAAAATCTATAACCGATGAATGAGAAAGTACTGCAAATGGCAGAAAGAGCAGTATGCCATCTGCTATTATTTTAATAAAAGAAGAGGCTATTCCGTATAAAAGCTTATTCTCCTTTTTATCAGGGATAAGAAATATATAATGGTAGCCGATTTCAGTAAATATCTTTCCTCCAAAACCGGAAGAGAAAAATAAAAGCACT
>JBAXYJ010000174.1:0-6352 GCA_041670885.1 Clostridiaceae bacterium
ATACGGTACACCAGAGGAACTTCAGAAGCTAAAATCAAATCCGCATATAAAGGCATCAAGCGCAGGTATAGTTACGAGGGATATAGTTTTTAAGTAGGATATAAGGTAGTGGAAGAGTTTCATAGAGTCCATGCCATTCCTTAAGGCATGGACTATTTTGTACTCCACTTGAACAAACGGGAACCCATTTAGGTTCCCGTTATATGTTTTTATATCATTCATTTTTACTTAATCACTTACTTTTTTTCTGAATAATCTTCCCTTAATAGCTAAATATAATATAAAAATTAATATCCCTGTCAAACTTACAAGCTGAGCAATCCTAAATGGTCCTATCATCAGGCTGTCTGTTCTCAAGCCTTCGATGAAGAATCTTCCTAAGGAATATAGACCAATGTATGTAAAGAATACCATACCTTTTTCTTTTCTATTTTTTAAAATATATAGCAGCAAAAAGAAAACTGTTAAATTCCAAATTGATTCATATAAAAATGTTGGATGGTAATACGTTCCTTCAATATACATTCCCTTTTGAATAAATACAGGGAAATGCTTTATAAAATCATATGATACCGGACCTCCGTGGGCCTCACTGTTCATAAAATTCCCCCATCTTCCTATGCCCTGAGCCAGAATTATTGATGGTGCTGCTGTATCTAATAAATCTATAAGATTTATTTTCTTTACTCTAGTATAAATAAATGCAGCTATAACTCCGAATATAATACCTCCATGAATGGCAAGTCCACCTTGTCTTATATTTAAAACCTGAGAAATATTCTCCCTGTAATAGTTAAAATTAAAAAGCACATAGTAGAGCCTGGCTCCTATTATTCCTATAGGAAGAGCTATAAAAGCAGTATCAAAAATATCATCAGAGCTGACATTATGGAATTTACAGGTTTTAATTGCTGTTAGCATGGCTATAAGCATTCCTGATGCAATTAGTATGCCATACCACCTGATATCTAAGCCTAATATTCTAAATGCTGTTGGATTCATTAAATCACCTCACAGCAATTATACATTAATATCAGATATAAGGAAAATGAATAATTTTACAATAAAAAGAGAGGTCTTATCTCCCCTCTTAATACTTGAAATATTCGCTTAATGCCCTGGAGTTTTTTTCAATTCCATCTTTTTCAATTTTTATTTCCCCTTAAAATACTTTGGCAGTATCTATGGAGGTAAATACAGGAACTCTGTATTCTGAAGCTTTTCTTCTTAATCTGAACCCGTTTCTGTCTTTTGTGTTTCCTTTTGTAGGTGTGTTTATTATTAATTTAATATCTCCATCTTTAATCAGCTTATGGGCCTTGCTGTATTCTAAAATTTTGCAGTCTATTCCTGATTTTATTAAATCTTCTCCGGTTCCTGGTGAGGCGTATATTTTAAAGCCCAGCTCCTGATACATTTTTACAATTGCTTCTCCCTCGTCTTTATCCTGGATTTTCAGAGATATATACATACTTCCGTCCTTTGGTATTTTAAATCCTGCTGCCTTAAATCCTTTATACAAAGCGATATTCAGCTTCTTATCTACTCCCAGAACCTCTCCTGTAGACTTCATTTCGGGACTCAGATAAGTATCTACATCTGACAGCTTTTCAGTGGAGAATACCGGAACCTTTACAGCATATAAATTTCTGTTCTCAATAAGTCCAACACCAAACTCCATATTTTTTAGCTTTTTGCCCAGCATTATATCCACTGCGATTTTTACCATTGGAATCTTAGTTACTTTACTTAGAATAGGTACTGTTCTTGATGCTCTTGGGTTAACTTCAATTACATATACCTTTTCTCCATCATAAACATACTGAATATTTACCAGACCCTGAACGTTTAATTTCTTTGAGATTTTCTCGGTATAGCTGACTAAGGTATCTATAGTATCTTTACTTAAGGTTATTGTAGGGTAGACTGTTATGCTGTCCCCTGAATGGACTCCTGTTCTTTCTATATGCTCCATTATCCCAGGAATGAGTATATTATCTCCGTCACAAAGTGCATCAACTTCAATTTCTGTTCCCTTTATATATTTATCAATCAGGACTGGCTGGTCCTTATTTATGCTGACTGCCTCTTTTAGATATCTAATCAGGCTCTCATCGTCATATATTACTTCCATAGCCCTTCCCCCTATTACATAGGAAGGTCTGACAAGAACCGGATATTTTATCTTAGTAACTGCTGCCTTCGCCTCGACCATATTGGTAACGGCGATGCCTTCTGGAACAGGAATTTCAAGTTCTTCAAGAAGCATCCTGAATTTATCTCTGTCTTCAGCTAAATCTATAGCATGAAATCCGGTTCCTATTATGTTAACCTTTCTCTTATTTAGTTCATAGGCCAGGTTTAAAGAGGTTTGACCTCCAAACTGAACTATAACTCCTTCTGGCTTTTCCTTTCTGATTACATTCATAACGTCATCTATGTAGAGAGATTCAAAATACAGCTTATCTGCTGTATCAAAGTCTGTGCTTACAGTTTCCGGGTTATTATTTATTATAATAGACTTGAAACCTGCTTCTCTTATAGCCCAGACTCCATGGACTGAGCAGTAGTCAAATTCTATTCCCTGTCCTATTCTAATTGGTCCTGAACCGATAACAAGAATCTTTTTACTATTATCCTCCGGGCTTTCATCCTGTGAATCATAACAGGAGTAAAAGTATGGAGTCTCTGACTGGAATTCTCCGCCGCAGGTATCCACCATTTTATATACCGGGAACATATTATTTTCTTTTCTTATATTATCTAATTTTCCCTCTTCAAGTCCTGAGAAAAAGCATATTTCTCTATCAGTAAAACCCATCTTTTCTGCTTCTTTAACAGCAGATTCTAGATTTTCACCTTTTTTTAGTTTTCTTTCAGCATTTATTATATTTTCTATTCCTGATAAAAACCATTTATCAATTTTTGTCTTTTCATGGATTAAATCTATGGAAATCCCTTTTCTTACTGCCTCAGCTATAGCAAATATTCTTTCATCATCACACTTTAATATTTTATTTAAAAGCTGATCTTTATTTAATTTAGTAAATTTTTTAAGCCTGAGTCCTGTAAGTTCTCCTTCTAAGCAGGTTACAGCTTTAATAAGTGCACTTTCAAAGTCTCTTGATATGGCCATAACCTCACCGGTTGCCTTCATCTGAGTTCCTAATCTTCTTTCGGCTCCTTTAAACTTATCAAAGGGCCATTTAGGAATTTTAACTACCACGTAGTCAAGTACAGGTTCAAAGAAGGCACTGGAGCTTTTTGTTACATAGTTTTTCAGTTCATCCAGTGAGTATCCTACTGCAATTTTTGCTGCTATTTTAGCTATTGGATATCCTGCCGCTTTTGATGCTAAGGCTGAGGATCTGCTTACTCTTGGATTTACCTCTATAATATAATAGTCCTCATTAAAAGGACTCAGAGCAAACTGGATATTACATCCTCCCTGAATACCTAAGCTTCTTATTATTTTAATTGCAGCTCTTCTTAGCATTTGATATTCCTTATCTCTTAGAGTCTGACATGGTGCAACTACTATACTGTCTCCGGTATGAACTCCCACCGGGTCAAAATTTTCCATGCTGCATATAATGATACAGTTGTCTTTTTTATCTCTGATAACCTCCAGCTCAATTTCTTTCCAGCCAGCCACGCTTTTCTCTAATAAAACCTGCCCTATTGGACTCAATTTAAGGCCTTTATCGCATATCTCCAGCAGCTCTTTTTCATTATCTGCTATTCCGCCGCCGGTTCCCCCTAAGGTGAAGGCTGGTCTTATTATAAGAGGATACCCACAAATACCCGCAAATTCCAAGCTTTCCGTAAGCGAATGGGTTATTATGCTCATTGGAACAGGCTCCCCAATCTCCAGCATAAGATTTTTAAATTCTTCTCTGTCCTCTGCCTTATTTATTACATTAAAATCTACTCCTAAAAGTTTAACATTATATTTATCTATAATTCCTTCATAGTATAACTTTGATGCCAGGTTTAGAGCAGTCTGTCCTCCAAAACCTGCCAGTATTCCGTCCGGTCTTTCCTTTTCTATTATCTTCTCAACCGAATCTATTGTAAGAGGCTCTATATAAACTCTGTCTGCAATGTGGGAATCCGTCATGATAGTTGCCGGGTTGCTGTTTATAAGTACTGTCTCTATTCCTTCTTCCTTTATTGCTTTGCAGGCCTGAGTCCCTGAATAGTCAAATTCTGCCGCCTGGCCTATAATTATAGGTCCGGATCCTAAAATCATTACTTTTTTAAGGCTTTTATCTAATGGCATTATTTCTCCTCCTTCATCATCTGAATAAATTTATCGAATAGATAAGCTGTATCATCAGGTCCAGGTGCTCCTTCCGGGTGGAACTGAACTGAAAATACAGGGAGCTTTGTATGCTTTATTCCTTCTACTGTATTATCATTCAGGTTTTTATGAGTAATTATCATATCCCCAGTAAGGCTTTCCGGGTCTACTGCATATCCGTGATTTTGAGAGGTTATATATGCTCTGTCTCTTTCTATGTCATATACTCCATGGTTGCTTCCTCTATGCCCGAATTTCATCTTATAGGTATCGGCACCTAGTGCCAAGCCTATTATCTGATGCCCCATGCAAATACCGAACATAGGAACCTTCCCAAAGAGTTTTTTTGCTGTTTTAATAGAATCTTTTGCCAGCTTTGGATCTCCAGGTCCATTGCTGAGCAGTACTCCATCAGGATTTATACTTAGAATTTCCTCCGGGGCTGCATCGTGAGGAAAGACTGTAATATTGCAGCCTCTTTTCTTTAGATTTTCTATAATATTTTGCTTTACTCCAAAATCTATAAGAGCAACATTTAAACCTTCGCCTTCTATAATATATTTTTCTTTTGTTCCAACTTTTTTCATCCAGTCATCGGGCTGGTTATATGATTTTACTAATTTATCTAATTCTTCTATTGGAATATCCTGATTAGAAATGACACATTTTAGAGTTCCGTTATCCCGGATTTTCTTAGTAATTTGTCTTGTATCAACGTCTGAAATGCCGACTATTTTCATTTTGATGAGCATATCTTCGATAGAGCCTTCACTTTTAAAATTTGAAGGAGCTTTTGAAAAAGTTCTAACTACAAAACCTGAAGCATGAACCTTTAATGATTCATTATCTTCTATATTTGTTCCGTAGTTTCCTATCAGAGGATAGGTCATTGTAATTATCTGTCCTGCATAAGATGGATCTGTAAGTATTTCCTGGTAACCTGTCATAGAAGTATTAAATACCAGTTCTCCTATGCTTGTGCCTAAATATCCAAAGCCGCTGCCTTCAAAAATCGTCCCATCCTCCAAGTATAATATTCCCTTCATCATAACACCTCTTAAATTATTTCTTATAATTATACATATAACTTAATATTTATGCAAGTCATTAATGAAGGTTTTTTAGATTATTTTTCTCTTTTTCTTAGTTCATTTTTAATATCTTCTATTTTAACTCCTCTGTCTTCCATCAATACCAGTACATGGTAGACTAAATCTGATATCTCATAGGTCAGCTCTTCCTTACTGTTATTCTTTGCAGCTATTATGACTTCGCTGGATTCTTCCCCTACTTTTTTGCATATTTTATCTACTCCCTTGGTGAGGAGGTAGTTGGTATAGGAATCTCCCTTAGGATTATCTTTTCTATTTTTTATAGTAGCTGCTAAGCTTTCAAGTATGCTGTCATCCCATTTTGGATTTTCAGTTTCTTTTATTATATTAAAAAAGCAGGTTATGCTTCCTGTATGACAGGCAGGTCCCTTCTGCTTTACCAGGATAAGAAGAGTATCTCCATCACAGTCGTATTTTATTTCCTCTACAGTTTGAAAATTACCTGAAGTTTCTCCCTTATTCCAAAGCTTACTTCTGCTCCTGCTGAAAAACCAGGTCTTACCCGTTTCAATTGTTTTATTTAAAGATTTTTCGTTCATATAAGCCAGCATAAGAACCTTTCCTGTTTCTATATCCTGAATTATTGCCGGTACTAATCCTTTTTCATCGTATTTTATATTAATTTCTTCCATTTCATTCACCTTCTAATTATTATTTCATTTTCTGATAAGTATTCCTTTAAATCCATTATGTTTATCTCACCATAATGAAATACTGAAGCTGCCAGTGCTGCATCTGCTTTTCCCTCTTTTAATACATGAAGAAAGTCTTCCATCTTTCCGGCTCCGCCGGAGGCTATAACCGGAATTTTAACCATTTCTGATATCTTCCTTGTAAGTTCTATTTCATACCCGTTTTTTACTCCATCTGTATTTATACAGTTTAAAACAATCTCACCGGCTCCTAAGTCTTCTCCCTGCAGTGCCCAATCTACAGC
>JBAXYJ010000175.1:0-6318 GCA_041670885.1 Clostridiaceae bacterium
GTAAAACAAACATTTTAAGAGGAGTCAATTTAAAGGTTAAAAAGGGTGAAATACTGGCACTGGTTGGGTTAAGCGGCTGCGGTAAGACTACTTTGTGTCATTGTATGTGCGGCATCATTCCTCATGTTTTTCAGGGAGATTATAAGGGAAAGGTACTTATTAACGGAAATTTAGCCGCTGATATGAAATTGCCAAGTATAGCAGCTAAATTGGGTATAGTATTCCAAGATCCTGACACACAGCTTTTTTCACCGGTAGTTGAAGACGAAATTGCTTTTGGTCCTGAAAATCTTTGCATAGAACGTGATGAAATAGGTAAGCGGATTGGTGATGCTTTAAAAAAAGTTCGTATGGAGAGGTACAGATTTGAGTCTCCTGCTATTTTATCAGGGGGGCAGAAGCAGCTAATTGCACTTGCTTCGGTTTTGAGCCTTAACTCAGAAATTCTTATTTTTGATGAAGCTATGTCCCAAATTGATTCTGAGGGCAAAAGAATTATTAAAGAAATGATAGGTCAGCTTAAAAACCTGGGGAAAACAATAATTATGGTGGAACATGACTTTGAAAACCTGGATATTGCTGACAGAATAATGGTCATGAAAAATGGTATATTGGAACCATATAATGGAGTGCTGAAATAATGGAAGAAACAAATAATATTCCTTATATTGAACTGCTGGGAGCTGCCTTCAGATATCCAAAAGGTGATTTTGTTATAGAAAATGCTTCATTAACACTATTTCAAAACGAGTTTACTGCAATCACAGGACCAAATGGAAGCGGAAAAACAACACTGGGAAAATTAATTATGGGAATTATTAAACCTGACCGTGGATGTGTAAAAATATTAGATAGGGATACCAGAGAAATGACATTAGGGGAGATAGGAAAAAAAGTAGGATATCTTTTCCAGAATCCTGAACGTCAGCTTTTTTCAATGTCTATCCGTGAAGAAATATCTTTTCCAATGGAAATCAAGGGAATTCCTAAAGAGGAGATTAAGAAAAAGGTAAATGAAATGTTGGAAGCCTTTAGCTTAACACATCTTGAAGGGATTCCTACATTCAAGTTAAGCCGGGGAGAAAAACAGAGGCTTGCAATTGCATCCATACTTGTAAATAATCCTGGATTTTTTGTTATGGATGAACCTACTACGGGACTTGATGCAGAGCGAAAGAAAGACTTGTCAGAACTAATAAGAAATCTGCAGGATAAAGGAATAGGAATGGCAGTTATAAGTCATGATATGCATTTTATAAAGCAGCTTGCTGACAGAACTATTACTTTGAGTGGAGGGAAAATTATTGATGATAGTAGGTAAAGACCTGGATCCAAGAGTCAAGCTGATTATTGTGATGTGTCTTTCCACAATGGGAGTTTTTATACATAATATATTAGTATTGTTTGGTATACTGTTAGTTTCTTTTATTGCAGCTATAATTTTCGGGGCCAGGATTTTAACTATCACAAAGAAACTTAAAAGTTTTATATATCTGTTTGCTGCAATTGCAATAATGCAAAGTATATTTTCACCTTCAGGCACTGCCTTCCTAAGTATCAAAGGTGTAAGAATTTTAACTATGGGAGGACTTGAAAAGGGACTGATGATGATGGAAAGAATGTCTGTGGTTCTGGTTTCTGCATCTATTATGACCACAACCACAACAAGAAAAGTAATTCAGGGACTGGTACAGTGGAAGGTACCATATGAGTTTGCCTTTATGACATCTATCGCCATTAGATTTCTTCCTATATTTATGGAAGAAATGAGGGATAGTTTGATAGCAATCCAATTAAGAGGAATCGATTTAAAGAAAATACCTTTTAAAAAGAAAATACAGATTTATTCCTATATCTTTACTCCAATAGTGGCAGGGACTTTTATTAAATCCCAGAAGCTTTCCATGGCTATGGAAACAAGAGCATTTAGGGCATACCCGGAGAGGACAAGTTATTTAGTATTAAATATGCAGCAGCTGGATTATATACTTATTGCTTTAAGTATTCTTCTTACGATTGCTGTAATGATAGTATCATTATAATACTGTAAAAAGGAGGATTTTTATGCGTGTATTTTCTGTTTTCGGGATATCACTTACCGGAAAGACAACTACAATTGAAAATATAATTAAGGAATTAATAAAAAGAAATTATACTGTTGGTTCAGTTAAAGAAATCCATTATGATAAATTTGCCATAGATACACCTAATTCAAATACTGACAGACATAAAAAAGCAGGCTCACAGCTTGTAATAGCCAGGGGATATAATGAGACTGATGTACTTTATCAGAGTAAACTCCCCATGGAAGATATATTAAGGTTTTATAATCATGATTTTGTAATTCTGGAAGGAGTTACAGACTGCAATGTACCAAAGATAATTTCCGCTGCAACAACAGAGGAAATTGACGAGAGGCTTGATGATACTGTTTTCGCTATTTCAGGAAAAATATCAAATGAAATAAGCGAATATAGAGGTATTCCTGTTATCAATGGTGTTAAGGACATTGAAAAGCTGGTAAATCTTATTGAAAAAAAAGTTTTCGCCAAGCTGCCTGATTTTCCTCCTGAATGCTGCAGCGCATGCGGGTATGACTGCAGTGAACTGGCAATAAGAATCCTGCAGGGAAAATCAAAAAGAAGTGACTGCACTCTGGCTGAAAGCGGCATTAAACTTTTTATAGATGATAAGGAAATTGAAATGGTGCCCTTTGTAAAAAATATACTGCATAATGCAGTCAATGGTGTTGTCAGTGAACTTGATGGTTATAGGACCGGTGCTAAAATAGAAATAAAAATAGATGGAATTTAATCCATATTGATGAAGATTTTCTGTTAGATAAGGGAATTGCATTGATAAATATAATTTTAAAGAGAAATTCCTTAGCAGAAAATATTTAATTATGTTTGCTCCCATAAAACGAATATGATGTCGTGGAATGAGGCAATGACTAGTATACTTTTATGGTATGATTCTGCATATTTACATTTTGTTATATTATATATTCAAATGAAATACTATGAGTTGTATCATAATTGGATAAATATAAGGTATTGGAATATAATTCCAATAAATATAAAATAACGGAGGTAGAAAAATGAAAAAAATCAAAAAACTCTTTATTGCTTTCTTAACTTTTGCTATGTTAATGGGGATGACATCAGTCTGCTTTGCAGCCGGTACTACCCTGCCAACCGGAACATGGTCGGTAAATTTTGTGGTTGATGGTGTAACCCATAAGGTAACATCAACAGATGTGGCAAAGCTTACCCCATATAGTTTTACAGCCAGTTATACAAAAAATGATGCACAAGTTTCTCATTTATACACTGGTGTAAGTCTTAAAGACATTCTAAAATCCATTGGTGTTACCGATGTTACCACTGTCAGTGCTACAGCTACTGATGGATACAAAATGAAAGTACCTTATGACAAAGCTACTGCAATGAATGAAAAAACACTTCTTGCATGGGGTATGGATGGTGTAGCTATGGATGATTCACATGGCCCGGTTATGCTGATTCCTGGTGGCAGCAATACAGTTAGCAGTCAATTTGCTAAAATGGTTAAAACAGTCACAGTAACTGGTGCGACCCTGGAAAAAGCTTCCACCACAACATCAACAAAAGCTTCAACAAAAACTTCAACAGCAACAACTTCAACCACTACTTCAAACCCAACAACCGGCGACTCTTCACCTGTATCAGTTGAGATTATCCTGTTGGCAGTGGCTTCTATGCTGGCGTTGACTACAACAGCGATTGGAATGAGAAAATCTTTAAAGCGTAAATAATGCTGCTTGATTATTAAAAAAAGGCATTATAAAAAAATTACATTTATACTTTAAAAAATTAAACCTAAAATGCAAGGCTTTTACGTAAAAATCGTTAAAAACCTTGCATTTGTAATTTAAAAGATTATGTGGAAGGTTCTAAAAATCCAGATTAGAATAGGTTGAAAGATATGGAAGATCAAAATAGAATATTTAAACAATTAAACATTTGTGAATATACAATTGAAGAACGATTCTTCAGCCGGCGCAATGATGTATGTAAATTACACGCAAAACGAATCAGCGGTGAAGAATTTTTTATTGTCCTTAAAATATTTAACTGTGGAAAAATTCAGGATGAATTTACAGTAATTAATGCCCTGCAGGGCATTCGTGTACCTAAAGTATTGGCCAAAAGCGGAAATACAATCTATCTTGAATATATCAGCGGACCCACATTCCTGGCAGCTTTTGAATCGTCAGAGGCAAAAGGTGAACCCTGTAATAAGCTTATAGAGCAGTTTGTTGATTTCCTGAGGAGCTTTTATGATGCCCTGCCTGGTTCAATATATGGAGATGTAAATTTCCGTAATTTTATCGTCGGCAGTGGAGGTGTTTATGGTGTAGATTTTGAAAATGTGCATACGGGATCAAAGGAAACAGATATTGGAAAAGCGGTGGCTTTTTTGCAAACGTATAATCCGGCTTTCACAGACTATAAAAAAGGCATGGCTGAATTTTTAATCCAATACTCCGCCGCAGAGCTGAATTTAGACATTTCTTCCATACTGAATGCAGCAGAAAAAGAATTTCAAAACATGGAGTTAAGGAGAAACAAAAAAAAGTGATACATTTTGGGAGGAAATGTTTTATATAATGGGAGGTTAATATACATATAATGAAAAAACATAGAATTGTATACAGAATTGCCGCATTGGTATTTGTTTTCATGCTTGTGCTTTGTGCTGCAGATATCCCGGTAAAAGCATCGGGTACAAATATACCCTATGATGTGAATTTTTCCCTTGGCAATGACGGCTCCGAAATACGGTTTAATTGGCTGAGTCCTGACAACAACAGACCTGAGGTGCAAATTACCAAGTCCAGTAATATGAAGGACGGCAAATTTGGGACCGGCTCGGCTGTTTATGGCACAGTCAATGCAGTATCGGCAGCACCTGGCATCAAAGATTATCCTGACAGTACTGAAAAGCCAACCGGCGAATATGCTGATAAAGTAGTTGTTTCCGGCCTGGCGCCTTCCACCCGATATACTTACCGGGTAGGTGACGGTACAACATGGAGCAAAACTTACACCTTCACCACTGGTGCTCCCGGAAGCGGTTTCAGTTTTGCAGCTTTTGGTGATCTGCAGATTGGTGATTTTGATAACAATATCAGTTCGCCAACACCCCATAAAAGCATTTCAGACGACCAGGCAGGCTGGGCTGACACGCTGAAAAAGGTGACAACAAAATATCCTTCAATTAATTTTTTCCTTGTTTTGGGCGACCAGATCAACGAATATGACAATCTTGTCAAACAACAAGAACAGTATGTTTCATTTTTCAACCCAGATCCAAACAACAATTATCTTCAAAATTACCCACTAGTGACAATAGAGGGCAATCATGACCATTCCATGGGTAAATACTACAGCTGTCATTTTAACCCTCCTAATTTGTCCACATTGGGGCAGACAGAAAATAACAATGTTAAAAACGGGGATGGTGACTATTGGTTTATATACCATAATGTACTTTTCATGATACTTGATGCGAACGCCCCCAATGATACGGCTGCTCATGATCAGTTTATGAAACAAGCTGTTGCAGCCAATCCAAATGTAAAATGGAAAATTGCTGCGTGGCACCAATCGGCCTACAGCGCCGCCGGCGGCTCTGATAATTCAACTCTGTTCATCCGACAAAATTGGTCCAAGCTTATGGATAAATATGGCGTTGATGTGGTCTTTCAGGGCCATGACCATTGCTATACTAGAACTTATCAAATGTTGGGAGACTTACCGGTTGATACCACACTTAAAAACACTGTGACCAATCCTAAGGGTACCGTTTACTTCACCTTGGATTCCAGCAGCGGCAGTAAATATTACACTTATGCCAGTTCAGTGAAATTGGCATTCAATGCAGTATCCTGGCAGCAGTATGTACCGACTTATTCCTACATAACAATAGACGATACTCATTTTAAAATTACCACGTTCCGTACTGACACAGGAGACTCAATTGATACTTACAGCATTACAAAAACTGGATTATCCCAGACTCACTTCCCAATAACGCAGCAGACAAACTCTTCAGCCACTCCAAAAAACGAAACCGGAGATCAACGCTTTGGACACCTAAGCCCGGTATCTGTGGTAGTTATCACCGGAGTCATTTTGCTTATCTGTGCGGCTGCAGCACTTTTTACTGTTAAAAAGAGAAAATATTGAGAATGCTATAGGAGTATCATTATGCCCAAAATATCAGTTAAAAACGTTTTTAAAATTGAAACGCCCCTTACTTAGTGTTCGGTAC
>JBAXYJ010000176.1:0-6274 GCA_041670885.1 Clostridiaceae bacterium
CATTTTGGCTGAATTTTCCGCAAAATAACAATGTTCTATGTTTTTTGGGGAAAATATTAATTTAGAAATTATGCAAATATCTGGTTTGCATAATTACATTTTGGCTGAATTTTCCGCAAAATAGCAATGTTCTATGTTTTTGGGGAAAATATTAATTTAGAAATTATGCAAATATCTGGTTTGCATAATTACATTTTGGTTGAATTTTCCGCAAAATAACAATGTTCTATGTTTTTGGGGAAAATATTAATTTAGAAATTATGCAAATATCTGGTTTGCATAATTACATTTTGGCTGAATTTTCCGCAAAATAACAATGTTCTATGTTTTTGGCGGAAATATTAATAGTTTTTCTAATTTTACACATAATAATCTTATGAGGTGATTATATGAAAAAGATACTTTGTTTTCTTCTTGCAGTAATTATTTTTCCGGCCTGTGGTAAGAAAACAGAAGAAAGTAAACTAAATGTATATATTGATATAAAAGATAGCAATACTATATCTGTTATTAGGTATTTGGGAGATCAATATGAAAAAGAGAACAGCGGGACCAAAATAAATTATATGATACCGATAAATGAGATAGATAAAGAAAAACAGCGTATAGCTGATGGCAATGTTATATTAACAAGCAGAAGTGACATGATTAATTTAAGCCAAAGTGCTCAGCTTATGGATATGTCTGATTCTTATGAAAGCCTTAAGCTCAGCAAGAATTATATGAATATAGTTTCATCTTATGGTGAGTATAATTATGTTAATTTTGGCATAGGGTTTCTTCCCAGAAATATAAGAATAATATATGATAAGGATTTTTGGGATAAAAATAGTTTAAATGATAAAAATTATTTAGATACCCTTAAAAAAGCTCTAAATATATGTGTTAACAGAAATGTAAAGATACCAGTTGTTTTAGATGAAGATATGGATATAAACTATTTTATATTTTCCTTAATATCAAATCAGGTATTGGATACACAAAGTATTACTCACATATATGATTCATCAAAAGAATCTTACAAAAATATACAATTTGACAGGGCTTTTAAAGAAATTAAAAATCTTTATGGCAGTAGAATATTAAGTAAAGGTGTATTCTACAGTGGGACTGAAAATGATTTTAAAAACTTAAACAGTGGGAGCATTCCGTTTATAATAACTTCTAAGAATTATTATAATAATTACAAAGATCTAAAATATGTAATTTCAGAGACTCCTGTATACTACATTAATTCTGTTATATCAATCCCTATGGAAAACAAAAACAATTGGGATGCAGCTTCCTTTATTAAATTTTTATACAGCGATAAAGCTGCAAAACTCCTCAGCGCCCGTGATTATGTATCGGGAAATATAAAGTATAATAAAGACACATATAAAAAGGTGCTGCCAATGTTTAATCTTCCGGAAAAGTTTCAAAAACCTGTGGCGAATAAGGTGAACGCTGTACTTGGAGGAACTTATAATGGAAATGAATGGTCTGAAGTTTTAGGACAGGTAAAATAAAAAATCCGCATCAGCGGATTTTTTCTTTGCAATCTTTACATAAACCAAAGAAATAAACTTGATTAGACAAAACCTCATAATCAGTATGTGCTTTTATTTCTTCATTTAAATTACAGAAATTAATATCAGGGATATCATCTACTTTCCCGCATCTTAAACAGTGGATGTGAGGATGAGAACAGGTATTTCCATCATATCTGAAATTACCCTCACCTACATTTATCTCTTGAACTAAGTTAACCTCAGTTAAAGTTTTAAGTGCTTTGTAAACAGTTGCCAGACTCATAGTTGGATAATCTTCTCTAATGCCCTCATATACAGCTTCTGCTGAAGGATGTTCTGTAGTTCCTTTTAAAAACTTATATACTGCTATCCTCTGAGGAGTAAGCTTTAGCTTTTTTTCTTTAAATATTTTTGATATAGTATCCATAAAGCACCACCCTTAATTTTTCTAAATTTATTATATAATAATTATTATCATCAGTCAATTAGTGTTATTTAACTACTATAGAATGTGAAAAAAGTTGTTGACTTGGATAAATATTTATTATATAATCTTCCTTGTGATATGGCTCCTTGGTCAAGAGGTTAAGACATCGCCCTCTCAAGGCGGAGTCAGGGGTTCAATTCCCCTAGGAGCTACCATAAGCTTAGGTTTATCCTAAGCTCTTTTTATTTTTTGAAACTACAAAATATTAACAATCAGCTGATACTTTACACAATTATACAATTGATGTAAAATTATAATATAATGTAAAAGAGGGGGAACTATTATGCCAAATAAATTTAATCTAAAAAAAGCATCATTAGTTGTGACCTTAATATTTCTGTTCACATTAGCATTGCCCTTTAACAGTCTAAAGGTGTCAGCAGTTACTGTAGATTCTGATAAAAAAATCCAGATAGTTTATATCAATGATTTTCATGGATCAGTAGATGCCAGCGGCAAAAATCCTGGTATGGTAAAATTAGCAGGCAGATTAAAAGAGGTTAAAGCTTCAAATACTACTAATAATACAAATACCGTATTTTTAGCTGGCGGAGATTTATTCCAGGGAAGTGCAGCATCAAACCTAACCTATGGAGCTATGGTAAATGATTTTCTAAAGGAAGTTGGTTTAACAGCTTCAGCAGTAGGCAATCATGAATTTGATTGGGGAATTGACAAAATAGCAAACTGGGCGTCAAAGGGCGGATATGAATTCCTTGCATCAAATATATACAGCAAAACCACAGGACTTCCTGTAAGTTGGGCTAAACCTTATAAAATAGTAACAGTTGATGGAGTAAAAATAGGACTCATAGGTCTTACAACTCCGGAAACAGCCTTTAAAACGCTGCCGGAAAACGTTAAGGATATAGAGTTTAAAGACCCGAATACCTGTGGAAAGTATTGGGCAAATTTATTAAAAAGCAATGGAGATGCTGATATAGTTATAGCAGTAACTCACTTAGGTGCAGCTCAGGATGCAGCAACTAAAGTTATTACAGGAGAAGCAGCAGACCTGGCAAATGTAGAAGATTCAGGAATTGATGCTATCCTTTGCGCTCATACTCATATGGCAGTATGCGGAACGGTTAATAACATTCCAGTAGTCCAAGCTTATTATAATGGAAGAAATATAGGAAAATTAAATATAACAGTAAAACCGGATAAAACATTTACAATTACACCAGACAGCGAAAAGTTATATGATTCAAATGGATATTTAAAAACATTACCTGATGATTCACTTACACAAAACATATATAATAAATACATGACAGATTTAAGTGGAACATTAAATGAAGTTGTAGGAAAGACAACAGCAGAATTAAGCCATGACAAGTCAGCAGGCGTATCAGTTCTTGGAGAATGGACATGCCAGGTTATGGCTAAAAAAGCAGGAACTCAGATTGGAATTACAAACGGAGGAGGATTAAGGACATCAATTAAAGCCGGGAACATAACCATGGGTAATCTTTATGAGGTAATGCCTTTTGATAATACCTTATATAAGATGGATTTAAAAGGCTCTGATCTTAAGCGAGTAATAGAAAACGGAATAATGAACACAACTGTAGGCTGGGTTCAGCTATATGGGGTTAAGGTTTATTATGATGCAGATAAGGCAGCAGGAGACAGAATAACTGCTATGTATCTTCTAGATGGAACAAAAATAGATATGAATAAGTATTATTCAGTAGTTACAAACGACTTTATGTTTACAGGCGGAGATAATTATGATTTTACAGGAGCTAAAAATGCAGTAAATACAAATCTGCCAATAAGAGATGCTATGGTAGAAGCATTAGAATCAACATTAACAACTCCTTTAAATTATAAGTACCAGGCTTTGCTTTTAGATGAGCCTGCACCAGCAGCTGCAGCAATAGCATCAGAAGAAGAGCTTCCAAAGACAGGATCACCAATAGATACAACTGTTATGATTCTGATTGGAATTGCAGCATTAACATCAGGATACTTTGTGATTAAGAAAAAGAAAAAAATATCTTAAAAATACATGATAAAAAATCGCCCAGATTGTTGGGCGATTTTGTTTCTTCTGATATAATGTTAATATTAAATGATAAAATATTAGGAGGAATTGATGACAAGCGAAAATATTTTAGAAACAATTTTATTAATCCCCGGGATTCTTTTGGCATTTACCTTTCATGAATATGCTCATGCCTTTGTAGCTGACAGATTAGGTGATAAAACGCCAAGATTCCAAGGGAGACTTAGCTTCAACCCATTAGTTCATATAGATCCCATAGGATTTATTGCTATACTTATTTTTAAGTTTGGCTGGGCAAAACCGGTCCAGGTAAATCCTTCAGCTTTTAAAAATTATTATAAAGATGATCTTAAGGTATCCATGGCAGGAGTTATTGGAAACCTTATTCTAGCATTTCTTGCATCTATAACATTAGGGCTTTTATTACTATTAGAGAGTAAATTTACAAATATTAATGTTCAGGCATTTAGCATAATTATTCAGATAGTTGAACTTACCTTATATATTAATTGTGTTTTAGCAGTATTTAATCTGCTGCCCATTCCTGGGTTTGATGGATTTAATATATTAAAAGATTTATTCCCAAAAGTTATGGAACCAATATATGATAAGACTTATAGGTATCAGATATTTATATTTTTAATAATAATTTATATAGCACCTTATATTATTAATACACCAATAAGCATATTGATTAAATTCTTTATGAACATAGTAAATCTTTTTTTATAGAAAATTTTTAGAAAGCAGGAGGACCAATGAGACTTAGAAAAAAATGGTGGGCAAGACCTGAAATGGAAGAAAACCAAATATTTATAGCAGACGGCAGAAAACTTAAGGGAAATTGGACGGAAGAATTTAAAAATGATAACCCTATATATCTTGAGTTGGGCTGCGGAAGAGGAAAATTCATTTTAGAGTGGGCAAGAGAAAATAAAAATATTAATTTCATAGCTGTGGATTTAAAAGATGAAGTTTTAATATATGTATTAAGAAAGATAAAAGAGGAAGAATTGGCAAATGTAAGAGTTCTTGCCATGGATATCTGGTTTATTGATGAGATATTTGATAAAGATGAGATAGGCAGGATATTTATTAATTTTTGCAATCCCTGGCCAAAGCTTAGACATAATAAAAGAAGACTTACTCACAGTAAATTTCTAAATAAATATAAATTATTTCTTAAAAATAGAGCAGAAATCTGGTTTAAGACGGATGATAAGCCTCTCTTTGATGATTCCCTTCAGTATTTTAAAGATGAAAATTTTGATATAGAGTATTTTACATATGATTTAGAAAACACTGATTATAAAGAAAATGTTATGACAGAATATGAAACTAAGTTTACTCATCTTGGTATGAAAATAATGTTTCTCAAGGCTAAACTTAATATATAAAAAATTTTAATAATAATATCCAATCTGGAGATAATAGAGATAGAGGAGGGATATTATGAAGGAAAATTCTCATAAGATAGAAGCTGTAGTTAAGGATAATAAAGGAGAGATTGTTGGCTACAGACTGGATTCAGGTGAAACTGTTGATAAAGAAAAGGGAGTTTCTATGGCTAAAAATGGAGAGATAACAGACGTTATCGTATCCAAATCTAAAAAGGGCGAGGAGTATTTAAAGAGCGCTCCAGATGGAGATAAGAGCAATAATCTGGATAATCTTCCGGTTGACGATCAAATGCAATAAATAAATCCCCAGCGGGGATTTATTTAATTGCATATTTTTTTTCCAGTTTGATTGGCTTATATGAAAGCTTGGCAGTTCTTAGACCTTCTATTCCCAGATCCTGTTCTCTGTTTATATAGGGGATATCCGGGTAATATTTTTCGATAAAAGTTTTATTTATAAATGTATAAAGACCATCTGTTTCCGGATTTGCCTTTTCTATATGGATAATTGCCATATCACTGTTTACTTTTTCACCTATTGTAAATGCAGACAGTTTATTATCTACAAAAACTGCCATCCCATCAAAGGGTACATCATTAATGTTCTTTAGTATATATTCTATTCCATAAAGCTCATCTTTTAGATACCCTTTGCAGTTTTTAAGTTTGCACCAAAACCTGGCAGCTTCTATGCATTTAGGAATAGTTTCCTTATCAATATCTGCAACAAAGTAATTATAAGTTTTTACAAACTTATTATAATGATTTTTCTTGCCATGCAGCTTTTTACCTGGTAATTTTATTAAATCCTGGCTATTATATATATAGTCAAAATTATCTCTGTCTTCTTCTATAATTAAATCAG
>JBAXYJ010000177.1:0-6222 GCA_041670885.1 Clostridiaceae bacterium
CTGATAAACTAATTGATAATGGAATATTTGATGAAAGATTAGATATTGTATACTTCCCGGAAATAAACAGCTATAATGGATATGTTAATATACAGCTAAAATTAATAGATTTCAGGCTATCAAAAAAGTCCTCATAAGAGGGCTTTAATTCCAATTGAAGATATAGGGCACATTTCTAAAATAATCCCCATAATTTAAACCATAACCTACTACAAAAACATCAGGAATTTCAAAGCAGCAGTAGTCTGGGGCAATTCCTGCCTTTCTTCTTTCTGGCTTATCTAGAAGTGTACAGGTCTTAACTGATGCTGCTCCTAATTTCTTAACGTGTTTATATACAAATTCCATAGTTATGCCGGTATCTATAATATCATCTACTATCAAAACGTTCAGGCCTGAAATATTATCCGGAATATCATTGATTATTTTAACTTTGCCCTTTGATACCTCTTCATTTCCATAGCTGGATGTGGTCATAAAGCCGATTTTAACCGGAAGTTTTATTTCTCTTACCAAATCAGCTGCAAAGATAAAGCTTCCCCTTAAAAGTGAAAGAACATATATTTCTTCTCCTTTGTAATCTTCTGATATTATATGCCCAATTTCTTTTACCTTTTCAGTTATCTGCTCCTTGGTAATCAATATGTTTTCCTTACTTTCCTCCATAATTAACCCTCCCGATATTTACAACATTGAGATTATAGTATAAAATTAAACCAAAAATGTCAAGTTGTGAGGTGGTATTATGATATATACCCAGTTAGATTCAATAAAAAAGTCAATATTAGATGAATTGGAAAAACTATATGACGAAAGTTCAGATAATTCATTTTTGTTCAGCCCAAATTTAATTCAAAAAATAATGGAAATATCATTAAAGACGAATAAAGAGATATCCGTCTGCATAGACAGAAAAGGCAAAATACTTGCGATATCAATAGGTGAAAGCAATAATGTAGAAATCCCTTTAGAAAAGGAGGAGGGAAAGTATTCAAAAGTTAGGATTATTCATACACATCCAAATGGAGATTACAACTTATCAGCTGTAGATATATCTGCTTTAACATCTTTAAAACTGGATACTATTGCATCAGTCAGCATGGATAACGGAGAAATTAAAGGCGTTTTAGCTTACCTTAATGTAAAAGACGGCAGGATATATCCTGAAATATCAAATCCTTTATCATTAGAAGAATTAATAAATTTTAATCTGTGGGATAAGCTTAAGGAAATTGAAAGACCAGATGAGCTGCCATATGACAATGAAGACAGGGCTATTTTAGTATCTATCCAGGGAGAAGAAAGTATAGATGAGCTTATAGAGCTTGCTAAAGCCTGTGAAATTAATCCTGTGAGAACAATAACTCAAAATAGAGATAAGATAGACAAAAGCTTTTATATTGGCAGAGGTAAAGCAGAGGAAATATCATATTGCAGGCAGATTGATGACGCAAATCTTATTATTTTTGATGATGAACTTACCGGAGCTGTGGTCAGAAACCTGGAAGATCTAATAGGCGCCCATGTAATAGACAGAACTACATTAATACTTGAGATATTTGCCAGAAGAGCTAAGACAAAAGAGGCAAAGGTACAGGTTGAGCTGGCACAGTTAAAATACAGGCTCCCAAGACTTCAGGGACTGGGAGAAGGCATGTCTAGAACAGGAGGAGGAATTGGGACCAGAGGACCCGGTGAAAAAAAACTGGAGACTGACAGAAGGCATATAAGAGAAAGAATATATGATTTGAAGGAAGAACTCCTCAAAATAACTAAAACCAGAGAAGTTCAAAGAAGAAAGAGAAATGATCTTCCTAAGATATCATTAGTAGGATATACAAATGCAGGGAAATCAACGCTTAGAAATAAGATGTGTGAATTATATGCAGAGGAATCTCTTAAGGATAAAACTGAAGTATTTACTAAGGATATGCTGTTTGCCACATTAGATACCACAACCAGAGTAATAAAAATAAATGAATATATAGATGCAGCACTGACAGACACAGTTGGCTTTATTTCAAGGCTTCCCCATGATTTAGTTGAAAGCTTTAAATCAACTCTGGAAGAGGCCAGAGGCAGTGATATTTTAATTCATGTAATTGATGGAAAATCATCAAATATAAAAGAGCATATAAATTCTGTATACAATGTTTTAGAGGAACTTAATATTTCTGATAAGCCAATAATTGAGGTAGTAAATAAAATTGATTTATTAAGCGGTGAAGAGATAAAACAGGTAGAAGATGCACTAGATGGAAGAGATTATATTAAAATATCAGCAAAAAATGGAATCAATTTAGACCTGTTAGTAAAAAATATCAGTGAAAAACTATTAATTAAAGAAAAAAAAGAAAATTTTCTCATTCCCTATGATCAGCAGGGCCTGATATCTTATCTTCATGATAATGGTAAGATTATATCTATGGAATATAAAGAAGATGGAACTTTAATATGTGCTGTGGTAGAAGAAAAAATATATAACAAAATGAAGAAGTATATTTACAATTAATAATAATTATTATATAATAGAAATTAAGAAATACAAAGGAAGTGTTGTTATGGATAAATATTTATGCCCAGCCTGCGGTTATATTTATGACCCGGAAGTTGGAGACGAGGATAATGGAGTAACACCAGGGACAGCTTTTAAGGATTTGCCGGAAGATTGGGTTTGCCCGTTATGCGGAATCCCAAAAAATGATTTTGAAAAGATAGACTAGATTTTCTAGTCTATTTTAATTCTATTAAAAATAGATTATAATTATAATATTAAATATTTAGGAGGAAGAAAAATGGAAAAAACAATTCTTCAGTATCAGAAGGCATTTAATAACTTAATAAATTATTTAAAGAAGAACGAAAAAGTTCTGGCTGTTATGGTTTTCGGAAGCTTAGTTACAGGTGACTTGTGGGAAGAATCTGATATAGATTTATTTGTAGTTGTAGATAATGAATTAAACGAAATAAAAAACTTGTATACTTCTGAAAATGGTATACCAATTCATATAAAGCTTTTAAGTAAGGGCAAATTTATATCTTTAGATTCTGAAGATTTAAAGGGAGGCTTTATTCACAGAATATTTGCTTCCTCCAGATTAGTTTTTTCAAGAGATATTGATATAACCGGAAAATACGATAATGGAAGGTATTACCCGGATTTAGACAGAGAAAGATGGAATATGGTATATTTAGGTAAACTCATCAAGAACATGGGCATATGTAAAAAATATTTGTTTAATGATGGAGTTCATACATCCTATGCGGTTGCCGTTAACTGTATTGAAGCCTATGCTAAATTATATATAAATTATTCAGGTCATATGATAAGCAAGGATGCTATGTCAACAGCTATGGATATTAATCCTTCCTTTAAAAAATGTGTTGAAGGCTTATTTTATAAAACAGAGGATATAGTTAAATCCATAGAGGAAACAATAGAATATCTGGATAATGAAGTGGATGAAAATATAAGAGATATAACAACTATTTTAATATCATTTATGAAAGAAAAGGACTGCCTTTTAAGTGCTGCTGACATACAGAAGGATGATATTTTCATAAACTATGATATTAATATGGAGGATATCTTAAATAAACTATATGAAAAGAATATAATAAAAAAGGAATATAGAAATTATGAGCTGGAAATGAATAAAGTTCTTCTAAAAGAAAATGTTTATTTTATATAAATGCACCCTAACCGGTGCTTTTTAGGTGATTTAATGGATATATTTAATATAAATTTTAACGAATACAGGCCTAAATATCTTCAAGTATCAGATAAAATTAAAAATCTTATAAACAGCAATATTCTTAAAGATAAGGAAAAGCTGCCCTCAATAAGAGCCTTAGCTTTAAAACTTAATGTTAATAACATAACTGTTAAAAATGCTTATAAAAAGCTGATGGAGGAAGGCTATGTTGATATAGCTCAAGGAAGCGGTACCTATGTTAATAAAATCATACTAAACAGCAGGGTTGTAAGAGATTATAAAGATACGCTGAAAAAAATTACAGCTTCAGCAGATGAGTTTATTGATTTTACCAAAGAAAGCTTGAATTCAGATTATTTTCCAATTGAAAGCTTTAAAGAAATAATAATGCAGGTTCTGAATACTTATGGTGCCGAAGCCCTTCTTTATGAGGAAACCTTGGGATTTATGCCCCTCAGAGAAATAATAAGTGAAAAATTTTGGAATGGAAGTATTGATAAGGATAATATTTTAATTTTATCCGGAGCTCAGCAGGGTATAGATCTGGCATCAAAGGTTTTGGTTAATATAAACAGTAATATTGTTCTTGAAAAGCCTACATACAATGGAGCCCTCAATGTTTTCAGGTGGAGGAGAGCAAATATATATGATATAGATATCAAAGAAGATGGTATTGATATAAACACTCTGGAGCAGCTTCTTAAAAAGAAAAATATTGAGCTTGTATATCTGATGACATATTTTCAAAATCCCACCGGTATAACCTGCAGCGATGAAAAAAAGAGAAAATTACTTTATCTGGCAAACAAATATGATTTTTATATAATTGAAGATGACTATCTTTCAGAACTTATTTACTCTAAAAATATTAAGCATAATACTTTAAAAAGTATGGATAAAAATGATAGAGTCATATATATAAAAAGCTTTTCCAAAATATTTCTTCCGGGCATAAGACTTGGATATTTGATAACTCCGGAAAAGCTTAAAGATTCCTTTCAAAACTTTAAAATAAATACTGATATTGCTACTTCCAGCTTAATGCAGAGAACCCTTAGCCTTTATATGGAAAAAGACTATTGGATAGAGCACGTTAGAAGAATGAATACTCTGTACAGCAAAAAATATAAGCTTACTGATAAAATACTTAATTCCTGCCTTAAGGAAAAAATAGAGTATATTGATCCTAAGGGAGGACTAAGCTTTTATTTAAAGCTTAAAGATAATGTTAAAATTGATACCAATCAGTTATTTTACCTTCTGAAAAAGAAAAATGTTATCATATCCCCTTCATCTATATATTATAAAAACCCTCAGGATGGACTTAGAAATTTTAGAATAAGCTTTTCCAGTCTTTCAGATAAACAGATTGAAGATGGTTTATATAAAATTTCTCAGGTACTGGAGTAAGGTGATGATATAAGGGGGGTTTAAAATGGCTTATCTAACAATAAAGGAAACAGGCAGCGGATTATATGAAGAGAAAAAATCTAAATTTTATTCTGTATCTAAAAGAGTGGAAAATGAGCAGCAGGCTAATGAGTTTATAAATTTTATTAAGATAAGTAATAAAGAAGCCAGACATAATTGCTTTGCTTATGTAATTGGTGAAAATAAAATTATTCAAAAATGCTCTGACGACGGAGAACCACAGAAAACTGCAGGAGTTCCTATTTTAGATGTTATAAATCTAAATAAGCTAACTGATGTATGTATTGTTGTCACCAGATATTTTGGAGGAATTCTTCTTGGGGCATCAGGTTTAACCAGAGCTTATAAAAAGGCGGCCTTATTATCAATAGTTGAAGAAAATAAAATTGAAAAGGTATCAGCCTCTGAAATAAATTTAATATTCAGCTATGAGCTTTTAGGGAAACTTCAGCATTTCCTAAAAGAAGATAAGATAGATATAATAGAAACTGAATATACAGATAAGGTACTTCTAAAATTAAATCTGGAAGAAAAAAATTATAACTGCTTTGAAAATAAGCTTAAAGAGATATCAAATGGTAAAATTGAAATAATTAAAGGTGAAGCTGGATATTTCTTTAAATCCGGCTATAAAATATTTAAGGATTTTACATAATAATATATTTATGATATAATACTTAAGGTTTTTTACATTTATAAGTTAGGGGGAATATTAATGTCAGGACATTCAAAATGGCATAACATACAGGCAAAAAAAGGTAAAGTAGATGCAAAAAGAGGTAAGATTTTTACTAAAATCGGGAAGGAAATTGCAATAGCTGCAAAAGCAGGCGGATCGAATCCTGAAATAAATGGAAAACTTAGAGATGTTGTAGCAAAGGCAAAAGCAAACAATATGGCTCAGGATACAATAACAAGAGCTATAAAAAAAGGCGCAGGAGAAATGGAAGGAATAAACTATGAAGAGATAGTTTATGAAGGATATGGTCCCTGTGGAGTTGCTTTTATTGTAAATACACTTACAGATAATAAAAACAGGACTGCAGGAGATGTAAGATACGCTTTTGACAGAAGC
>JBAXYJ010000178.1:0-6218 GCA_041670885.1 Clostridiaceae bacterium
ACAATATCGTAATATATAGATATAACAATAATATTAATATCCGGAGGATGAAAAATGAATAACAATTTTAAAGAATACAATGAAATTGCTGAGCTTTTAAAGGTTATTGCGCACCCGGTAAGGCTTTGTATAATAAATGGGTTAATTAACAAAGGAAAATGCAATGTAGGCTATATGCAAAACTGTTTAGATATTCCTCAATCTACCATATCCACACATTTATCAAAACTTAGAGCCTATGGCATTATTGAAGGCGAGAGAAATGGTCTTGAAATAAACTATAGAGTTAAAGACCTAAGAGTTATTAAAATAGTGAATGATTTAATAATTAGTAAATAGACGAGGAGGTATATTATGGGTAAAAAAGTATTAATAGTAGGAGGAGTCGCAGGAGGTGCATCCTGTGCTGCCAGACTAAGAAGGTTAGATGAAGAAGCTGAAATTATCATGTTTGAAAGAGGAGAATATATTTCTTTTGCCAACTGCGGACTTCCTTATTATATTGGAGGAACGATAAAGGAAAGAGAAAAGCTTTTAGTTCAGACTCCGGAGGCTATGAAGGCCAGATTTAATATAGATGTAAGAGTAAATTCTGATGTAGTTAAAGTAGACACAGATAATAAAGCAGTATATGTGAATTCAAAGGTTAAAGGAGAATATAAAGAATCCTATGATTATTTAGTTCTGTCTCCCGGTGCTAAGCCTTATATTCCTGATATCCCGGGATATAAGGAAGAAAGAATATTTACACTTAGAAACATTCCGGATACCGACAGGATTAAAAGGTTTATTGATGAGGAAAACCCATCTTCTGCTATAGTTATAGGCGGAGGATTTATAGGAATAGAAATGGCAGAAAATCTTACTGAAAAAGGGATTAAGGTAACTATAGTTGAGGCTGCACCACATATCATGGCACCTTTTGATGCAGATATGATAGCAATAGGAGAAAAAGAGTTAGAGGATAATGGAATAAACATTGTACTAAATAATGGCATAAGTGGTTTTCAGCAAAATGAAAATGGATTGACTGCACTGCTTCAAAGCGGGGATAAGATAACTTCAGACTTTGTTGTTATGGCAATTGGTGTTAAGCCGGACACGGATTTTCTAAGCGGAAGTAAAATAGAACTGGGAGCTAAAGGACATATTAAGGTAAATAAAAACTTGGAGACCAGCCGTGAGAATGTTTTTGCAGCAGGAGATGCAGTAGAAGTAACAGATTATATTAACGGTCAGATTTCATATGTTCCCTTGGCAGGGCCTGCAAATAAAATGGGAAGAATAGTAGCTGATAACATTTCAGGAATAAAATCAACCTACAAGGGAACTTTAGGGACTTCAATAATAAAGATGTTTAATATGACCGGAGCTGCTGTTGGAAATAACGAAAGAACCCTAAAAAGATTAAATATTCCATATAAGGTTATATATGCTCACCCTGCATCCCACGCCACCTATTATCCAGGAGGAGATCCCCTTTCACTAAAGCTTTTATTTAACATGAAGGGCGATATTTTAGGAGCACAGATTTTTGGATACACAGGAGTGGATAAGAGGATAGATGATATAGCAGCAGTTATAAGGTTAAAGGGTAAGGTATCAGATCTTACTGAATTAGAACTTGCCTATGCTCCTCCCTATTCATCTGCTAAGGACCCTGTTAATATGGCAGGGTACATCGCAGAGAACGTAATTACAGGCAAGAATGACGTGATAACCTATGAGGACATAGTAAACAGAGACAGAGATAAAACTGTTTTACTTGATGTCAGAACTAAAATTGAAGTAGATAATGGGTATATAGATAATGCTGTAAATATTGATGTAAATGAGCTTAGAGGAAGATTAAATGAACTTGATAAAGATAAGGAATATCTGGTTTATTGTAAGGTAGGTTTAAGAGGCTATATAGCAGCTAGAATCCTTCTTCAAAATGGATTCAAAGCAAAGAACCTGACCGGTGGATATGAAACTTATAAGGCAGCTTCTTTTGTGCCAAAGGGAATTAAAAATGATAAAAATTTTGTTAAAGAAATAAAAACAAATGAAACAAAAATTAAATTTGATAAAGAGCTGGATGCAGAAGGACTTTGCTGCCCGGGACCTCTTATGCAGACGAACCTGAATATAAGTGAAATGAAATTGGGAGAAGTACTTAAGGTAAATGCCACAGATCCGGGCTTCTATGAGGATATAAAGTCCTGGTGCAAAAATACCGGCAATGATTTAATAAATGTTTCAAAGGGGGGGCCGAAAATAACAGCTTATATTAAAAAAGGTGAAATGAAAGAAAAAGAAGCTGCAGCTGCAGCTGCAGTGGCTAATGATAATAAGACTATAGTAGTATTCAGCGGAGACTTAGATAAAGCTATTGCTGCATTTATAATTGCAAATGGAGCCAGTTCAATGAGGAAAAAGGTTACAATGTTCTTTACCTTCTGGGGACTGAATATTTTAAGAAAAGAAGAGAAGATAAATGTGAAAAAAGGCTTTATGGACAAAATGTTTGGAAGCATGATGCCAAGAGGAAGCAAAAAGCTTAAGCTTTCGAATATGAATATGATGGGAATGGGTCCGAAGATGATCAGAAGGGTTATGAAGGATAAAAATATTACATCCTTAGAAGAGCTGATAAAATCGGCCATTGATGGAGGAATAAATATCGTTGCCTGCCAGATGTCTATGGATGTTATGGGAATAAAAAAGGAAGAACTGATAGACGGAGTAAAAATAGGCGGAGTTGGGTACTACCTGGGAGAAGCTGAAGAATCAAATGTAAATTTATTTATATAAAATTACAATTTTATAGCATAAGAAGTCCATTAGGACTTCTTATTTTTTTCTGAATATTGTATTATATATAAAAGGACACAATACAAAATAGGAGGATTATTATGCCGGTTAGAAAATGGAATGATTTCTTATTTCCTTATGAACAGGCATCTGAGGAGCTTAAGGTAAAGTTTAGAAGCATAAGAACAGAATATAGATTAAGAAATGAGTACTCGCCTGTTGAGTTTGTTACAGGAAGAGTTAAGGAAATATCCTCAATAATTGAAAAAGCAAAAAAATTCAATATGCCATTAGACAGAATTGAGTATGAAATGGAGGACATAACCGGCATTAGGATAATGTGCCAGTTTGTTGATGATATTCAAAAGGTAGTTGAAATACTTAGGAACAGGAAAGATATGCAGATTATATATGAAAAGGACTATATTAAAAACGTTAAGGAAAGTGGTTACAGGAGCTATCATGTGATAATAAAATACCCTGTAAATATGGCAGAAGGAACTAAGGAAATACTGGCAGAGCTGCAGATAAGAACGCTGGCTATGAACTTCTGGGCGACAATTGAGCATTCCTTAAATTATAAATTCAGGCATTCACTTCCGGACAGTTTAAGGGAAAAGCTTAAAGCGGCTGCTGAATCTGCCTTTCAGCTGGATCAGACTATGCTGGAGATAAAAGATGATATTAAAGATGCTCAGCAGCTATTTGAGGTTAAATCTTCCTTAGTATCTGATATAATGAATAATATTTTAACTCTTTCATCTATTGGAAAAGAAATTGAATCACTCAGATATCAGGGGGAGCTTAGAAAGCTTATTGATGAAGGAGAAATTCAGGAACTTAAAGTTCTTTTAAATTCCACTGAAAAAGCAATAGAAAGGTATAAAAAATAGGACCATAGGTCCTATTTTTATTAACTATATAATTTCCTCATTTTGCTACTATATTAACAAGTCTTCCTTTAATTATAATAACCTTTTTTATATCCAGGCTGCCAAGAGCCTTTTTAACTTCTTCAGATTGAAGTGAAATTTTCTTTATTTCTTCTTCTGGCATGCCCTGAGGAATATTTATTCTGTCCTTAATTTTACCGTTTACCTGAACTGCAATTTCAACTTCATCTTTAATAAGAGCTTTTTCATCAAAGACAGGCCAAGGATTATTAAATACTGAAAACTCCATACCTGATTTTTCCCACATTTCCTCTCCAAAATGAGGAGCAAAAGGAGCTAAAAGCAGGATGAAATCCTTAACTACAGTTTTAAGGAAAGATTTATTAATGTTTTCCTCTGAAGTATATTTTGATATTGCATTTGTAAGTTCCATAAGCCTTGCTATAGATGTATTAAACTGCATAATTTCAGTATCACTTGTTACAGACTTTATTGAACTATGCCTCCAGTAGTTTAATTCCTTTTCTTCTTTATCTATAGTGTTTTTGCCAGGCTTTTCTGATTTTATTTTCTCTAGGGAAATGTCAAGAATTCTTTCGATTCTTTCCATATACCTGTTAACTCCCTTTATTCCATCATCACTCCAGGCACCGCCCTCAGAATATCCAAAACCAAACATCAAGTACATTCTAAATACATCAGCACCGTATAGGGTGATATATTCATCCGGTGATATAGTATTTCCCTTTGATTTACTCATCTTTAGACCATCCGGGCCTAAGATTAGCCCCTGATGTCTTAATGATTTAAATGGCTCATCAAAGTTCAGGTATCCCATATCTCTTAATGCCTTGTTTATAAATCTGGCATAAAGAAGATGCATACATGCATGCTCCGGTCCCCCAACATACATATCAACCGGCAGCATTTTATCTGCTTTTTCTTTATCAAAGGCTCTTTCACTGTTTTTATTGTCTACATATCTTAGATAGTACCAGGAAGAGCATACAAAGGTGTCTAAAGTATCTGCCTCTCTTTTTGCTTTGCCTCCACATATTGGACATGTTGTATTCATAAATTCCTCAGATTTTAAAAGAGGCGATTTACCATCCGGAGAAAATTCTACATCGTAAGGAAGCTTAACCGGTAAATCATTTTCTGGGACCGGGACTGTTCCGCACTTCTCACAATATACTATTGGAATAGGGGCTCCCCAGTATCTCTGGCGGGAAACCAGCCAGTCTCTTAGTCTATAATTTACTTTAAAAGAACCAAGGCCTTTTAATTGCAGCTTTTCAACTACCTTTACTTTACCTTCATCAGTTGTTAAACCGTTAAACTCTTCAGAATTTATCATTTTCCCGTGTTCTGTGTAAGGAAGACTGTCTCCTCCTTCAATAACTCTCTCTATAGGAAGATTGAATTTTTCAGCAAACTCATAGTCTCTTTCATCATGAGCAGGAACAGCCATAACAGCTCCGGTTCCATATGTTACAAGAACATAATCTGCTATCCAGATAGGAACCTTTCTGCCGTTAATTGGATTTATTGCATAGGAGCCTGTAAATACTCCTGTTTTTTCTTTTGTGTTTGACTGTCTTTCTATTTCAGTCTGAAGCTTAGCTTCCTCTTTATACTTTAAAACAGCATCTAAGCATTCCGGCTTTGTTAATTTGTCTACTAATTCATTTTCCGGAGCTAAAACCGCGTAGGTAACACCAAATAGTGTATCTACTCTGGTTGTAAATACATCAAAAGATAGATTACTGTCACAAACATTAAATGAAACCTGGGCTCCTATCGATTTTCCTATCCAGTGTCTCTGCATTGCTTTTGTTTTTTCAGGCCAGTCTAATGTATCCAGCTTATCTAAAAGCTCATCAGCATAGTCTGTAATCTTAAAGAACCACTGAGTCAAATCTTTTTTAGTAACTAAAGTCCCGCATCTTTCACAGGCACCATCTACTACCTGCTCGTTTGCGAGAACTGTGTTGCAGGACGGACACCAGTTAACAGGAGCCTTTTTCCTATAGGCCAAGCCCCTTTCGTATAGTTTTAAGAAAACCCATTGAGTCCATTTGTAATAATCCGGTTTACAGGTTACAACCTCATGATCCCAGTCAAACATAGCACCCATAGCCTTAAGCTGTTTTTCCATGGTTTCTATGTTTTTATAGGTTGAATCTTTTGGATGAATTCCCGTTTTTATGGCATAGTTTTCTGCAGGAAGTCCAAAGGCATCAAATCCCATTGGCTGAAATACATTATAACCCTGCATTTTTTTCATCCTTGCCCAGGAATCTACAGGACCATAATTAAACCAGTGACCTGCATGCAGGTTTCTGCCGCTGGGATATGAAAACATTTCTAATACGTACAGCTTTTTATCTAAATTTGTTTCATCAAATTTATAAAGTTTTTTATCTTCCCATTTTTTTTGCCATTTCTTGTCGATTTCTGTACTATAATTTCCCATAATATCTCTCCTTTTTTCACAGTTGATGAAATTGAATAATTTCTTTTTACAGC
>JBAXYJ010000179.1:0-6204 GCA_041670885.1 Clostridiaceae bacterium
ACGATTGATAAATGGTATCCCTCTTCTAAAATTTGCAGTAACTGCGGCAATAAAAATGAAAACCTGCAGTTACAGGATAGAATATATAAGTGTAAGCATTGCGGTCTTATTATCGATAGAGACTACAATGCCAGTATAAATATAAAAGAGATTGGTTCTACCTTGTTAACTTGGTAAATTTATTATTATTAGGGAGTATTGCCCAAGAAGCTCCCACCTCTAAGGTGGAGAGTAAGTTCACAGCTGCAGTAAGAAAAATGCAGCTTTATCTATGAAGGGATATATATATGGGCATGAAAAGCAAGAAGCCATGATTTTGCCATCAGCCAAATCTAAAGACAGATGGTTTCTGCTGATGCTCGGTTTTGAAAATTGTTTATTTGAATACTTTAAGAAAATCACTGAATAAGAAATACATACCATAATAAAAATCTCCCTCTTTACTTGTGCAGCCATAATCAATTAAGACATAATTATCCTCCAATTTCCCCCATGAGCTTATTTTTACCACATCACTATAATAAAGGTAATATTTTCTTGCTAAATAATTTAAATCCCTCCAGGCTGTTATTTCCGATCTGATTTTCTTAATATCTATGGATTTATCTTTAATAATTTCCGGCAAAGGTACTGCCCTTCTCATGATAATACATTTAGAAGTAAATAAGATTATGGGACACAGATATTTTCTTAATTGATCATTTACATTAGTGTAAATAAACTGCTCCACTTTATTCTGATAATACCCATTTCTATTCTTTGCAATTTTAATTACATAATTGTCATCAATGGCAAAAACCTTTCTGCTTATGCCCTCCCCCAGGTATTTATATCTTTTTGATATTTCATATTCATTTAAATAAAACAGCTTACGCACCCAGTTTTCATCATTATCCATAGACGTTAAAACCCTCAAAATTTAAACTTCTACATTAGTAATATGACAAAAGTAAAATTTCTGTTACAATCAGTGAAATAGGATTTGATAATTAAAACCCAAATGCAAAGCACCTGTATGGGTCGCATTTGTATTTTGTTTGATTATACACAAAACCCTATAGGGCAGACTTTTTTATTTGTCTGCTCTATAGGGTACATTCTTTAAATCTGATTACTTTCCTCTTATTAATTGTTATCTTCAGCAGTTTCCCTGAAATCTGTTTAATCCATTTTTTCAATTTTTTTATTAATTTTACCTCTGAAGACAACAACTGAAATAATGATTATGATACAAAGCAGCAGCAGCAATACTGAGGTAAGAAAATCTCCCTTAGAAAGCCGTGACCCTAATACTGTTGATATTAAGATACCGGGAATACTTGCTAAAGTAACACTTAATAAAAATTCCCTGGGAGTAATATCAGACTTGCTGAAAATATAGGGTAAAATACCATTTGGAATGCCGGGAATCACATACAAAAGAAAAGCCAATAATTTAGGGTTCTTGGATTTTCCTACAAAATTAAATTTACGGGTTTGGTTAAGAATCATTAATTTACTTCCAAGTTTTTTTGCTAGGATGAATATAATCATATGTCCCAATGTATAGCCAATGATGGAAATCAAAGAACCATATCCTATCCCATAGCAAAGGCCTGCCAATATCTGCACTGGCATAGCCGGCAGTACCGCTGAAAATACCTGAAATATCTGTAAAAACATAATAATAAAAATTCCTTTAACACCATAAGATTCAATGTAGTTTACCATTACGCTCTCATTCTGCCCATTTTCCATGACTTTCTGAAAAACAGGAATTAAATCAATGCACAAAACCGCAAAAAGTATCAGGAATATTATAAGAGGAAATATATAAATTATAGATTTGCTATCCGCTTTAACTTTCTTTTTCAAAAGGCAAACCACCTTCTATACAAATTATTATAGATTTTCATATATATATGATTGAACATAAAAGCGTTTTTCAGGCTGAAGTATTGAAGAAAACCATTTTAAATATTTTCATTACTGTTAAAAGTTCATCCAATTAGTATACTACATTTTAAGGATTATACAAATATCTATTTTCATGCATTTAAAACATTTAAAAAATGAAAGTCAGCTATTTATGGCTGACTTTTGTTATCAGATAATTACCGGAGGTTAATCATTCTACTTTTATATTGAACCATTAATATGGCAACATTATGACATAAATTAACATTATTAAAAAAACTCTTATGATTATAACCATGAGGCCGGTGTCCTGCAGAGTTGTTTCTAAAAATTAAAAGGATTGAGACCTGTAAATTACAGAATTCAATCCTCTTTAATTAAATAAATTTCATCTATCTTTTTATGGTCTAAGGCTTAATACTTCCGCTGGTTCGGAATGGCAAGCTCCCATTTTTCCCTGGCCAGAATGCAAATCGTTATGGTACTATTTAATAACTGCATTAGGATCAGGTATCTTGCAGCAGGTACTAGGCCCGCTCTTTCTTTCCTTATATGTGTTTTCCAATTTTGCCCTCACCTTTATAAGCTCACCTACAATACTTATACCAATTTCTTCCGGAGTTTCTGCACCTATATCTGTACCGATTGGCGAATATACACGGCTCAGCTCCTCTTTTGTATAGCCTAGATTAATCAGCTGTGTATAGATCTTATCCCTTTTGGTTCGGCTTCCTATCATGCCTATATATGCCGCACCACTTCTCAGTACCTGCTCCAGAACAATTTTGTCATAAAGATGGCCTCTTGTCACAATTATTAAATAACTATTTCCATCAATTTTAAGACTAGGCAGTTTGTTAAATGTCTCAATAACCATGGTTTCTGTAGGTTCCGGAAATCTTTCACGGTTAGCAAAATCTGCACGGTCATCCAATACAGCTGTTTTGAATCCCACATTTTCACACAAAGGAGCAATCCTCTGGGATACATGACCTGCACCAAAAATATAAACCATACCAGCCTGTCGCAGCGGCTCTACCAAAAAGCGCTGATTATCTATCACTTCCGCATGGATAGATATTTTAGCAGGTCCGGATATAAGCCTCTCCAAAAATTCCGGGTCACATTCTATTTTTCCAATAAGAGTTTTATCAGGTTTTACTATGCATTGCTGTCTTTTTAGATATGTAGAACCGGGAATATTTTCCAACACAGTAATAAGCCATGCTTTCTCCCTTTCTTCAATAATTTTCGACGCTGATATACAGACATCAAAATTATTTTCATCGCAGGCATCGATGTAATCTATCAGTATTTCACCTTTGCCTCCGCAAATCATGTCCATCTCATTTACATCCTTGTTAGACAAATCAAATGACTGCATTATAGACTGCCTTAAAGCCAATGATTCTTTGGCTAAGTGCATAGCATTAGCCTCCAGACGTCCCCCGCCTATAGTACCAATAATGGAACCATCCATCCTTACTATCATTTTTGCTCCAGCGGTACGTGGTGCTGAACCTGTTTTGTCAAAAATAGTAGCTACAACAAAACTTTCTTTTTTCTGCAGAAGATCTGCCATTTCCCGATATAACGTTTTCATTTAAAATTCCTCCCATTCGTTATTGATGTGTTACATTCATTTCAGTTATTTTTTTAATTTTTTATTACGGTTATTTACTTTTATATAATACACTAAATAAAGTTAAATTAAAAGTAACAATATTGAGCTGGCTAAGCCTGGTTTTTTATTCTACAGTGGTACTTATGTTACATCGGCAAATTAATGTAATTACTAATCTTTGTTCCTTGTTATTGAATAGCTGAATTTTTTACCACACTATATCTTCCGGGTACTCAATATCTGCCATATGAACTTCCGTTATTGGTACATTATTTTCTCTGGCATATTCGTAAATGCCATGTTCCATATCATAATAATCTTTTGATTTTTCTACTATACTGCGGATACATGCTGCCAATTTTGCCGGCCTTTTTTCTACAGCAGTTTTTATATACTGCACTGTCATGTCATCTATATATTGGGAGCAGAAACCTTTATACTCCAGTTTCTTGACAAAATTATATTCATTTAATGTCTTTTTATAAATCCTGTTGTATCTGCTGTCACCGACAACTTTTCTAAATTCCTGCCATACCAATGCCTGAAAAAGTTTCACTACGGCAATTGAATATGTAACACGCTTTTTTTGTTCCACTGCTGCTTCTTCCGGGATCTCTGACAATACAGCTGCATATGTTTTGGGATCACTTGCTAGCTCTATATAATCATTCATTGCCAGCACAACAAACATTACTTCAGTCCAAAGTACATTTACAGAATAATATAAATTGTTCTTTGGCATAATCATAGAATGCTGCTTCATCATTTCATCAAGAACGCCATTTTCCGTAAGCTTTACTTCTCTATCACCCATAAATGCATGGCGAATATCATAAGCTAATCCCAAGCAATTCAGGAAGACATGCTCCTTCAAACCCGGTAAGATCCTCCATACACTCATATAGCTGATATAAATCATTATAATCTCCGCTTATAGTTACTCCGGTATTATTTTTTGTTGTTTCAACTTTTAGCATAGACTCATCTCCTAGTACTTATTAGCTTACTTTTCAGGAATATTGTTGATTGCTTCTTTTTTTGTAATTGGGTTTTGAAATCCACTAGCCATTATTAACCTTCATTAGTGATACCTATAATTCAATATTATAATTTTACACTTTTTTATGCAATTTCACAATTAATGTCACTATAAATAAAAATAAACTAAGCTAAATAAGCCAATCGATAAATTTAAGCAAAATTAAAAGGACTGAGTCCTATAAATTATAGCATTCAATCCTCTTTGTCTTTAGCTGCTTAATGAAATTTTTTTAACTTTTTAGTGTTATTTCAATTTAGCTGGATTTATATTGACTGCTAATCATTTTGTGAAATTATCGTTATAGTATCTGTCTTATAATCAGATTTAGCTGTTACATTTTGAAGAATCAAAGCCCCAAATGCGTTGTTTGCTCTATAAGTCATTTTAACTATAAGATAATTTCCTTTATCCCAGTAAACTGTGTTTACATGTTTAAAACTTGAAGGATCGTTAAGATTTTCCTTAACCAATTTTACTAAATAAATATGTGATCCATCCCAAGCAGAGAACTGATTACTAATCCACTCTTTATAGTCTGCTGCTGCTTTTTCAGCTAGCGCCTTCTTATTCTCTGCTGCCTTTTCAGCCAGCGCTTTTTCTTCTAGCGCCTTCTTATTCTCTGCTGCTTTTTCTGCTAGCGCCTTATCTGCCGCCGCCTGAAGATCGGTTATTTTTTTCTCTGCTGATACTAATACGGTCAGCTTAGTTACAAACTCCTTTTGCTCTGTTGTTAATGCTTCATATGCTGTTCTTATTGCCTTTACTTCAGCTGCTTTATCCATCGTAAGAGTATTTACATCTCCTAAAGCTGTTATCTTAGCGTCTATTTCTGATCCTGCTTTTTTCGCTAGTGCTTCCTTCTCTGCCGCTTTCTTATCTGCATCTGCCTGAAGATCAGTTATCTTTTTCTCCGCTGATACTAAAACCGCAAGTTTAGTTACAAATCCTTTTTCATATGATGTTAATGATTCATATGATGTTCTTACTTCCTTTACATCATCTGTTTTATCTAACGTAAGAGTATTTACATCCCCCAGAGCTTTTATCATAGAATCTACTTTAGATGCTGCTTTTTCTGATGCTGCTTGCTGAGCAGCAAGGATGTCTAATCGTTTTTGCTGGGGAGATTTTAAACTGTCAACTGCAGAAACACCCATAATAATAATTATAAAAACAATAAAGCTGCCTAAAATATTAAACTTTATTGATTTTTTATTAAAAATAGGCAGCTTGCTTCTTATGTTTCCAACATTGGCAATTAACACAAAAGGAATACCCATTATTATAAAAAATTGTAGTATAAATATAAATTTATCCCCTAAAGTCACTCCAGGAGCGTTCACCATTATTACAATCACAGACAAGTATATAACAGCAGCAAAAATCATCTTCCATTTAATTCCCGTTCTAAATCCCGGTAATTTTTTTATTAAGTTTTTCACCATTACCTTTTTCTCCGTTACTGAAAACTTATAAAAATTTATAAATTACTACATTACATAATAATCCATATGCTTTTATGTTTCATTCCTTATTCATAGTGTTCTTTTTCATATCATTACTAATACTACTCAAGTGGTCTAACACTCCCAAAGCTTAAAATTCCCACCAACGTGTGGGTACATATTAACATTATTTTTAC
>JBAXYJ010000180.1:0-6143 GCA_041670885.1 Clostridiaceae bacterium
TAATTATTTGTGCAGAAAGAAGGTGAAATTTTTGGAATTGAATTTAATGCGTATTTTATATGAATATCAGGAAGCTGATAAAGAAGCAGCTCTAATTACAGTTATATCATCAGAGAACATAAACAATTGCAGTATTGGTGATATGCTGCTAATTAATGCAGAGGGTACGCTACTTGCCGGCAACCTTGATAACGATATCATAAGAAAAAGAGCAGCTCAGCAGGGGAAAATCTGTATCGACAGGGGACTTTCACGCAAGGCGTTAATAAACCTTCCGGATGGTAATGCTGAGATTTTTGTCAACAGTTTTTGTAATGAGGATAGACTGATAATAGCAGGAGCAGGTACAGTTTCACTTAACATTTATAAACTTGCCAGGACTGTGGGATATAAAATCACAATATTAGATAACAGACCGGATATGCTTACTAAGGAGAGATTTCCGGAAGCCTATGAGCTCCTTTTAGGTGATATCGCTGAAAATCTAAAGTTATGTTCAAGTTCAATAAAAGAAAATACAAATATTGTGATAGCAACACACCACCATGAATTTGATGAGAAGTCACTTCAAACAGTAATTTCTTCTCCTGCCCGTTATATCGGAGTTTTAGGTAACAGCAGAAGGGTGGCAGGGTATTTCAAAAACCTTGAATCACTTAATATTTCTAATGAGCTTATGAATAGAGTACACTCACCTATAGGTCTTGATATTGGCGGAAAAAGGACAGCTGAGATTGCACTGTCAGTTATGGCTGAAATTCAGGCTGTGAAATATCAGCGGCCAGGTGGTTTCATCAGTAAGAAGTAGTTCTGTAAACATTTATTAAAACATTTGGAGGGAGAGGTTAATATGGATAAGCATTTTGAAGAAGATTTGAAAAAAGCACGTGAATTTCATGGCCATTTATGCAGCGGTATTATATTCGGTGTAAGAATAGCTCGAGCAGGATTGAATTATTTGGGAATTGAAGAGCCTGCAGAAAATAAAGATTTTATAGTGTTTGTAGAAGCAGACAGATGTTTGTCTGATGCTGTACAAGCTGTAACCGGATGTTCTCTGGGAAAAAGAAGGCTGAAGTGGATAGATTATGGTAAAATGGGTGCCAGCTTTATAGATATGAAAACACTTAAGGGTATAAGAATTGTTGTAAATACGAAGGAAAATCCGTCACCGGATCAGGATGCACTTTCTTTCTGGAATCAGTTTACTGATGAACAAATTTTTAAATTTGAGAAGATTTTGGTAGATATCCGGCCTGAGGATTTGCCCGGGAGGCCTACCAGGAGTGTAAAATGTGAAGCCTGCCATGAAAAAGTTATGGATGGCAGGGAAATCATTAAGGATGGAAAGGTATTATGCAAGGCCTGTGCCGGCGATGCTTATTATAAAAAAATCTAAAAAGGGGAGAAAGATATGTGGGAGATATATGATGATCTAATTAATGAAATTCCTGAAAATTTGACAGTACTTGAATGTATGACTGCATCTTCCTGGACTCTTGTACGTTCGGAGCAGGGACTGGGTATTGCTATGACTATAAAAGGAGGTAAGAAGGGAACCAAACTTTGCAATATTGCCGGAATGAAGCTTAAAGAGCTTGCAAAATATTCAAAGTCATGGAATATGCTTGAAGCTTCACTGGGGATGGCTGCAATAAACTCAGCATTTAATAATCCCGGATTATTTTCAGATATTACCGGTAAGCCAATAGCTGAATCTGATGATTCGGAAAAGAACAATGCTTTTAAAATATTAGAACCGGAAATGAAAGATAAAAAAGTGGCAGTTATCGGCCATTTCCCGGAAATTGAGAAACTTGAAAATATATGCGAATTATCTATACTTGAAAGAGAACCACAGTCAGGTGATTATCCTGACCCGGCCTGTGAATATTTACTTCCGGAGCAGGATTTTGTATTCATAACCGGCACTGCATTTACAAACAAGACAATGCCCAGGTTAATTGAACTGTCTAAGAATGCTAAGATTGTTTTAGTAGGTCCCAGTGTACCGGTTTCCAAGGTTTTATTTAAATATGGGGTAAGCTTTATAGCGGGATGTATAACAATAGATGAAAAGCATATTTGGAAGACAGTTCAGGAAGGGGGGAAAATGAATATATTTAAAAACGGCGGTGCAATGGTATGCATTCATTCATGAAAAAATCAGGACTTATTTTAGTTTTAGTTGCGGCATTTTTATTTTCCCTCAGCATTGGACGTTACATCATCCCCATTCGTCAGATAGGGTCAACAATTTTTTCTCACTATTTTAACGGTGTAAACGATGCCAATATGGAAACTGTCATATTTAATATAAGATTACCGCGAATTTTTGCCGGAATTCTTGTGGGTGCAGCTTTATCAACAGCGGGAGCGTCTTTTCAAGGAATGTTTAAAAATCCTTTAGTTTCCCCGGATATGCTGGGTGCTTCGGCTGGTGCAGGTTTTGGTGCCTGCCTGGCAATTCTTTTATCCCAGTCTGCACTTGTTATTCAGATTATGGCATTTACCTTTGGCATTACAGCTGTGCTTATAGCCTATTTTGTTAATGTTATGCTTGATTATGAACCTACTATTAGTTTGGTTTTAGGCGGAATACTTGTCAGTACGTTATTTTCCTCAGGCACCGGTGCAATAAAGTATTTTGCAGATGCAAATGACAAGCTGCCGGCCATTACATACTGGCTTATGGGAAGTCTGTCATCTGTCACTAATAGTGATATATTAATGGTCTCTGTACCTATAGTTATAGGTTTTGTATCCCTTTTCCTGGTTCGCTGGAAATTGAACGTTCTTGCATTCGGCGAAGAGGAGGCTCGAACATTAGGGATTGATACTAGAAAACTCAGATTTATAGTAATAATAAGTTCCACATTAATTACATCTGCATCAGTTTCCATATGTGGCATGGTAGGATGGATTGGACTGGTAATTCCACATCTGGCACGTGCAGTTGTGGGCCCTGATTATAGAAAACTATTACCTGTAACTTTTATATTTGGGTCAACTTTTTTACTGCTTATTGATGATATGGCACGCTGCCTTGGCGCTGTAGAAATACCACTGGGTATTCTGACATCATTGATGGGTGTACCATTTTTTATTCTGATTTTCAAGCAAAATGTTAGGGGATGGAAGTAATGCTTGAACTTAAAAATGTTTCTTACAGTTATGGGCAAAACAAAATACTGAGTGATGTCTCATTTCGTGTTGAAACCGGTGAACTTGTTTGTGTGCTTGGTCCTAACGGTTGTGGTAAAACTACATTACTTAAGAATATTCTTGGACTCTTAACACCATCTGGCGGTTCCATATTTATTGATGGCAAAGAAGTAAAAAGATTATCTCCCGGTAAACTTGCCCAGCTGATGGGCTATATTCCTCAGACCCATTCTCCGCCATTTCCTTATAAAGTGTTTGAAGTTGTACTTATGGGAAGAACGGCATATTTATCAAGACTTGCCATGCCTGATAAAAAAGATGAAGAGATTGCTTATGATTCTTTAAAAAAACTTAATATTACACATTTAAAAGATAAAATTTATACTAAAATCAGCGGTGGAGAAAGACAGCTTGTTTTGATAGCCCGGGCTTTGGCCCAGCAGCCTAAAATACTGATTATGGATGAACCCACATCAAGCCTTGATTTTGGGAAACAGAATGTAGTGCTTGAACATGTTAGAATGCTTTCGCAGAAGGGAATAAGTATTCTTATGGTAACCCATGATCCGGCTCATGCTCTATTCTGTGCAGATAAAGTAATAACTATGAAGAAAGGGCATATA
Source organism: Clostridiaceae bacterium (assembly GCA_041670885.1). Lineage (GTDB taxonomy): Bacteria > Bacillota > Clostridia > Clostridiales > Clostridiaceae > JAJBWD01. The sequence goes on from JBAXYJ010000180.1 coordinate 3,789, forward strand.
TTAAAAATTGGAAATCCTAAAGACGTTATATCTGAAGATATGATGAAATATATGTATGAGACTGATGTTAAAATCGGTAAGGTTAAACTGCCTGATGAAAGGACAATATGTGTCTGTATTCCTGTTCCAAAGGTTTCTTAAGTGAATATTATTAATAATAGATTAAATTTGAAAGGAGTTCAAACAAATGAAAGGAAAAAAGAAATCTAAAATTAATTCCCTGCTGATACTTTGTATGATAATCTGCTTAATATTTTCTGTCTTAACAGGCTGCAGGAAAAAAGCTGTAGCTGCTAAAGCTGCTACACAGACAATTACTGATGATGCAGGAAGGAAGGTTACAATTCCCGCGAAAATTAATAAGTGCTATTATACCAGCCCTATAGGTATGATTATGGTATATTCCCTTGCCCCGGACAAAATGGCCGGGTGGTCAATGAAGCTGACGGATAAAGAAAAAAAATACATACCTGAAAAATATACATCTCTTCCGTTTTTGGGTGGCCTGCAAATGAATGGTAAGATTAATACGGAAGAACTGGCCAAGGTTAAACCGGATGTAATATTCTCAATTGGTCCGGATGCTATCGACAAAACATCCGTAAGCACTGCTGATAAACTGCAGAAACAGCTTAATATCCCGGTTATCGTAGTAGACAGTAATATCGATAAGATGGATAAAGCCTATGCATTCTTGGGAAAAATACTGGATTGCGAAGACAGGGCAAAAGAGCTTGCAGATTATTGCAATAATACTGTTAAAGAGGTTACAGCAGCAACCAAGGATATACCTGAAGAAAAAAGAGTCAGCGTTTACTATGCTGAAGGTCCAAAAGGTCTTGCTACTGAGCCAACCGGTTCCAGTCACGCTCTTGTCTTGGATATGGTTAATGGAATTAATGTTGCAAAGGTTAAGGCAAAAGGCGGAAGCGGTATGAGTGAAGTATCCATGGAGCAGGTTTTGTCTTGGAATCCCGGTGTAATAATATCCTGGGGTAAAGATGCCGGAGGCGCTTGTGATTTAATTAAAACCAGCACAGAATGGAAAAATATTAATGCTGTAAAGTCCGGCAAGGTTTATGAAATACCAAATGCACCTTTTAACTGGTTTGATCGCCCGCCATCTGTAAACAGATATTTAGGTCTGAAGTGGCTGGCTGCAACTTTATATCCGGATACTTACAAAGTTGATATGGTTAAAGAAGTTAAGAATTTTTATTCGCTTTTCTATCATACTGATTTGACTGATGCTGATGCAAAAGCTTTGCTTAAGAATTCAGTTCAATAGATAATCAGAAAGAGAGGATGCTTATGTAATGGAATTTGATAGTATTACACTTAATCCTGTAGGAATCGTAAAATCTGAAATAAAAGACGGGAAAATTATGCCCCTTAGCGGAGTTACGGCGAAAATAGAAGTATTTCCAAAGTTCAAAAAAGCACTGGACCGTATTGATGAGAGTTCACATTTATGGATTTTGTCATGGCTTCATAAGGCACCCCGGAATAAAATGAGGGTTGTGCCCAGAAAAGTGAATCCGTTATCAGATGAATTTGGCGTGTTTGCAATTAGATGCCCGGCGAGACCTAATCCTATCGCATTAACCTTAGTAGAGCTTAATAAGGTGGAAGATAACATTCTTTATGTTACCGGTCTTGATGCCATTGATGGGACGCCTGTTCTTGATATAAAGCCCTACTTTAAGAGTGATATAGTATTATCATTCCGGGCACCGGATATAAATCATAAAAAAGACAGTGATTCAGAAAAGTCAGGTGATTAATATGATGGACTTTAAAAATAGTAAAACTAAGGCAGAAGCATTAGGTGCTCTGTTTGAAAAATGTGCTCCACAGAAACAAATTGAAATTGTTCCAATATCAGAGGCTATATGCAGAGTACCTGCCCAGGATATCTATTCCTTCAATACACTGCCATTTGAGAGAGCTTCCATGATGGACGGCATAGCTGTATCCTCAGGCTTTTTTAAAAATGGCATGCCTGACACTACCGGTTGGACAGAGGGAAAAGAATATACACGAGCTGATACCGGTGACGATTTTGATGATCGTTATGATGCTGTAATTGCTATTGAAAATGTTTCTTATGATGAACTGGGCAGAATTAAACTTAATGATGAACTAATGGTAAAAGAAGGTACAGGTGTGAAAAAAAGGGGAAGCCTTATCAAGGAAGGGAACTGTGTATTAAAAGATAGAATGATAATACGCCCCAGTGATCTGGCAGCTTTAGCCTTAGGAGGAATAGATAAGGTACCTGTTATTAAAAAACCGGTGGCAGCTTTTATTCCAACCGGCAGTGAGCTTGTACCAGCAGGTACAAAACCTCACAGA
>JBAXYJ010000181.1:0-6124 GCA_041670885.1 Clostridiaceae bacterium
AAAGCAAATTCCTTAGCAGGAAAGTTTTCTGCCAAGGAAGCAGTTTCTAAGGCACTAGGTACAGGCATAAGAGGGTTTTCATTTAAGGATATAGAAATATTAAAAGATAATCCAGGGAAGCCTTATGTTATATTAAAAAATAATGCAGAAAAATTGGCTTCATCCTTTGGAAATTACAGCATTTCAATTTCTATATCACACAGCCGCGAGAATGCTGTGGCAGTGGCAATATTGGAGGTAATATAGATGAGAATAATAGGCCCAGAGGAATCAAAGCTTATGGACGAATATACTATAAAAAATATAGGGATTCCTTCAGAAATACTTATGGAAAATGCAGCTGTTTGTATTTCGGAGAATATAGAGGAAGCTCATAAATCCTTTGTAATAGTGTGCGGAACCGGAAATAATGGAGGAGACTGCTTAGCTGCAGCCCGCCATCTTAATGGAAAAAACAAAAGTATTATTATATACTTAGTTGGTAATGAAGATAAGCTTACCAGGGAAGCAGGTCTTAATTACAATATACTTAGAAATTTAGGAATAGAAATTAAAAAAATTAAGACTAAAGATGATATTAAAAATTTAAAAGCAGAAATTTTATCCTGTGATGCAGTAATAGATGGAATATTTGGCATTGGGCTTAAGAGAAATGTAGAAGGAATATATAAAGATGTAATAACAGTTATTAATGATTATTCAAATTTTACATATTCTATAGATGTTCCATCAGGTATGACAGCTGGCAGCGGAGAAGTATTAGCAGCCGCTGTTAAAGCAGACAAAACAATAACACTTAACCTGTATAAAACAGGATTTTTAAGTTACAGTGCTATGGATTATACAGGTAAAATTGTAGTTTGTGATATTGGTATTCCTGAAGAGGTTAAAAATAGATTTCATAAAGGAAGATTTATTACAGACAGAGCTTATATAAATAGCATCTGGAAAAAGAGAAGTTTGATTTCAAATAAAGGAGAATTTGGAAGATCTCTGGTATTTGCAGGAAGTACAAGCTTTACCGGTGCTGCAAAATTAACTTCTAAATCCGTGATAAAAGCCGGAGCAGGACTTGTAACATTAATAACTAAGGACCAGGTATTTGAAAGTCTTCAGCAGAGTGCCGCTGAAAATATGACAGTCCCCTTTAGTGAAAAGAGCAGGATAGCAAATCTTATAAAAGGTGCAAATGGGATTGGCTTTGGGCCAGGCTTATCTAAAGATGAAGAAACATTATCAATGCTGAGACTGGTATGCCAAAATACAAAATGTCCGGTAGTAATAGATGCTGACGGACTTAATGTATTAAAGGACAATATGGAACTTTTGAAAAGCGGAGAATATGTACTGACTCCTCATCCCAAGGAAATGGAAAGGCTAAGTGGTATAAATATAGAAGAAATAAATAAAAACCGGATAGATATTGCAGAAAATTATGCCAAAAAAAATAATGTCATTCTCCTTTTAAAGGGGTATAATACTGTAATAACAAATGGAGCTGAAACCTATATTAACCCAACAGGAAGCAGTGCTATGGCTTCAGGGGGAATGGGGGATGCCTTAACCGGAATAATAACATCCTTTATAGCTCAGGGTTATAAACCATTTATAGCTGCAGTACTTGGAGCATATATTCATGGATATATAGGAGACAAACTTAGCGAAAAAATGTTTTCAGTAAATGCTTCAGATTTAATTAATGAAATTCCATATATATTAAAGGAATTTTAATTATATAAGTATATTTTTATAAGATATACATATTTATTTATAGAAAGCAGGGATAAATTGTTTAGACATTTAAGGCCTGTTTGGGCTGAAATTAATTTAGATTGTGTGGAAAATAATATAAGAGAAATAAGGAGGGTTTCAAGCAGCAGAGAGATTATAGGAGTAATAAAAGCAGATGCCTATGGTCATGGTGCTGTAGATTTGGCTCCTGTACTTCTGCAAAATGGTGCTGACTCCTTTGCTGTTGCCGTACTTAGCGAAGCAGTGGAACTTAGAAGATCAGGAATAGACTGCCCCATAATGGTACTTGGCTTTACTCCTCCAAACTTAGTTGATAACATATTAAGATATGACATAGAGCAGACAGTATATTCCTATGATTTTGCAAAGGAATTATCTGCTATGGCTGTTAAGAAGAATAAGCTGGTAAGAATACATATAGTACTTGATACCGGCATGGGAAGAATAGGATTTACTCCTGATAATGAATCATTAGATGAAGTTGACAAAATAAGCCATCTTCCAAATATAATAATAGAAGGCATATTTACTCATTTTTCAACTGCTGATGAAGAAAACAAGGAATTTACACAAAAACAGTTAAGCATTTTCAATGAGTTTTATAAAGACTTAACCTCCAGGGGAGTTAAGATAAAAAAGAGGCATGCTGCTAATAGTGCAGCTATATCTGATTTTCCGGAGAGCCATTTTGAAGCAGTAAGGCCCGGAATAATTCTCTATGGTTACTATCCTTCAGATTATGTACAAAAGGATAAAATTCATCTAAAAAGGGTTTTGACATTAAAGACAAATATAGTTCTTATAAAAAAGGTTCCCAAAGGGTACCCCATATCTTACGGAAGAAGATTTTATACAGAAAGAGACAGCATAATTGCAACTCTCCCTGTAGGATATGCAGACGGATATACAAGGCTTTTGTTTAATAAGGGAAAGGTAATCATAAACGGGAAGTATGCTAAGGTTGTAGGAAGCATATGTATGGATCAATGCATGGTAGATATTACAGACATTCCTGAAGCTAAGGTAGGAGATGAGGTAATCCTGCTAGGCGAAGATGGGGTTAAATACGATGCAGATGACATGGCAGATGATATCGGAACCATTAGCTACGAGGTGCTTACAATGATAAGCAAGAGAGTCCCAAGAGTATACACAAAGGATGGGAAGGTAGTAAAGATTAGAAATTATGTATAAAGTTACATACTTAAAAATTGGTAAACATCTTTGACATATTAATATTTTGTATTATAATTGTTTTGAGGAATTTGTATAATATATTTTACGATTATTCAAATTTCGATTATACATACTCACACTCCCTAGGAGGATATATTATGTCAGAGAAGAGAAGAACAATATATAGTAAACAGGGACTAAAGAAAAAAAAATTAATAGAAAGCAAAAAAAGATGTGAATTTATTAGGAAGGATCTAATACTATATATTAAAGATAAAAATTCACTTAATCGGTCACTTAAGGAAGGCTATATAGTTATGGGTGAATTGAATCTTAAATTATGTAATGAAGCTTCTCATGAAGCCTATAAGGACATGAGTGATTATGAAGCTATGCTTTCGGAGTGTGATTTTAAGTATGGCAGCAAATGTAAGAAGAGGAGATATATACTACGCTGATTTAAGCCCAGTGGTAGGATCAGAGCAGGGGGGGATAAGACCTGTTATTATACTTCAAAATGATGTTGGAAATAAGTACAGCCCAACAGTTATAGTAGCGGCCATAACCTCTCAGATAAATAAAGCCAAACTCCCTACCCATGTGGAGATATCCTCAGATGATTATGGACTCAATAAGGATTCTGTAGTTTTGCTAGAGCAGGTAAGGACACTGGATAAAAGAAGATTAAAAGAAAAAATAGGTCATATGACAGAGGATGATATCTTTAAAGTTGATGAGGCACTTATAATCTCATTGGGACTAAATTAAAATGTAGAGTGTAACCCTACATTTTATTTTTTTATGTTATAATATAATTAAATTGCATAATTACATTTTTACTGATTTTTCGACTTAAAAGTAAGAGATAATTAGTGTTTTAGTGGAAAATGTAAATTTTAAATTTATGTAATTTTCTAAAGTCTGATTTTGTAGAAAGGAAGAAATTTATGAGAGAATTTATACATGATTTATTGTATGCATTAAAACTCTCCCTGTATTTATTTGCAGCATCCTTAGGCTTAGGGCTGATTATCGGACTTATAAAATGTGGCTTAAATTTAATAAATATTTTAGAAATTGCAGTTAAGACGCCTCAGGTGGTATCTATAATAGGATTTGCCATTTCAGGGCTTTCATTCATAAGCAGAGATACCTTAAGACCTCTTGATTATGAAAAAGAATGGAAAACGTATTTCAGCAGGTTTAACCTGGCTTTTTCAATATTTTTCATATCCCTATTTAATGCTTTATTAGCTTACATTCTTGAATACATACTTTTCTTTAAAATATTAGTATAAACAGGAGGAAATAAATTGATAAGCTTTAAGAACGTATCAAAGATATACAATAATAAGGTGGCAGCACTTTCAAATATAAATATGGAAATAGACAGAGGAGAATTCGTTTTTCTTGTAGGTCCCAGCGGTGCAGGAAAGTCTACACTGATAAAGATGCTGCTTAAAGAAGTAGAACCTACAGCAGGAACCATAGAAATAAATGATTATGATTTAGTAAATATGAAGAGAAAAGAAATCCCATATTACAGAAGAAAAATAGGAGTTGTTTTTCAGGATTTCAGGCTTATTCCAACACTTAGCGTGTATGAAAATGTAGCCTTTGCTATGAGGGTAATAGAAGCACCAAAAAAAATAATAAGAAAAAGAGTTCCTATGGTACTGTCCCTGACAGGTCTATCTTCAAAATTCAAAGCATTTCCTAGTGAGCTGTCAGGAGGAGAGCAGCAGAGAGTATCTCTGGCCAGGGCTATCGTAAATAATCCAAGTATCCTTATATGCGACGAGCCTACAGGAAACTTAGATCCTGATACTGCAGAAGGAATAATGGAAATATTAAACGACATAAACCATGCAGGAACCACAGTTGTTATGGCAACCCATGCCAGAGAAATAGTTGACAGGATGCAGAAAAGAGTAGTTGCTCTTGAAAAAGGGATGGTAGTAAGAGACGAAATGAAGGGCGGGTATGGCTATGAAGTTTAATACTTTAAAATATTTTGTAAAAGATGCTGCAAATTCACTTAAAAGAAATAAGACGCTCAGTATATCCTCAGCTACAACGGTTATGGCAACACTTTTTATTCTTGGAATATTTCTTCTGGTTATGCTTAACGTAAGAATCGGGATATTAGATGTAGAATCAAGAATTGAAGTACAAGTATTTCTGAAGAAGAACATTACAGAAGAGCAAAAAAATACATTGGAAGAAAAGATAAAAGAAGATAAAAATGTAAAGTCTTATACCTTTGAAACAAAGGAAATGGCCCTTAAAAAGTATCAGGATCAGCTGGGAAAAGATTATAAATATTTAATAGAGGGCTATGAAAAGAATAATCCTCTTCCTGAGTCATATATTATTAAAGCAGATAAGCCTGAGAGTGTAAGCAAAATAGTTTCTTCAATTTCACCTCTAAGCGGAATAGAAGAAATAAAAGATGGAAAGGAAATAGTAGATAAAATAATAGCAGTTACCAGTGCACTTAAATGGGTGGGCATTGGCCTCTTTGTTTTATTAATTGGAGTATCTCTTTTCTTAATAGGCAACACTATAAAAATAGCAGTATTTTCAAGAAGAAGAGAAATTGGAATAATGAAATATATCGGTGCTACTGACTGGTTTATAAGATGGCCTTTTATTATGGAAGGAGCAGTTATAGGAATATTAGGAGCACTGGGAGCAGATATAGTATTATACATAGCATACAAATATCTTACAGCTAAGTTTCAAAAGACAATGATACTTTCAACACTTTTGCAGCCAGGATACATATTAACAACCCTTCTTCCCTGTTTTATTCTGCTGGGCCTTATAATCGGCTGTATAGGAAGTATAATTTCAATCAAAAAATTTCTCGATGTATAAGAATATTTACAATTATAAAGCAGTTTACCTGCTTTATTTTTTTGCAAATTAAATTTAGTAGGGTTATAATTTATCATATCGCATAAAATATTAATGACCAATTGTAACAGGATGGTGATATTATGACAAAGAAAAAAAAGTGGATTATAATTACAATAGCTATTGTCTTGATAACAAATACATGTACATTTATGTTCTCAGATTTAGCATCAGTTTATCTGGCATCACATAATGTGGTGGTAGGAAATGATACTTACAAGGCCTATTTAAAATTTTCTAAGCTTTTTCATTTTAGAAATCGGCTTAATAAGGCCTA
>JBAXYJ010000182.1:0-6074 GCA_041670885.1 Clostridiaceae bacterium
CACCTGGTTTAGCTCAGCCTAAGGTGGAAAATGGCCATAGAGCTGAGCTAAACCAGGAGTCTAAAACATCCTTATCCTGCCCGAAATGTGGAAGCAATAAGTTGGAACAGGATAAGGATGTTTTAGATACTTGGTTCAGCTCAGCTCTATGGCCATTTTCTACTCTAGGCTGGCCTGATAAGACAGAGGACCTGGAATATTTCTATCCAACAGACGTTCTCGTTACTGGTTATGATATTATTTTCTTCTGGGTTGCCAGAATGATTTTCTCCGGAATTCATGATATGGATGACATTCCATTTAGAACAGTTCTGATTCATGGAATAGTCAGAGATGGTGAAGGAAGAAAAATGAGCAAGTCCCTGGGAAATGGAGTGGACCCTCTTGATGTTATAGATAAATATGGGGCAGATGCATTAAGATTTATGCTGGTGACTGGAAATGCTGCTGGAAGTGATATAAGATATTACGAGGAAAAGGTAGAATCCGCCAGGAATTTTGCCAATAAGATTTGGAATGCTTCCAGATTTGTAATGATGAACTTAGATAAATCTTTAATGGAAAAGTATAAAAATGATAAGGAATACTCATTATCTGACAGATGGATATTATCCAGGCTGAATACGCTGACAAAAGAAGTAACAGAAAATATAGATAAATATGAACTGGGAATAGCCTCTCAGAAAATTTATGATTTTATATGGACAGAGTTTTGCGACTACTATATTGAGCTTTCAAAAATATCACTTTATGGTGATAATGAAAAGGAAAAGGGAATAACTCTTAATGTGCTGCATGGCGTTCTTTTAGGCAGCTTAAAGCTTCTTCACCCTATAATGCCTTTTATTACCGAGGAAATATTCCTTCATTTAAAAGTTGAGGAAGAATCAATTACTATTTCAAAATGGCCTGAATATAATGAAGAGATTCATGATGAAAAATCTGAGTTTATGATGAATACAGTAATGGAAGCAATCAGAGGAATCAGAAATTTAAGAACTGAGCTTAATGCTAAGCCGTCAAAAAAGGCAAAACTTTTAATCCTTCCTAAAAAAGAAGGTATAGAAGCTTTCATAAATGGGAAAACTTATTTTGAAAAGCTGGCTTATGCAGAGGAGGTTGTTATTATAGAAAGTAAAGATAATCTTCCAAAAAATGTTATATCTGTTGCAACTACAGAAGGTGAAATGTTTGTATCTTTATTTGATCTTATAGATAAAGACAAGGAAATTGACAGGTTAAATAAAGAAAAGGAAAGACTGGAAAGTGAAATTGGAAGGGTAGATACAAAGCTTTCCAATACCGGATTTACCTCAAAGGCACCGGAGAAGGTAATTGAAGAGGAAAGAACAAAGGGAGAAAAATATAGGGAAATGCTGGATGCTGTTTTAGTAAGAATAAAAAGCATGGAATAGGAGCAGAAATGAATTACGATGAGACAATGGAATATATCCATTCATTCTATAAATTCGGCTCTAAGCTTGGACTTACAAGAATAGAAATGCTTCTTAATAAACTGGGAAACCCTGAAAAAAGACTTAAGATTATCCATGTTGCCGGTACAAATGGAAAAGGTTCAGTAGTAAATATTTTAGGAAAAATATTAGAAGAAGAAGGTTATAAGGTAGGGGTATACACTTCCCCCTACCTGGAATATTTTGAAGAAAGAATAAAGATAAATGGAGAGCCTATAAGTAAGGCAGACCTTACACGCCTGATTACAAGAATAAAACCTTTAATAAATGAAGTTTTAGCTGAAGGCTTTGACAGCCCTACAGAATTCGAAGTTATAACTGCGGCTATGTTTTTATATTACAAAGAAAAAGCTGTGGATTATGCAGTAGTTGAGGTAGGTCTTGGAGGACGATTTGATGCCACAAATATAGTTACTCCAATTCTTACAATAATAACATCAATCAGCTTTGACCATATGCATATCCTGGGGAATACTTTAGCTGAAATAGCCTATGAAAAAGCAGGTATAATAAAGAAAAATGTACCCCTTATTCTGTATCCTGAGTCTAAGGCAGCTGAAGCTGTAATTTTAAAAATAGCAGCAAAAATGGAATCAAAAGTTTATAATGCAACAGATGAATATGACTTTCTGGCAATAGAAAAAAGTCATGGGAAGTATTATCAGAGCTTTAAAACGAAAATAGAGGGGAATGTTGAAATATTTACACTGTCACTTCTTGGACAGCATCAGATAAAAAACTCCATGACAGCCATAGAAGCAGCTATAGTACTTAATAAAATGGGACATACTATAAGATTGTCATCTGTTAAAAGCGGAACTAAAAATGCAGTTCATAATGGAAGGCTGGAGATATTAAAGGACAACCCAAAGGTGATAATAGACGGAGCTCATAATATAGATGGAGTAGTAAACTTAGTAAGCTCTATAAAAAAATATTTCAGGTGGGGGAAACTTATTCTTATTGCAGGTATATTAAAGGATAAAGAATTCGAAGAGATGGTTAGGCAGCTTTCCTCAATATCTGATAAAATAATATGCCTTTCGCCAAAAAACGATAGGGCATTATCACAGCAGGATTTGAAAAACCAATTTTTAAAAGAAGGAAAAGATGCCATAAGCTTTAGTGATTATCAGGAAGCTTATGAATATGCCTATGGATTATTAGATAATGATGACATTCTTCTTATAGCAGGTTCCCTTTATATGATTGGAGAACTTAGAAAAATAATAAATAGTTAACAGATAAGGAACCCCTTCATAATATAGATTATGGAGGGGTTTTTATGGATTTTATTTATATATGTAACACCTCATCAGGGAACATATCCAAGGTTAACCTTAAAAGTTTCAGGGAAGAACTGAAAATAAGCTTATATTCTGAAACAGATGAAAGCACAGGTCCTCACGGTATATGCAGGGCTAAAGATAAAATTTATATTGCAGATAGTTACGGCAATAGTCTGTCTGTAATAGATTTAAAATATGATGCCGAAAGGGAAAGCTTTAAAATCGGCGGACATCCAAATGATGTAATAGTAATAAAGGACAAAGCCTATATAATATGCGGAGATGCAAATTCAATTGTTATATTTGATTTAATAAGTAAAAAGATAATGGGAGAGATAAGATGCGGACTTATTCCTCACTCAATAACTTATTATAACGATAAGCTTCTGATCTCAAATATGGGAAATGATACTCTTACTATAGTAAATATAAAAAAGAACTATAAAGTAAATACTGTTAAACTGGGATCAAACCCTACAAGGGCAATTTTCGCAATGAACGGCAGGCTGATAATAGCCTGTGAGAGCAATATTGGAAGTGATAATGAAGGAAGTATTTCTTTTATAGATGCTCATTTATGCAAAGTTATTTATAGAATAAGCGTAGGAAAGTGTCCTGTGAATTTATATGTCAGCGATAATTTCTGCTTTGTTTCAAATTTTGGAGATGGAACTTTATCTATAGTAAATCTGAAGTATAAGGAAGAAATTAAAAGAATAGAGGTTGGGGGGGCACCAAGCGGTATAATCGTTAATAGTAAGAATTTATATCTGACTGATAATTATAATAACAAGCTGATTAGAATTAACCTTTTTAATATGGAAATGAAAAAAGTATCAATTGGAGGAGAACCCACCGCTATGATACTTATTCATTAATTAATATCTGAATTATTTTATTATATATATCAGATGAATTTTCTTTCCAAAGCTTTATTAAATCCAGTGCCTGCTTTTTTGACACTACACTTAGTTTAAGTTCCATAAGAAGAGAATCATTTTCTTTAGCTTTAAGATCCACCAGGTAATTTTCGCCGTCTAGTGTATAGTCACCGTTTATCGAAATTTCCTCTTTTATTTTACTTAGCTTTCCATTTAAATAATTATTAACCTGAAGTATTTTTTCAGGATTTATCCTGTTTTGAAAGAAGGATAAAACTTTTTTTCCTCGGTCTGTAATATATAATCTGTTTTTATCATCATTTTCCTTATATTTAAGAAGAGATGAGGATAAAAGCTCCTCAATATACTGCTGCAGTGTAAAGTAGTTAATGAAATTATTCTCAAGAACTATCTCAGTTATCTTAGATTTTGATATAGGCATATTAACCTGATTTATAATATAAAGAACTATTAGCTTGAATTCAGCCAGTTCCAGTGTATCTTCAAACATAATTTACCCCCAAAGAATTTTAATCTCAATATAATTATAACAAAAAAATAAAAATTAAAAAACCCTCAAAGAGGGTTATTTTTTTCCTATAATATCCTTTTCTGCTATGGTGATAAGTCTTCTTACCATTTCACCGCCTACTCTTCCACAATCCTTTGATTTTACAGTGCCCCAGTAATCCTCTGAACCTTGGTGTACTCCCAGAGAATATGATTCAGCAATTTCATACTTCATATTGTCCAGAGCCTTGTGAACATCAGGCACCAGCTGGTCTCTTCCATTACCTTGATCTCCTCTTGCCATTAAAAATTACCTCCTCGTTTTACTTCCTTATATGAATAGTTTTTACATAAATCTTATTTTTATACTAAAATTATATTTTGATGTATAGTAAATATTGTATAATATATTAATGGAGGTGAATTTCATGTATGCATATATAGCAAGGCAGCCAATACTAAATGCTAAGAATAAAGTTATAGCCTATGAACTTTTATTTAGAAATAATTTTGTTAATGTATCAAAAATTGAAGACAGCTCTTTGGCAACACTTCAGGTTATAAAAAACTTTTATTCAGTAGTAGGCAAAGACACTTTAACAGATAGAAAACCGGCATTTATTAATTTTGATGAAAATTTGTTAAAATCAAAATTAATTGAAAACCTCCCAAAGGATGTTGTGGTAGAGATTCTTGAAAGTGTGGAGCCAACTGAAGAAATAGTAAGCATTTGTAAATCATTAAAAGAGAATGGATATATATTAGCTCTGGATGATTTTCAGTACGATGATAAATATATAGAGATTTTAGAATATATAGATATAATCAAAGTTGACTTTATGATAACAAAAGGACTGGAAAGAAAACAATTAATAGAAAAGGTAAATAAAGATAAAATAAAGTATCTGGCAGAAAAGGTGGAAACTCTGCAGGATTACAAGGAGGCAGCAGAGTTAGGCTTCTCAATGTTTCAGGGCTATTACTTTTGCAGGCCTGTAATAGTATCTGTAAAGGATATAAATGTATATCAATTTACATATTTAAAGCTGATAGAGGAATTAAATAAAGAGGAAATAGATATTGAAAAAATAGAAAAAGATATAAAAAATGATTTATCTTTATCCTATAAGCTTTTAATGTTAGTAAACTCAGCTTATTATGGGCTGAAAACTAAAGTTACATCAATTAAAAATGCTATAATGCTGATAGGAGCAGGTGAGCTGAAAAAATGGCTTTACGTAATAACACTAAAATCAATAAATAAGGATAAGCCGGATGAGATTATTAAGATGAGCCTTATAAGAGCTTATTTTGGAGAAATACTAGTTAAAAGAGAAAAACTGAAGGTAAATCCATCTGATATGTTTTTAACCGGATTATTTTCCATGATAGATGTTTTAACAGAAAGCAGTATGGAGCAGGTGTTAAAAAGCCTGCCGATTTCCCTGCAGGTAAAATCAGCGTTAACAGGAGAAGATAACATTCTGAGAAGCATTTTAGATTTAGAAATGTTTTATGAAAAGGCAGATTGGGAAGGAGTTAAGAACTTATCTGAAGCTTTGGACTTAAACCAGGAAATAATAAATGAATCTTACATGAAAGCTATAGAAAATTTAAGCCAAATAATAATGGAAATTTAAATAAAAGGTGCTAAATGCTGATTTTTATCTTTCGTTCATTGTTCATAAATTTATTGAATTAATAGTTCTGATGTATATGACAAGCCCTCTTTGGAGATGATATAGATATTATTTCCAAGGAGGGCTTTTATGTATAATTTAGTTTTAGAAGGAATAAATGCTAGAAAATTAAATAAAATTATATGTCCTCACTGTCAAAGTGAAGAGATAGTTAAATATGGCTTTTATAAAAAAGATCAGCGGTATAAGTGTAAAGACTGCGGCAGGACCTTTAATCCA
>JBAXYJ010000183.1:0-6064 GCA_041670885.1 Clostridiaceae bacterium
CGTCCGCCGCTAATCATCCCCGAAGGGAATCATCGCTCGACTTGCATGTGTTAAGCACGCCGCCAGCGTTCGTCCTGAGCCAGGATCAAACTCTTAATTTAAAAGTCTGAACAAAACTCATTACTTAATTAACTGGTTTATTCTCTCTCTGTTCAATTTTCAATGTTCTTGCCGCTCCTGCGACTTTTATATAGTAACATGGTACAAATGTTTTGTCAACAACTTTTAATTATTTTATTTCATCCTTTAATTCTGCTTCAAGTGGGGTAGACTCCCCATCTGAAGACTGGATGTTCAGCTTTAGCTAAGCGAGTTCACTAAATCTCGTTAACTACTTTCTTTAACGCCTCTAAAGCCTCCTCTGGAAGAGCATTAAATCCCCCATTTGCTTCATTCTGGCTCTCTACAAATTTAACTCTGTCCTTCATTCTCTCCTTAAGCTGATTGACATAGGATTCATCCTTCATATCCGGTACAAAACCTTCAACCTCCAGATATTTCATATCGCTGATATCAGCCCACTTCTTAAAATCTGCTTTGCCCTCTACAATAGTCTCCAAACTTCCAAGTGTTATTTTCTTTGTTACCTTCTTACCCATGAAATCACCTGTATTTAGTATGTAGCAGGATACATTTCTTTCAGCGAATAATTTCTTGAATTTATTATAATCATCTGACAGCTTCCATGTTCTGAATGGATTTGCATATGGCTCTACTACTAAGGCATTTGGATCTACTCCTGGAGCTAATCTTTCAGCTGAGGTTCTCTTTGTCGCAAGTGTTGCTCCCATTACTGATGCTAATGCTGCTCCATCTAGTTTAACTACCGGAGGAAGAGTTGGATCTTTCATTAACCAAAAAATAGCATTAACCGGTTCATTAAATTTATCAACTCTATTTGGTGACCAAAGCTTTGATTTTATAGCTCTGCCGTTACCATTTCTAATGTCTTCCGTAACTAAAACAATCTTTCCATCCTCGTCTATTGTGGATCCGCAGTTTTGAACTGTTATTAAGAATTTATTATCTGGGCTAGTTAGAGGGTAATCCTGTGTCTTATCAAAATATGATGGTTCTAATGCAACTGAAGAACCATTTTTAGTTGATATTATAAAAGCATCATCATGAAGCACCGTAACATCATATTTACCATCGTGTTTAGCATGAGTTAATGTGGATTTTCCGGAACCTGATAAGCCAAATACTCCTGCTACAAATTTATTTCCATCTTTTAAGTTGTATCTCTTCTGTCCGCCATGGCAGGACGCATATCCATGTCTGTTTGCAATACCCCAGGCAAGAGTTAATGTTCCCTTCTTGTGTTCTCCAAAATATCTCATTCCCAGTATTGATGCACAGTTATGTTCCGGATCAAAGAAGGCAAGTCCAAGGGGATGTTCAGGATGACTCCAGTCTGGATCTGAGAAGATATAAATATCTCCCTCATTTTCTATAGTTTTAGAGTCCTTATACATTTTTACATATTCTTCTGTTATATATTGAAAATTAAGCAGCCAGTTATACATGATATTCTCATGACCTTCTGGTATTAAAAGATGAGCTTTTACCATGAAATCTTTATCTAGTCCCACAATTGCCTGTGCATGATATAAAGTCTCATATCTTGTCCCATATACAGCTTCCCTTATTTTTGCTGCATAACTTTCCTGATTTATTCCTTTTTCTGTTAATAACTTTTTAGCAGCAGCACATCTTCCCTTAACAGCTCCATCATTAAACAGCAATACTTTAGCATCACTATCTAGTCCTATCTCTTCAGCTCTAAAAACAGGCATATCAGTAACTATAGTTCCTGGAGAATTGTAGGCTAATTTGTAAGCCTCCTTCAGCGAATTAATATCGTTTACATTGTTTCCATAAAATGCTGTCTCAATAGTTGTTCTTATTTGAGAAAATATAGGATTTTTGGCCCCTATTTCAGCTCTTTTAAAGTAGCTTTGTGTTGACATAATATTTCCTCCTTATTATATGGTATCTAATAACTAATTATCAGTGAAAATTTTTTACTAATTACAATTATACCTTAGATAGTTAAATTTTCAATATCTTATCAATATTCCTTACTGTTATTTAATATTAAAATTGATAATATTATCATTGTCCCTCCCAAAATCTGGGTTATACTGGTTCTTTCTCTAAGAATTATAACTGAAAGGAGTATTGCAGATGGTATTTCAATATTGCTTATTATAGATGTTTTGAAGGCTCCTATTTTCTTTATTGCTAAAAATAGAAACACCATAGGTAATATTCCGCCCAGGATAGAAAATAATCCAACTTCTATAATAACATTAAAATTTAATATACTGTATATTTTAATATCTCTGTTTATGATAATCAGAGATGCTAATGAAAATATATACGTATAAAAATTTATTGTAAGGGACTCTATATCCTTCAATTTTTCTTCTGCAAAAATATTTAGAAGAGCATAGAAAAATGAGGCCAGCATTCCGAAAATTATTCCTTTAACATTTAATACTTTCCCTTCACCTATTATATTTAAAGATAAAGCGCACCCTAAGAAAGCAATTATAAGAGCTGATATATTTTTAATATTTATTCTATACCCTTTAAATATAGCCTTATATATAAATACTATGGCAGGAAAAGTATATAAAAGAAGTGTAACCATAGATACGCTTAAATAATTAAAAGCATTATAATAGAAGAGAGTCATTAAAGTATTTAAAATTGCTCCCATAATTATTAATCTAATTATTTGATTTTTAGTAACCACCAAATACTTCCTGTTATATAAAAAAATAAATATCAGCATTAATGCTACAGAAAATATATACTGCAGCATTAACAGATTTATTGAATTCAATCCTAATTTATAAGCAAAATTTACAAATATACCGGCGCTGCCAAATAAAACAGCTGACAGAGCAGCATATAAATATCCTTTTTTCATAGATTCCCTCAACTAATAGAAAAGTACAAAATTCGGGACTTTTATATTTTCATTTCCTTTAGAGTTGGCAACCCTAGTAGAAAGATCCTTTGCTTTTTTTAAATTCTCTGTTACTGTCTTTTTAGTATAATCATCAGTGGAATCATTAATTCTGTTATATGCTGACTGAATATTATATAATCCTTTTTCCAGATTTCCCTCAACTGTAATATAATATACCCCTGCATTATTCAAATTTAATAAATCACTTTCATCTGCTTCATAAGCATATCTGATTTCCTTAATTCCAGCTGGTAAATTTCCCATTTTCATATATAAAGTTCCCAGTGTTCTGTGATATCTTGATTCCTCATCATTTAACTTAATGCATCTATTAAGAAGGGCTATTGCCTCTTTGCTCTCTGCTGCCTTTACAGTTTTATCTTTGGAATTTTCATAATTTATTATATGAATCAATGCTTTACTGTATTTTATTTCCGGATCGCCGGGTTTGACAATTTCAGCCAGGTTAAAGTATTCATAGGCTTTACTCACATTCTTTTTTGTATACCAGTAGTAATTAGCAGTATTTATCATAATATTATAATTATATGGTTCAAAATAAAGACCTCTCCTGAAATAAGGTTCTGCCTCTTCATCCTTGCCCTGTGCTAAAAGTATCTCCGGCATCAGGAATGCATAATTATCCGGATAGTTTCTGTTTAAATTTATAGATTTTATACAGTCTGCCAATGCTCTTTTATAATCCTTTTTCTTAAGATAATACCAAGCTGCAGTGTGGTATGTTCTATAATCATCAGGATTTTCACTTATAACCTGATTTATCAGCTTATCTCCCTCAGCTGTCTTACCTTGATTTTGCAGATTATAGGCTTCTATAAGCTTTATTTCTATTTTCCCAACATCTTTTCCCTTAAGCTCTTTTAAAATATCTGCCGCCTGATCTGCAGTATTTGCATTAGAACTATATATTTTTGCCATCCACACCTTATAAGATAGTTCATTTTTATCCTTTTCCATAAGGCCTGATATATCCTCTAATAAATCATTGCTGTTATATAAAGCAATTTGAGATATGACATCAAATATTTTAAATTCATCCTTATCTTTATTCCATGCACTTTTAAGATTAGCATAACCATTCGTCTTATCTCCTACTATAAGCTGAAGTCTGGCAATTTCGGCCAAATCATAAGCTGAATCCTTACTCACATTATACTTAGTAAGAATATTTTTTGCCTTGTCCATTTCATTATTAGCCATATATACCGTAAACATGGTTTTTACCAGGTTATTGTTTGAAAATGATGCTAATGCCTTTTCCCCATCCTGTTTTGCCTTTTTATAGTCTTTATTCATAAGTTCTGTAAACACTATGTAGTTGTAATCATCACCATTTAATGTTTGAAATTCCTTTGCCAGATTTAAGTATTTATTTGAATTTACAAAGTCCCCCTCAACTGAATATATCTCTGCTATTTTCAGGTCCCATTCCGGTGACAACTTATCACTTACTGCCAGTTTATTATATTCTTCAATTGCCTTTTCCTTATTGCCGCTTAAAAAGTAGTCTTCAGCAGCTACAGTTGATAAATTTATTTTTTTATTTTCTTTATAGTTAATTACATTAAGTGCTATAATTACTGCAAGAATTATACCAATGATATTGTATATTTTATAATGATTAAATATTCTTTTTATATTATTATTCATATCACACCTCTTAATAGATTAATAGCCAAATTTTAATTCATAACTGTATTTTAACAAATTTAATTGAAAAATACCATTAATAAATTTTCCATAAAGGGTTATTTGTATTATAATATAGTTTATAATTTACTTATGAAAGGACGTGTTTCAAATTAAAGTAAAATCCTTCCTATCAATTACAGTTTCAAAACTTATTCTATCATTATCTAAGATTATTATAAAGGGAGGAAGTAATTTCCCGGGGAAAATTGCTCTTAAAATAGATAAAAATGTTTTATTATCCTTAACAAAGGGATATAAGATAATTGTTGTTACCGGCACTAACGGCAAAACTACCACCACCAGCAATATTTATAATATATTAAAGGACAAAGGCGTAAACGTTATAACTAACAGTACAGGAGCTAATATGATAACAGGTATTGCCTCCTGTTTTATCGAAAATTACAGATTTGGGAAAGCCAAGGAAAGATATGCAGTTATTGAGGCTGATGAAGCTAATCTTACATTTCTTACTGATTACGTAAAGCCGGAAATAATATGCATAACCAACCTATTCAGAGACCAGCTGGACAGGTATGGAGAAGTATATACAACACTTAAAAAGATATTAAAGGGAGTAGAAAAATCAGAAAATTCAAAGCTTGTTTTAAATGGTGATGAATCACTTCTGGGAGACTTGTCTGTCCCTAATAAGGTTTACTATTACGGTTTTGAAGCTCAAGTCAGTAACGATAAAATAATAGATATAAATGCAGATGCAAAGTTTTGCAAGAAATGTAAAGCACCTTATAAATATAATTTTATTACATATAATCATCTGGGAGATTATTACTGCGATAACTGCGGATTTAAAAGACCAAAACTCTCCTATTTTATAAATGAAATAAGAGAGATAGGAAGCGATGGTTCTCTGGTTTTAATAAACGGAAAGGAATTTTATATAAATCAGCCTGGTGTATATAACATATATAATGCACTTTGCGCTTATTCTGCTGCGAAAATTTTAGGGATTGATGATGATACTATATTTAACTCCTTAAAATCTCAGAAAAGTAAATTTGGAAGACAGGAAGATGTGGTTGTTGATAATAAAAACATAAGAATAATCCTTGTAAAAAATCCTGCAGGCTATGACCAGGCTATAAATACAATATCATTAAGCTGTGAAGACATAAGCATAGCCCTTCTTTTAAATGATAATTATGCAGACGGTATAGATGTATCCTGGATATGGGATGTTAAGTTTGAAAACTTAAAGGATTTAAAAATTCATTCTCTTATTATATCCGGATTAAGGCTCTATGACATGGCTGTAAGACTTAAAATATCCGGTCTTGATACCGATAAGTTTAAAATAGCAGAAACCTACGAAAAACTCCTGGAAGAAATAAAAGAATGTGAAACAGAAAA
>JBAXYJ010000184.1:0-6018 GCA_041670885.1 Clostridiaceae bacterium
CTTCAGTGATTTCCCCATCAGATATAGTAATAATTCTGTCTGCACAGGCAGCCACCTGAAGATTGGGAATTAAATTAAAGAATTTAAAAATAAAACCTATATTTCTTCTTCTGAATCTGGATAATTCTTTTTCACTCATTGCATAGATATCACTTCCATTAATACATACATGTCCACCCGATGGCTTGTCTAAACCTGCTAATAAGTGTAATAGAGTACTTTTCCCAGATCCTCTGAGTCTAACTATGGCAGTAAATTCCCCCCTTTCTATTATTAAATCTACGTATTTTAGGGCTTTAACTGCAGCTTCTCCGTTTCCATAAGTTTTTGTTAAATAATTTGTTTTTAATAATTCCATGTATACACCCCCATAATTTTTTTAAATTTACTGGTATAAAAATGTCATTATTTTAAACTTAGGTTATATTGGAAAACATATATTTCATGTATACCTTTTCATGAATATTATACTACTATATTCTTGTAATTTGTCTTTATATTCCTTTTTTGTTTATCATTTTCAACGGGCCTATTGTAAATATCCAGTGAATCAGAAACCAATTCAAGTTAATAAAAATGGAGTGTTTCATCCCAGAAATTAATTTCCAAGGTGAAACACCCCAATAAAAATTTAGCTTTATATTTGTTTTAAAGTACGTTTTAAAAATTCTCTTGTACGCTCCTGTATTGGATTATTAAATATTTGTTCCGGATTTCCCTCTTCTGCAATAACTCCTTTGTCCATAAATACTACCCTGTCAGATACTTCTTTTGCAAAGCCCATTTCGTGAGTTACTATCAGCATAGTAAGACCGGTTTTTGTAAGTGTCTTCAAAACCTTAAGAACTTCTCCTACCATTTCAGGGTCTAAAGCTGATGTAGGTTCATCAAACAGCATAACATCCGGCTCCATTGAAAGTGCCCTGGCAATAGCCACACGCTGTTTCTGACCTCCTGACAGCTGTTTTGGTTTTGCATTAATATATTGCTCCATTTCAACTACTTTAAGATACTTCATAGCAACTTTTTCTGCTGCTTCTCTGGAACGTTTTAAAACTTTTATTTGTCCTATAATGCAGTTACTTAAAACATTATGATTATTAAACAAATTAAATTGCTGAAATACCATACCCAGCTTTGTACGATATGCATATATATCATGTTTAGAATCTAAAATATTTTCCCCTTTATAGATGATTTTGCCGCCGCTGGGCTTTTCTAAAAGATTAACACAGCGAAGCAGAGTTGATTTACCGGATCCGGATGTACCGATGATGCAGACTACTTCTCCTTTATTTACAGAGAAATCAATATCTTTCAGCACTTCATGAGTTCCAAAGGATTTGTTTAAATGTTCTATATTAATTATATTTTCCATATTTTCCTCCCTCACCAGTTTTCGCCTTTAGCCTTATTCATCATATCTTCCGGTTTTTCCACCTGCATTTGGTTAGCATACATGATGTAATTTTCAGGTCCATCTATTTTCTTCTCGATAAGACGCAGAATTCTCGTAACTGTAAATGTCATTACAAAATAAAGAATACATGCAACAAAGAATGAATCAAAATACCTGAAGTTATTTCCCGCAACTGATTTAGTCTGGAAAAATAATTCCGATACAGAAATTACGTTAAGCACTGAGGTATCTTTAATATTTATTACAAATTCATTACCTGTTGCAGGCAGTATATTTCGGATTGCCTGAGGAAGCACCACATTAATCATAGTTTGAAAATGGTTCATGCCTATAGCTTCTGCTGCTTCAAATTGTCCTTTGTCAATAGATACAATACCGCCTCTTATAATTTCTGACATATAAGCACCTGTGTTTATAGATACAATAAATATTGCTGCAAATAATCGGTTCATATCTATTCCAAAGGCTTGTGCAGACCCATAATAAATTACCATAGCCTGTACAATCATTGGTGTTCCTCTGAATACTTCTATATAAACAGAAAGTATAATATTTATAAATTTAAGTAAATATCTTTTTATTCCGTGTTCATACATTGGAATAGTACGTATAACTCCTATTAATAAACCTATGATGAATCCTAAAATAGTACCAACCATAGCAATTAAGAGTGTCATGCCGGCTCCTCTGAGGAACATTGACCAGTTTTCTAAAATAATTTTCACTACCCACTCAAAGCTCATTTTTCCCTCCTTAAATAATAAAACCGAATGCACAAAATGCATCCGGCCTCAAATAAACATTATTTAGCTGCTGGCTGATTCTTAATTGCAGTATCCATAATAGTTTTTTGCTGATCTAGTGATATATCCTCCAGTATAGTATTGATTTTGGAAGTTAAAGCACTGCCCTTTGCAATACCTACAGCAATTGCAGTATCATCATCAGATGTTTTAAATCCATCTTTAAATTCTACCATTTTGAAATTAGAATTGGCAGTTTCAGCACTGACTCCTTCCGGACGTTCTGAAATATAACCATCAATCATTCCAGACTCAAGAGCAACTCTCATTGCCGGGAAGTTATCCATAGCCGGCTGCTTTTTAACACTTGGAATCTGATCAATTACTGTATAGTGAAAAGTATTTAATTGTGCTGTTATTTTTGCTCCGCTGAAGTCATTCAGAGCAGAAGCATTATCATACTTTCCGCCTTTTTTAACAACCATAACTAAATTGGATTTATAGTAGTTAACTGAAAAGTCTATGGTCAATTTACGTTTTGCTGTGGGTGACATGCCTGCAATAATTGCATCGATTTTACCGGAAGTTAATGCGGGTACCAGGCCATCCCATTCAGTTTTAACAACAACTAATTTCTTTCCTAAGCCATCTGCAATTTTCTTTGCAATTTCTATATCGTATCCGCCTGCGTATTCTGCTTCTCCGTCGATTTTAACTGCGCCGTTGGATACGTCTTTCTGTGTCCAGTTAAACGGTGCATAGCCGCATTCCAGGCCTACTTTAAATGTTCCCTGCGAAGCGGAGCCTGAAGTTTTTGTATCTTTCTTCCCACACCCTGTTATAAGTAAAACTACTGATAAAGACATTGCTGCTAGGAATAATAATTTTTTTCTCATTGATTTCTCTCCTCTTTTTTTATAATATTTCGAAAATGTATAGCATACCTCTCATATGGGATTGCAATGTCCGGTTTTAAGTATTTTACTAAACAAAAAAGACCTGAGGTAATCTCAGGCCGTTAATTATGCAGCTTTCCTAATCCCCATCTTTTTCCCAAATGAGATAGCACAACTCAATAAACCGGGACGTCTATTGAGACAGTCCTGCAGTTTTTAACTGCAGACCCAGCAAATAATACCGAGAATATTATATGCTTCGGCGATATTTCCTTCTCTTTAGAATCACTGCTTCTCAAGCTCCTCTAAAGACTGTTAAACACCGCACCTCTACCCCACCTATAAAAGTGAGGTCTTATTAAGTTATTTCTTATAGCTTACAATATAATATTATATATGTCAACCTATGAACAATAATATCCTCATAATTATTCATAATACTGCAGATTAATTCTTTATCTTATTTATATTAAAAAGGATGCATTTTAGAACATTCTCTAAACCTTAATTCTCTTTTTATAATAATTTATTTTTTTAATTTTATATTAACAAAATAGTCAAATGCTTTATTAATTGATTCCTGAACCTGGGAGCTTGATTTATCTATAGATTTTATTGATTCATCAGCAAATTTACTTGTGTCTAATACCTGATTAACAGATTCCTGTGAATCAACAGCTAGCTTTCTTATTTCCTGGACAACAACTGAAAATCCATTTCCCGCATTACCAACCCTTGCAGCCTCAATTGTGGCATTTAAGGATAATAGATTTATCTGCCTGGCAAATGTGCTTACCATTTTAGCCATTTCAGAATAATTTGATATAGCAGTTTCAATATCCTTTACACTTGTAGTAACATTATCTGAAAGCTTTTTAATTTGTGTTACTTCTTCTGATATTTTATTCATATTTGACAAATTCTTTTCATTTTCTATAAGAAAAGCTTTATGCTCTCTTAAAACCTTATGTCTTGTTTTTTCTATACAGTTTTCTGATACATTAATACCCTTTGCAATTCTAACAGCCATTTCTTTGCAGGTATGTGAGCCGCAGGCATAACAATTATGCTGCCTTAAAAGCTCATCATCTTTTTCAAGTTCCAGAAATGCATTTTCAATATCCTGCTCAGTTACACTTATTTCATTAACTTTTCTGTTAATATAAGTTCTTTTATAATCCTCCAATTTAAGTAATTTATCGAACAACTGAAATACCTCTGTCATTTCAGCTATTGAGGTTTTTTTATATTTATCCATGGCAGTATGCCTTGCTTCATTCATTACTTTATTTATTTCAAAAACGGATATGGAATGATCACATGCCGTTCCTCTGTTACAGCCTTCAGGACAGTTTAATACATCAAATATATCTGGCAGATTTTCTGTATTTTCTTTAGCATATAAATCTATATTTTTGTAAACAACCTCCTGGCCTTCTGATTTATCTATTCTTATTTTTTTACCCAAATAGTATTCAATATTTTCCTTAAGACCGCCGGGCATTGAGTAAATCCTGCCTAAGGATGCTTTAAAATGATCAAATTCAAAGTCCTCTTCCGGTAAAGAAATGTTATTATCTTTTATATACTGCTGCAATTTATTAAAGGTGATATTATAACTGATTATATTAGTATCTTCAAATTCACCTGTTTTAGCAATACATGGTGAAATTGCGGCTATTTTATTAGTAACTCCCATAAGTTTTCTCATGAAAATAGCTGTGCAAAGCATTGGACTTTGAATTGGAGACAGGTTCTTTATCAGGTCAGTTTGGTATTTTGTAATATAATTTACAATAACAGGGCAGGGCTGAGTTATAATAGGTTCCGGATTATACTTTTCTATCCATCTAATATGTGCCCAAGTACATATATCCGCGCCCAGGGATGCATCAAATACAGTTTTGACACCTAATTTTTTAAGCCAGGTTAAAATCTTTTTCCCATCTTTTAAATTTGTTCTTTGTGCCGGTGCTGTAATCAATGATATATTTACACCTTTTTTTAAATCCTCAAAAAAAATTTCAGTATCATCTACATATCCTCTGGCGTTATGCTGGCATATATCAATGCAGCCACCACAAGCAATACACTTTGATGAATCAATTTTTACCTTTGCCTTACCATCATTGTCTATAAAAGCAATATTTGCTTCACTTACAGGGCAAACTCTTATACATCTGTTACAACCTTCACATTTATCAATATAACATTCAATTAAATCTCTCATCTTAAGTCCCCCACCTATTCAACTTTAGATTTCATTTTAATTTAACTTTTAATATATTTTCTGCAAACTGAAACAAATCTTTTATTTAGAGTAAGCCCAAATACATCTTAGTAAAACTTTAAAGCTTCCTCTATATTATTAACTATAATTGTAATCCAACAAAATTTAATAATTTTACTCCTTTGAAATATTCATTTGGTATAACTACTATGATTATACTACATTTTAGTTATTTATGACTAGCTGAAATTTACCTTTCAGCAGCTAAATATAAATGCATAAAAAAATACCATTGATTTACTAAAAAATTAATGGTATGCTATAAGTTAGATCAATATTTAATTATTTAAATATATTATCTCATATATACATTATCATAAAACTATATGTTTGTCAATAGCTTTTTAAAATATTATAAGGGGTGGAACCATGGAAAATAATTTTAATTTAATTCCCTCATTTTTAGTAAATAAACTGGCAGTTACGGAAATTATAAAGTGCAACGAAATAACATGCCGCTATGGGTTAATCCTTTCCCATAAAGATGCCCAGGAACTTGTTAAAACACGGGAGGCATCGCTATGCTTCAATGGACGTATTGAATTTTCAGGAGGAATAATCAATAAGCTTATTGTAGAATTTTGTGACTCTCCCTATATTTCTCAATACAACTATTCTGAAATAATAAACGAATTAATAGAAACCTTCTACTATTTTAAAAACGAGACA
>JBAXYJ010000185.1:0-6002 GCA_041670885.1 Clostridiaceae bacterium
AGTTCTATTCTATGATGATAATCAATTTCTAAGCTGTCTAAAAAGCAGCAGTGGTACTCTAAATCCCTGATAGAATTTAAAACTACATCTTCTCTGTTTGAATTTAACACTGTATACTGTCCAGGGTGCATACTTACCCTAATGCTATTTTTA
The DNA here is from genome assembly GCA_041670885.1 of Clostridiaceae bacterium. Classification (GTDB taxonomy): domain Bacteria; phylum Bacillota; class Clostridia; order Clostridiales; family Clostridiaceae; genus JAJBWD01. Next base: position 154 of record JBAXYJ010000185.1, read on the forward strand.
TTAATGTAATTTCCAACATCTCTTAATATATTTTTGTATTCCTTCTGCCAGTTTATTTCATTAATTTTATGGCTTCCAAAAGGAATAATATCAGAAGAAATTCTAAATAAATAAATATTGTTTTTTACATTATATTCAAGTATGGAAATAAGATCTTCAATATTTTGAGCTGCTGCTTTTTTAAAGTTCTCCTCATTGAAATTCTTTAATATAAATTTTCTTGTAGTTTTCTTATCTGTTCCCAAAGGGGTACAAGCATATCCAATTCTCATAAAATCACCTGATGATAATATAACATAATATATTTAATTACCTATTAATTCATAATAAACAACATACCCACTATTAGGGAGATATGTTAATCTATATTTTTCCCCTACTTTTGGCTTAAAATTAAAAGGATTCCTTCTAAATTCTTTCCCATCCAATATAAATGTATTTGTTCCACCAGATAAATAAACTTTTTCAACTTTTCCTTCAACAGTTTTTGGGTTACCTTTAACAGCATATTCTAAATCCGTATATGGAATTAACAGGAAATCGTAAACATAATAAATCATTAGCGGTATGATTATTATAATTGCAAACCACCATCTCTTTTGAACTTTTTTCTTTTTTAGATTTATTATTAGATTACTACAAATAATTATAATAAAAATAAAAAATAAAGTTTGAAATATTAGGTTTCCATAGTAGTATTTCATATTTACATTCCTTTCTTATTGATTTATTCCATAGAGAATTGTTTATACTATTGCACAATTCTTCATTCATTTAATTATACATTATTTACTTGCAGAATTACAAATAATTTACATGACGTATACATAGATTACTACTTCTCTAAACCTAAAATCCTTTAATATTTTATTGATATGCCAGGTATGAGATTGAACCAATAAGTGTTTGCTCTTAATTGTGTTTTTTTCAGTATCAAAGATTTGTAGCCATTTAAACCAATACATATAGTTTGCAGGGTATTTAGTTGCAACACCATTAAACCTATCCATCCATTTCTTTAGTTTGCTGTGAAATCCATTTATATGAATTTTCAACATAGTTCTTAAACAGAGCCTAAAAGGGACGGTTCTAAATTAATTTAAATTTAGAACCGTCTCTCTTCCTAAAATCTATTTCTTTTTTTATAGGAAGTATGCAGGTATTTGTGGCTTACGAGACTTCCTGGCTCTTCTAAAAACTCTTTATATATTTTAATAACATCCGGATTTTCATGAGATTTTCTAATAGTAAGAGCTTCATCTTCCTCATATATAGCCTTAGCTCTCTTTTCTCTTACCTCCACTATATCCATATAACTTGGGTTAACAAATGGCTGACCTCCACCTGTGATACAGCCGCCGGGGCAGGCCATAACTTCTATAAACTGATAGGATTTTTCACCGGAAAGTAGTTTCTCAATCAGTTTTCTTGCATTTCCCAGACCATTTACAACAGCTGCGTTTATTTTTCTCCCATCAGGAAGATTTATTTCTGCTTCCTTTATTCCATCTAATCCTCGTACTGCATTAAATTCTATATTATCAAGCGCCTCACCTGAGGTTACTTCAAATATAGTTCTAAGTGCAGCTTCGGCAACTCCTCCTGTGGCACCAAATATTACTCCTGCCCCTGTTCCTTCTCCAAATGGGTTATCAAAAGCTTCATCCTCCAGGTTCTTAAAATCAATGCTGGACTCCTTAATCATAGCTGCCAGTTCTCTTGTAGTCAGAACAATATCTACGTCAGGAAGATTATCAACGGAAAGCTCATTTCTTGCTCCTTCAAATTTCTTTCCCACGCAGGGCATTATTGAAACAGTAACTATTTTTTTAGGGTCTATTCCCATTTTTTCTGCAAAATAGCTTTTAATTAATGCTCCTTCCATTTCGCTGGGGGATTTGCAGGTGGATAAATTATTTAAAAGTTGAGGATAATTATGCTCAGCAAATTTTACCCAGCCAGGACAGCAGGAGGTAAACAGAGGAAGGTTTTCACCTTTTCCCAGCCTCTTAAGGAGCTCATATCCTTCTTCCATTATTGTAAGGTCTGCTGCAAAGTCAGTATCAAATACTCTGTCAAAGCCCATCCTCCTAAGAGCTGCTGCCATTTTGCCTGTAACTCTTAAGCCTACAGGCATTCCGAATTCTTCCCCAAGGGCTACTCTTATTGCCGGGGCTGTTTGAACAACAACAAATTTATCAGGATCTATTATAGCATCCCATACATCATTAATATTTTCTTTTTCGTGAAGTGCTCCTACAGGACAGGCCATGATGCACTGACCACAGTTTACACAGGTAGTTTCATAAAGAGGTTTTTCATATGCAGGAGCTATTTTAGCCTTAAATCCTCTTTCAGCAAAATTTATTGCATGAACTGTCTGCACATTTCCGCAGGTATTTACACATCTTCCACAAAGAATACACTTTTCTCCATCTCTTATAACTGACAGGGAAGAAGTATCTATTGTGCATTTGCTTTTTTCTCCTTCATACTGTAAATTCCTTATGTTAAGAGATTTTGCCAGGCTCTGAAGCTCACAGTTTTCATTCCTTATACAGGTGGTACACTCTCTTTTGTGGTTTGAGAGCAGAAGTTCCACTACAAGTTTCCTTCCCTCTCTAACCTCTGGAGTGTTTGTTTTAATTACCATACCTTCTTCTGCCTTTAATGTACAGGCTGTAAGAAGCTTTCCTCTAACGTCAACTATGCAGGCTCTGCAGCTGGCTGCCTCGTTTACATCCTTAAGAAAGCAAAGGGTAGGGATGTGTATACCCACTTGTTTTGCAGCCTCAAGGACAGTGGTACCGTAAGGCACAGATATTTTTTTATCATCTATAGTAATATTTATCATATTCATCAAAATACCTCCATTCTTAGCTATTCCTTAGTGATGGCTCTGAATCTGCAAACCTGTGTGCATAGTCCGCATCTTACGCATTTTTCAGGATCAATAAAATGAACCTGGCCAATTTTACCGGATATTGCTCCTACGATACAGTTTCTCTCGCAAAGACCGCAGCCTTTACACTTATCTTCGGAAATAACATATCTGAACAGATCACGGCATGCTTTTGCTGGACATTTCTTGTCATATATATGAGCTTCATATTCATCTCTGAAGTATTTAAGCGTTGATAAAATTGGGTTTGGAGCTGTTTGACCAAGCCCGCATAAAGCTACTTTCTTTATTCCATTTCCTAAGGAAATCAGCTTTTTAATGTCCCCATCTTCTCCTCTTCCTGAGGTTATCCTCTCTAATATCTCAAGAAGTCTTTTGGTGCCTATTCTGCATGGAGTACATTTACCGCAGGATTCATCCTTTGTGAAGTCTAAGAAGAATCTGGCAACGTCAACCATACAGTTGTCCTCGTCCAGTACTATCATTCCGCCGGAACCCATCATGGAGCCAATTGCAACTAAAGTGTCATACTCAATTGGTGTGTCTAAATGCTCTTTAGGAATACATCCTCCGGATGGTCCTCCTGTCTGAACAGCTTTAAATTCTTTTCCGTTTGGGATGCCTCCTCCAATTTCGTATATTATTTCACGAAGAGTTGTTCCCATTGGAATTTCAACAAGGCCTGTATTTGTTATTTTTCCTCCTAATGCAAATACCTTAGTTCCAGGACTCTTTTCTGTACCTATACTTCTAAACCACTTTGCTCCCTGCAATATAATAGGGCAAATATTGGCGTAAGTTTCTACATTATTTATAACCGTTGGCTTTCCCCATAGACCGCTGACAGCAGGGAACGGCGGCTTTGGCATAGGCATTCCTCTTTTCCCTTCTATTGACTGCATTAGAGCAGTTTCTTCTCCGCATACAAAGGCTCCTGCACCTAATCTTATCTCTATATCAAACTTAAATCCTGTTCCAAGGATATTCTCTCCTAATAATCCATCAGCATATGCCTGATTTATAGCTAATCCTAGTCTCTCAACTGCTAGTGGATACTCTGCTCTTACATATATAAAGCCTTTATTAGCTCCTATAGCATAGCCGCCAATTGCCATAGCCTCAAGTACAGCATGGGGATCCCCCTCTAAAACTGACCTATCCATAAAAGCTCCTGGATCTCCTTCATCTGCATTACATATAATATATTTTTGAGGATTATTTTGGGCAGCTGCAAATCCCCACTTTTTTCCTGTAGGAAACCCTCCGCCTCCTCTTCCTCTAAGTCCAGCTTCTTTAATTATATTTATTACGTCAATTGGCTTATAATCTTTTAATACCTTTGCTAATGCGAAATAGCCATCTCTTGCTATATATTCATTTATATTTTCAGGGTCAATAATGCCGCAGTTTCTAAGAGCTATTCTAATTTGCTTTTTAAATAATTTTAAATCTCCCAGATTATTAACTCTTCCATCTTCCTCCTGAAGCTTGTACTGAAGCCTGGTTACTATATTTTCATTTATAAAATGCTCTTTTACTATTTCAGCAATGTCATCTTTAGTAACCTTTTCATAAACAGTGCCTTCCGGGTATATTATAACAACTGAGCCTAATTCACAAAGACCTAAGCAGCCTGTTTTTAAAACTTCTACTTCATGCTCCAGATTATTCTTTTTTATTTCTGACTTAAAAATGTTATACAAGTTTTGAGATTCAGAATTTGTACAGCCAACTCCGCCGCATACCAAAACCTGTGAACGGAAAAACTCCATATATTTCATCTCCTATTCATTAATTAATGTAAAATCATTTAAAATCCTGCCTTTAACCACGTGGATCTTGAAATCTTCTATAGGCTTATCTGCAAGAATATGAGATGCTACTATCCTTCTTCCCTTATAGGGGGTCATTTTTACGTAGGTTACTTTTTCTTCTCCTGGTCTTATTACTTCAACAATTGGTTCTAAGCGGCATACTCCAATGCAGCCGGTTTTGCATACGACAACATTTTTAAGACCTAATTTGTTTACTTCATCAACTATTGCCTCATATACAGGTCCCGCACCGGCAGATATGCCGCAGGTTGCCATTCCTACAACTACCCTTGTAGTTTTTCTGTCTTTATTTTGATTAACTTTGTCTATGTTTTCTAATTTTATTTTATTTAATTCATCAATTGTCATAGCAGACCTCCTATTCTCTATAGTCTTTCAATATTCTATTTACATCATCAGGAACCAGTCTTCCGTAAACCTTATCATCAACGGTCATAACAGGAGCTAAACCGCAGCCGCCAAGACATCTGGCAGCTTCTATGGTGAATTTACCATCCTTTGTAGTTTTGCCAACTTCAACATCCAGCGCAGCGCATAGTTTATCCATAATTTCCTGAGAGCCTTTAACATAGCAGGCAGTTCCAAGACAAACCCTTATAATATGCTCACCCTTTGGCTCTAAAGTGAACTGTGAGTAAAAGGTTGCCACGCCGTAAATTTCTGACATGGAAATACTGAGTCCGTCTGAAACCTTCTCTAAAGCGGGCTCAGGAAGAAAACCAAATAATTTTTGAATTTCATGCATAACTGGAATCAGAGCACCGTCTATACCTTTGAATTTTTCGATTATATCCGGTACATTTTTCATTCTTTCGTCATTTTCCATGTTATCTCTGCAGCAGCATTTTTCACTACACATTAAATCAACTCCTCATTTAATGGTTACAAATTTAACAATCCTATGAATAAATAATAACATAATATTCTGAATATTTCAATAAACTAAAAACCATACTGTTTGATTATTATACATTATTATTATTATTATACATTTACCTTCAATTCGTAATTTAAAAATTACGAATAAACCCTGCTATACTAAAGCCAAGGTTGGCTCAAGAAGTTTCCTGACTTTCTCATCGCAATCAGCATACAACTGAATAAACTCAAGA
>JBAXYJ010000186.1:0-5958 GCA_041670885.1 Clostridiaceae bacterium
ATCAGGTCCGGTTCATATGAATATTACACTGACCAGAGCAAAATTTAATGAACTGACAGAACATCTGGTAAATGCAACAATGGGTCCGGTACACCAGGCAATGGGCGATTCCGGCCTGAAAGTCACAGATATCAGCAAGGTTCTGCTGGTGGGAGGATCCAGCCGTATTCCTGCAGTACAGGAAGATGTTAGAAAGTTCATAGGCAAAGAACCCTTTAAAGGCATCAATCCCGATGAGTGCGTTGCCATGGGAGCTTGTCTTCAGGCTGGCGTCCTTACAGGTGATGTTAAAGGTCTGCTGCTGCTGGATGTAGCACCTCTTTCTCTTGGTATTGAAACTATGGGCGGTGTATTTTCAAAAATTATTGACCGTAATACAACACTTCCAATAAAAAAGAGCCAGATTTTCACCACAGCGGGCAATTTCCAAACCTCTGTTGAAATACATGTACTCCAGGGGGAGCGTGAAATGGCATCAAAGAATAAAACACTAGGCAGATTTACACTAAGCGGTATAAAGCGCGCAATTAGAGGCATTCCCCAGATTGAAGTAACATTTAATATTGATGTCAATGGTATTGTTAATGTATCTGCACGAGACCTGGGAACCGGCAGGGAGCAAAATATTACCATTACTTCTTCCTCAAATCTGAGCCAGCAGGAAATTGATCAGGCTATCCGTGATGCACAGCAGTTTGCTGCAGAAGATGCTGAGCGCAAAGAAGAAGCCACCATTAAGGATCGTACAGAGCAGCTTATTTATCAGGCATCAACAATTTCAAAGACCCTTGACAAAAATGACCAGGGAGAGCTTAATGAATGTATTAAACGCACAAAGAAGTCATTAAAATCCAAAGATACCGCATTAATCTCTGCAGCTTACAATGAATTATCAGAAATGCTGGAAACCATGCAGAAGAAAGCCTCACCTGATAATGGTTCAAATTCAGGAAGTAATAATGAGGATAATTAAAATTAGAAGCAGCAGATATGAATAGAAATAAGGCAGGTGCATAATATGTTTGGCTATGTAGTCGCCAATATGGGTAAGTTAACACCGGAAGAAAAAAAGCTATATCGATCATGTTACTGCGGTTTATGCAAATCTCTGGGAACACGCCACAAAGCAATAAGCCGTTTCACCCTTACTTATGACATGACTTTTCTCGTATTGTTTCTATCTTCTCTTTATGAGACGGATGACAAAGTTAAGACTGAGCGGTGCCTCATGCGTCCTTTGAAGAAGCATGAATATTGGAAGAATGAAATCACAGACTATGCCTCTGATATGAATGTTGTACTTGCCTATTACAATTTTCTTGACGACTGGGCAGATGACAGAAAGGTATTGTCACTTAGCGCGGCAAAACTTTTTCAGCATGAATTTAAATTGATTTATGCTCAGTATCCAAAAAAATGTGATGCTGTAAGCAAGTGTCTAAAAGAGCTTTCAGATATAGAAAAATCAGGAGAACTAAATCCTGATATTCCTGCAAACTGCTTTGGAAGACTAATGAGTGAAATTTTCGTTTTGCGGGAAGATGAATACGCGAAAACTTTGAGATCCTTTGGTATGCAGCTGGGAAAGTTCATTTATATCATGGATGCCTGTCTTGATTTAAAGGCAGACATAAAAAAAGAACGTTATAACCCTCTGACAGCGTCATCTTCTGAAAATTTCAGTGATATTTTAAATCTGCTTATGGCCGAATGCACAGAAAAGTATAGGCTTTTGCCAATAAATCAAAATAAAAATCTTATTGAAAATATCCTTTATTCAGGTATTTGGACAAGGTATGAAGCAGAAAAGAATAAAAAAAAGGAGCAATATAAACGATGATATCAGATCCTTACAAAGTACTTGGTGTTTCTCCAACTGCCACAGATGAAGAGATTACCAAATCTTATCGCAGACTGGCGAAAATATACCACCCGGATTTAAATCAGGGAAATGAAGATGCTGCAAAAAAAATGAGTGAAATTAATGCAGCTTATGAACAGATAAAAAGCGGAAATGCTTACCAAAGCAGCAGCGGAGGTTACAGCGGTCAAAGTTCACAAGGTTATGGAAACAGTTCTTCCGGAGAACAGGGTCCCTATGATTTTGACCCTTTTGGCGGCTTCGGTTCCTTTTGGGGTTTTGGATCAAATGGTCAAGGCCAGCAGCAGAGACGTGAAAATTCCGAGTTCGATTCGGTTAAAAGCTATATGAACGCCGGTTACTATAAGGAAGCACTAAATGCACTGTCTTATATCACTGATAAAACTAGTGAGTGGTACTATTTAAGTGCAATTTTAAACTATAACACCGGCAATAAAATCACAGCACTGAATCATGCAAAAACAGCAATGCAGATGGAACCTGACAATCCTGAATATCAGCTTATATTAAATCAAATACAAAACGGCAGCCGTATATATCAACAGCAAAGTCAGAATTTTGGAATGCCTGTAAGCAATATAAATACTATATGCTTTACTATCTGCCTTGCCAGATTATGCTGTTTATTCTGCGGTCAGTCTTATTAAAAGGAGTAAGCAAAATGAGAAATTTCAGAGATAAGTTAGTACAATTTATGTATGGCAGATACGGTGCAGATCAGCTGTATTATGCTTTAATTGTTATTGGTTTGATTTTAATAGTTGTTAATTCTTTTTCCCATTCTACTATTATGGAGACTTTAATTTGGGTCCTCCTGATTTTGATGACATATAGATCATTCTCCAGAAATATATATAAAAGACGCAGTGAGAACGATAAGTTTTTAATTATCTGGAACCCTGTTAAAGCAAAAGTTTCTTTGACAATCAGAAGAATCAGAGAAATAAAAACACACCGCTACCGCAAGTGTCCTAACTGCAAAAAGGTACTTCGCCTGCCAATAAAGAAAGGGAAACATACTGCTAAGTGTCCCTGCTGCCATAATGAATTTGAGGTGCGGATTCTATTTTAGTAAAAATGTGATTATGATACCGGGCTGCTTTTGCTAATGGTTTATGTTTATCAGAAAGCGAACCTGCTTTGTTAAAGCTGAACATCAGGTCTTCAGATGAAGAGTCTACCCCACCTGAAGCATATTTATAAAATTACCCACTTATAGAAATGGGCATCTTGAAATTTGGTCAAAAAAGGAAGCACAGTTAGTCATACTGCAGCTTCCTGATTTTTTTTATGCCTTTTTTACTTCGTCCAATAAAGTGATTTACGACACTATAATTTTATTCTATTTTAAATTAATAAAAACCAGTTGGGGGAACTGGTTTTTATTAGCAATTATTAAATTTAAGGGGGGGTTAATATATTAACCTATAAATGTATTATAAAAATCAAGAAATTATGTGAACAATATATTATAAAAATAACTGTTTTACTGAACTAAACTAATTTGAATTTTACGGACATTATGAATTAATAAAATAATACCCCCTACTCCTTTATCCATTATTACTTCAGGAGCATTATGCTCTGGCTGTTTTTATTATAGATTAATCCTATCCTTATCTCCGTTAGATTTATGCTTAACTAATAGTACAGTAGCAAAAGTGATTAGTGAATAAATTATCAATATATTAAAAGCAAAGGCAGGTAAATTCAAGCTCCTATTTATGGGTACTTTATAGACAGTTAAAAATGAAAATGGATATCCGAAATTGGTTGCAATTCCATCTTTTGATTGATAAGGAAAGACATAAGCAATGATTACTGTTATCCATGCTGACCAATTAAAAAGTTTCTTATTAAACTTCACAAATATAACCTCCTCTATATTTTACTTTTTAAACAAATTATACCTATAATTATACAGTAGAAATATCTGAAATTCAAAGTTGCTTTTGAATTTCAGTTTTGCACCTCTAAAATTAACTCATTGATCTGTATAATTTCTAATGAGGTCAAAAATGACGGCTTTAAAATATTTATTATTATACTGAACTGCAATAGCTTCTGTTATATTTTCATCCTTAATTCTGAATAATTTAGTTCCTGCCTCTATATTACTGTTGGCTTCACAGTTTTTTTAGGCAGCTTTTTAACATTCTTTTTGATAGTATTTATCTGTTCTCCTATATCTTTTTCTGCAACAATAGTGCTTTTTGGAGTAAAATAATAGACTGTATCATTCCAGCGTACTGCAGTCGGATATACAGTTTCTACTCCTTTGCCATCTCTATTATCGCACTCTATAAATATGAAAAGAATTATGGATATAATAAATAAACCCAAAATAAATATTCCTAATTTATTTTTCATACATAACCCCCTTATTAATTTACGTTAGTGTAATTTAATTACTTTAGTATGCATTAAACCTATTTTTGTAAGTGGTTACAACTTTCTGAAAATATAGTATTTCCATAGAGACTCTATATCAGGCATAACTTCTTCCACAAAGATAAATTTTCCTGCTGAATACCTATTTAATTCTTCAAGAGAATGTAAATAAAAATCCCTTTCATAATCCTCACCGTCAATTGACTTATAACTTGATTTCGAATCCTTTCCAGTTCCGTCTTTAACAACAGCAAATAAAAAGCCATTGTCATTTAAAACCTTATAGATCATATCAAATGCCCCTGTAAGTTTTTCATCCGGAAGATGTACCAGTCCGGCTATTACTGCTGTGCCATCAAATTTGCCAAGATATGAATAATCGTTTAACATATCCTCTACAACAAATCTGATATCCGGATTTCTTTCTTTCGCAATGAGTATGCTCTTTTCACTGAAATCAAGTCCTGTGACATCAGCACCTAATCTATGCATTCTCATACTTTCATATCCGGCACCGCAGCATAAATCCAGTACTCTTGGTTTTTTCGGCAGATAACTCATAAATTCCATTAAATATGGAAGCAAAGTCTCATCATCATACCATTTTTCAGCCCATTCCACTGCTGTCTTATTATAAAAGTCTTTTGTATTTTTCAATAAATTACACTCCTTTCTAAAACTGGCAGCTTAAATTTTTAAAGTTCACCGGCAGCAAAAATTTGCTATTTATTGCAAAGTTCAAGTACCTTGTTTAATATAGTGTCCCTGCCCTTTAAAAAATCCTCATAGGCAGGTTCTGCATATATATCCGGCTTTGTATGTGTCTTTTCATTGACAGTACCATCACTGTTAATACCCATATCCAGGCTGAATCTGATAACAAGACCGCTGCTCGGAAGTGCCATTACGCAGGGATCTATGCCTATTCCATCCCCTCCCGTTGTGGTTCCCACAAGTTCAGCAAAACCTGATGCTTTGCAAAAAGCTGCAAAGGATTCTGAGGAGGAATATACTCTGTCATCTGTTAAAAGATATACCTTGCCTTTGAAATTAACGGAATTCCTGGGCTTAACTATTTTTGTGCCAGCACTAAACTGCTCCATATCTGAAACATAATTGCTTTTAAACTGCTCCGGAATCTTATCTATAGGTTTAGTTATTATTCCCCTTCCAGTTAAAAAGGGCTTAATATAATTTCCCTTGTAGGCCATTGCAATAGATTCGCTTTTGGGTTCAGATATTAAAGGCTCCACAATATTGCTCTGCCAGTAATCATCTGTTCCTCCGCCATTTCCTCTTATATCAATAATAAGATAGGAGTAGTCCTTAATTTTGTTAAAGAACTCTATGATTTTTTTGCCGTCACTTTCCAATGTTCTGCTAGACATGGATTTAACTTTAAGGTAAGCAATTTTATTTTCCTTTAATATTTTTTCTTCACTGGAGGATATGGTATCTGTATCAGAATTATTTTGTTCATATTTAACAGGGGTTATATACTCTGTTATCTTTTCACCGTCCTGGGATGCAGCTGTAATCTTATAATCTCTGCCACTCTCTGCTATTATCAAGCCGGACTTTACATAAAGCTTATCTCTCTTATAGTCATAGTTAAGATAATACTTGTCTAAATTATCTTTAAAATAAATATCAACAGGCTTATCTTCAATTGCTTCTATAACATA
>JBAXYJ010000187.1:0-5861 GCA_041670885.1 Clostridiaceae bacterium
ACTCTGGCATTTTTAAGCTGCATGCTTTTAATTTCATTTTCTATATCCTCATCTGAAACTGGATATACATTTTTCTTAACCTCTACGCCTTTATATGCTCCCAGCTCAACCTCAGGCTTTAATGTTACCTTTGCTGTGTATATAAAGTCCTGATCATTTCCTACCTGAACTATGTCAATTTCCGGATAATCAATTGGTTTCAAGCTATTTTCATCTATTGCCTTTCCATATGTATCATTATAGCAGAAATTCATAGCATCTTCATAAAATACTTCTGCTCCATAATGTCTTACTATTATGCCAAATGGTGCCTTGCCTTTTCTAAATCCAGGTATATTAAAACTTTTTACGTTCTTCTTGTAAGATTTTTGAATGCATTTGTCAAATTCTTCCTTTTCAACTGTGATCTCAAGTTTAATCACATTTGCCTCTAATTTCTCAATCTTTGTATTCATAACTGTTCCTCCCATTATAGTATGCTATATTAACCATAACATTATAACATATAATTATTTTTTTACAAATATATCTTATATCATAATTCATAAATTTGTAAAAATTCCCTCTAAAAATTTCTTTGCAGTGATAAATTCATCTTCATTTTTGTAATTATCTCTGTATATCTCAATAATTCCTACATTATCATAGCCTATTTGTTTAAGCTTATTCTTAATGGCTCTGAAGTCAACGCTTCCTCTCCCTGGCATAAGACATAGATTATTCTCATCTCTGTCATTAATATGAAAATTAACTAGATCCTTTCCCATTATATCTAAATAAGACATAGGAGATACCCCTGCTTTGTAGGCCTGTTTTATGTCAAACGTGAATTTAACCGGGTATTTCATTTTATCTTTAAGAAGCTCTAAAAAATCTATTTCTGAAGATTTACACCAGGAAACATTTTCCTGACTAAATACTATTCCTTTGTTAGCTGCTTCATATGATAGATTGTTATATATATCTATAATAAAGTCTTTATTAAGGTTTCTCCATTCTGTCTTTCTAAGTCCATGGAAGGTATAGGTTCTGGCTCCCAAGCCCTTTGCTGCTCTAATTATACTTTTATATCTTTTTATCATGTCTTCTCTTCTTCTCTTATATCTGTCGAAAAGAAATGGTTCAAAGGATGTAGAAAAGCCATGAACTGAGTAAACCTCTATATTATTTTTCTCCAGGTTGTCTTTAAGTCTTCCAATAAAATCAGGTTCATATTCACTTTCGGAATTAAGAAATATTTCAACAATAGAAAATCCCAGCTTTTTAATCTTTTCTATTGTATCCTCTGTATTTGTGTCAGGATAAAAATTTGCTGTTGATATTCCAATTTTCATAAGCTATTTTACAAGTCCTCCATTATTATCTAGGTAAACAAGCTTATCATCTATGTTTACCTCATAACCTTTATCTTTAAGGCCATTAAGTACAATACTGGTCCCTCTAAGGTTATGTTTATAGGTATTTGTTTTAATATCATATATCCAAAGATATTGTCTTCTGTTTGTTCCAAACCAGGGGACATTGCTTATATATAAAACTTTTCCTTCTCCTAAGAATTTTGGGCTGTCTGCCCATATGAAATCAGCGTTTTTCTTTAATACTTTAGTTTTTTCATATACAGTGTTATTCCTAGATACATATTTTTTATATGTTATGTCTGTGCTTTTGCCATCTTTGTCAATTAAATATAGAGTTTGGGTACTCTTATCTAAATATACCATCTGATTTCCTGCCGGACTTATATCATAACTGCCATTTAATCCCTCTGTTAATATTCCATTGTATTTTACTGCAGTACCCTCTGTGGTAAGTCCTACCTTTAAAGAAAGACTGTCACTTAATTTTATTTCTTTAAATTTGTTTTCAGTTTCTGCAGTTTTTTGTTTAGGCACCGTATTATTTTGATCAGTTGTTTGTTTAGTTATAGGTTTTGCAGGGCTATTAATAATACTATCAAAAAATGGTTTTATACCAAACCCAAAGATAAATAATAAGCATACTACTGCCAGTATAATTATTAATATTATAAGTTTTATTCTTCTCTTTCTTCTTACATATCTATTATAATCCTTACTGAAAATACTTGGCTTCATCGGGAATTACCTCCTCATTTATGCGTTCACATTACATTATAACAAATATCTTAAAAAAATAATACCCTGGTAATAGGGTATTTATTAATTATTTTTAAGATATATATACTTCCCAGTTCACTTTATTTTATTTTTCTTGAACCTGGCTTTTCTATAGGCTTTCCTTCTTTGCATAATGGGCAGTTATCCGCTGTATATGTTTCTATATCCAGCTTAATTGCAGAGTACAGCGGGAATTTTATGTCTCCATTACTTCTGTCTATTATTGAAGCTATTCCAACAACTTCTCCTCCTAAGCTTTTAATAACCTCTGCAGTTTCATAGGAGGATTTTCCTGTAGTTACAACATCTTCTGTGATTAATACCTTTTCCCCCTTTTCTATGGTAAAGCCCCTTCTTAGAGTCATTACATTATCAACTCTCTCAGTAAATATAGCTCTTTTTCCTGTCTGTTTTCCTATTTCATAAGCTACTAATATGCCTCCCATTGCAGGTCCTACTACTACATCATAATCTAAATCCTTTAGTTTTTCAGTAATTACTGATATTACCTGCTCTGATTTATCTCCATATTGAAGAAGCTTGGCACACTGAACGTATTCTCTGCTGTGTCTTCCTGAGGACAGCAGAAAATGTCCCTTTAAGAGTGCATTTGTTTCGTATAATATATCCAATACATTTACCATAATCAGCCTCCTGTTATTTAAGGAATTACATAATTAATTTTGGCTGGTTTTAGCTGAAAATTATATAATTCCTATTATTTCATTTATATCTTTTATTTTTTCTTTTTCCATGAATTCATCTATTCCATTTATTATGTCCATACATATGTCAGGCTTTATAAAATTTGCTGTTCCTACCTGAATAAGTGATGCTCCTGCCATTATAAACTCTATCGCATCATTGGGACTTGATATTCCGCCCATTCCTATTACAGGAATATCTACATTTTTACATACTTCATATACCATTCTGAGTGCTATTGGCTTTATTGCAGGACCTGACATGCCACAGGTGATGTTATCAAATACAGGCCTTCTTTTATATATGTCTATGGCCATTGCCTTAAAGGTATTTACAAGAGAGATTCCGTCTGCTCCTTCATCCTGACAGGTTTTTGCCATTGCCGCTATATCCTCTGCATTAGGAGAAAGCTTAACTACAAGAGGTTTCCTGCATATATTTCTTACTCTTTTAACTACCTCTTTAGCATCCTTTGTTTTTATGCCAAAGGCCATACCGCCTTCTTTTACATTAGGGCAGGAAATATTAAGCTCCACTATATGAACTGAGGAGCTGTTTAGCATTTCTGCTCCGATTTCATATTCCTCTATAGTTCCTCCCCCCAGGTTTGCTATTATGTTAGTACCCAGCTTTTCCATTTTAGGAAGTTGATTTTTTATGAAGTTTCCCACTCCGTCATTTTGAAGTCCAATAGAGTTTAAAAGGCCTGCCCTTACCTCGAAAACTCTCATCCCTTTGTTTCCCGGTTTTCCATTTAGAGTAAGTCCCTTTGAGCATATTCCGCCTAAATTACCTACATTATAATATTCGTTATATTCTTCTCCATAGCCAAAGGTCCCTGAAGCTGCTATAACCGGGTTTTTAAAATTTATACCAAAAACTTTACTTTCCATGGCCTACCTCATCTAATATTAGATCATCCCCTAAAAAAACAGGTCCTTCCTTGCAGGCTCTTTTCACTCCGCTTTTAGTCCATACAGCACAGCCCAGGCAGGCACCAACGCCGCAGGCCATCCTTTTTTCAAGAGATACGTATATTTTTTTATTTTGTAAAACTGCCATTTTCAGAACTCTGTTCATCATTACCTCAGGTCCGCAGCAATATATTATGTCATAATCTTTAAGACTCAAAATATCAGTTACATATCCCTTATGGCCTGAGCTTCCGTTTTCTGAAGCTATGAAAACTTTATTTACCATATTTTCCATTTCATCAATTAAGAAGGGCTGATCCCTAAAGCCTATGAATAAATCAGTATCCTCCTTATTTAGCTTAGTTAAAAGATACTCCATAGGAGCTATTCCTATTCCGCCTGAAACTATGGCTGTCTTTCCTTTTTCTATATTAAATCCGTTTCCGAGAGGTCCGTTTATTTCTATGCTGTCTCCCGGTTTTAAGTCTTTTAAAATATTAGTCCCAACTCCAAACACCTTGTATAAAAACCAGATTTCAGTATCATTTATCATATTTATGCTGATTGGTCTCCATAGAATAGGCTCTAATTCCCAGGCTCTTATCATATAGAACTGTCCGGGCTTTCCTTGAAATTTCCCATTTATTACCATCCTATATATACCCTCAGCTATCAGTTCATTTTTATATATCTTAACTTTTTCCATATTATATACCCCAAAGGTCGTCTCTCATTCTTATTGCCTCGGATCTTGCAGCATGGTAAAAGCTTAAGCCTTCATTTTCTTTTTTCTTGTATGCAAGAAGAATTCCTCTGGATGAGTTTACAACTGCTCCATTTTTGTTATTAAGATAAGGCTCCACATCCTTTGCTCCCCCGCCCTGAGCTCCATAGCCCGGAATCAGAAGAAATGTGCTTTTAAGAGTTTTTCTTATCTCTAATGCTTCGCCAGTATGAGTGCAGCCTACAACTCCCCCGATGCTGCTGTAGCCGCAGTTTCCTAAATAAGATTCCCCAAGCTTATTAATTTTTTCTGCAACAATATTAAATACTCTCTTTCCCTCTTCTGACTTTATGTATTCTATATCATAAGCCCCCTGGTTTGAAGTTCTTATAAGAGGGAAAATTCCCTTTTCATAATTTTTAATGTATGTAAGATAAGGTTCGATTGAATCCATACCCATGTATGGATTTAAAGTTATAAAATCAGCCTCAAAATCCCCTGAAAAATGAGCCCTGGCATACATATCTGCAGTGTCTTTTATGTCTCCCCTTTTTACATCGGCAATTACAATTTCCCCTTTTTCTCTTATGTATCTAAGTGTATTTTTATATGCAGTAAGTCCTTCAATTCCCAATGCTTCATAATAGGCAATCTGTACCTTATAACAGGAAACTGCATCTATAGTCTCATCTATTATCTTCTTATTAAAATTAAATAACAGGTCCGATACTGTTTCATAATTTTTTGAAAATTCCTCAGGAATATATGTAATTGAAGTATCCAGTCCCAGGCATACATTTCCTTTTTCCTCTACCTTTTTATATAGCTTATCTATTATCATAGACTATCTCTCCTCCCTTAATGGTACAAATTATATCTCCAAAATATTTCATCCCGTCAAATGGAGTATTTTTGCCTTTGGAATAAAACTTTTTGCTGTCTATAGTTATTTCTTTATTTATATCTATTAAAACCAGGTCTCCATCACAGCCTAAGTCCAGTCTTCCTTTATTCATTGATAAAAGGTCTGCTCCGTTTTTAGACATTAGTTCAGATAATTTACTTAGCGTAATCCAGCCCTCTTTTACCAGGTTTGTATAGCATACACAAAAGGCTGTCTCAATTCCTGATATTCCGTTTGCACCTTTTAGCTTATCCTCAGCTGAGTGAGGAGCATGGTCTGTTCCTATAGTGTCTACATATCCATTCTTTATTGCATTTTTTAAATATATTACATCATCATGATCTCTGATTTGTGGATTCACCTTAAACTTATTATCATATAATCCTATGTGGTGAGGCATTACTTCGCAGGTTAAATGATTTCCTTTTTTCTTTTCGTTTATTATATACTCCATAGCCTGTTTTGTGCTTACATGAGCC
>JBAXYJ010000188.1:0-5800 GCA_041670885.1 Clostridiaceae bacterium
CCTCCGCTTATAGAAGTGGAGGTCTTACAATTTAGATAAATTAAGGAAATTGCATAATTACGCAATTTCCTCCATTAGCTGTCTCAAATGAGGCAGCTTTTCTTATTTTTGATTAAAAAATGAGTCAATTATCTCAGTATAATCACCCTCAATGACCAGGTGGTGATTCCCCAGCGGTGCCTTTAAGAAATATTTTACATCTTCATTTAAAACTGCCTTTATCTGTGTTCTGCATAAATTTTCATCATTCAGATTTTCTTCTATAACCATAGAGGATACAAAATATTCATCAAGAGTATTCGAAAGTTTAAATATTGTGGCATCCCCAACAGTAATTTCTCCTTTAATTCCTATTCCTATACCAGACTCAAAATTTGGTTTTAATGAGAAGCTGGTACACATAGAAATAGGTACAGTGCAGTGAGATAGTATTATGCTGTTATCTTCCATGTTTATGCTGGAGGGGTTAGCCATGAATACTTTTTCTCCTGTCAGTTTGTTCAGAATAAACATGGAAATTAGTGAAGGGATATCTCCTTCACAGCCGGATACTATTCCTTCATCATTTAAGAATGAAAGGGCAACGCAGCAGGTGGTTTTAAGGGTAGCCAGCAAATCAAAGCATCTTACTGTGAGACCGCTCAAATTATATTTTTTTGCTATATCTCTCAGGGCTCCATATACTTTTAGAGATTCTGAAACTTCTTTTTCTGAAAAGCCTCTTTCTAAAAGCTGGTTTCTCTTTTCTATATTTATTTTGTGACAGGATTTTGTTTCTTCTATAAGCTCCGAAACCTCTATATCCACTAATTCAATACCTGTCTTTGATTTTATTTTTGGGTAATTTACCTGAGAGGCAATAAGCCAGTCTGAAGGCTTACCTATAACTCCAAGTCTGGCACCCTTTAGTGCAATATTTGTTTCATTTATTTTTTTATATGTCTGTATTCTGCTGCTTATATAAGGTATGTCTCCTTGAAGAATTTCTCCTTTTATTCCTTGACCTTTAAGAAAAGATAAAATTTCCAGAGAAGCTGCAAAGGAGTTATATCCATTTGTCAGCAGCAGAATAGGACTTTTAAGATTTTTATAAAATTTTAAAAAGTTACCTTCAACTCCTCCTGATTTAATATATATTACAGGCAGATCCTGCTGATATATTACATCAAGGCTTACCTGATTAAAAGTATCCCCTATTTGTTTCTCAATATTTTGGAGAAATTCATCACAAGGTCCATCTATATTTCTTTCAGTTTGAATATCTGAAACAAGTCTGTAATAATTTAAAGCCATATTTTTCTCCTTTCTATATATAAAACTTATTAAATTAAATTATATATCATTTAATTTTAAAAAAAAACTGGAGTTATAAAAATGGATAAAATATTAATGAAGTGAATTTTAAGGAGGAATAATATGAAGACTATTATTATGCTATAAGTAAAGGCAATGGAAATGAAGCAGTATCTGAGGCTCAGTAACTTCTTACAAAGTATGACTGCATAGTTAAAACAAGACTTGAACTTTCCTCAGAGGACATAAAAGATATTGAAGAACTGGAGAAAAGTTTGAAAAAAATAGAAACTGTTTCCTGTAATAAAATGAAAGTATAAATAAATAAAGTAAATACTGGTGTAAAATACCTTTGAATTTTCTTTTTTTCAGTAATAATTTTTATGTGAAATAGAAATAATAAGTATGCTAGGATATTGTATTTTTAAAGATTATATTAATTATGCAATACCCATATAATTTAAGAGGAGGTAACAAAATGGAAAACAAGCAAATTGAAAGCAACAACCTTAAAGTAATAAAAGACCAAATTGAATTCGAATGCCTGGCTAACAAGAAATGTAATGAATACAGCCAGATGGTAACTGATACTAATCTTAAGAATGTTTGTACAGATGCTGCCAGAGTTCACAGGGATAATTTCAATAACCTGAAAACTTATCTTGATTCACATCAATAATTAGGAGGTATAATATGAATGAGATAAATTTATCTGAAAAGGATATAATGCAGGATATTCTCACAACTGAAAAACATGGTATTTCAACATACAGCAGTGGTATAACTGAATCTTCCTGTCAGAATTTAAGAAATACTTTAGTTAATAACTTCAAGGGTACAGAAACAATTCAGTTTAAGGTATGGGATGCTATGCATCAGAAAGGCTGGTATCCAACAAAGGATGCTGAAGTTAACGAAGTTAATAAAGTAAAGACTGATGCTACTCAAATGAGTTCTGAGATAAAATAATTTATGTGCTGGCTTAATGCCAGCCTTTTAACTAAAATTTACAAATTATAAAATGTGGTAAGAAGGGAAATAACCGGTGAGACAAATAAAGTCTTGCCGGTTTTTATTTGCAAAACATTAATTATAACCTTAAAGATTTGAAAAAGAGAAATAAAATTAGTTGATTTTTAATATATAGACAATGTTAAAACAGTATGATATATTATTAATAAATGTACAAGTGACTGAGGATATAGGTTAAAAAAGGTTAAAGGAGTTAATGTCATGCAGGAACAAATTTCTATAGATGGCTTTGAAAGTGCAGATTCTGATAATAGGATTGATAAAGAGTATAGAAATTATTTGTGTTTAAATGAAGTAGCTAAATTATTAGGTGTTACATGGCAAACTGTCAGAAACTATGTTAAACAAAATAAGTTAAAAGCAATTATGCTTAATAATGACAGAGATTATAGAATAAGTCCCAATGATTTATGCGAATTTATATTGGAAAGAAAAACAATTAATAAAATTGATGGAATTAATCAGGTGAATAGTGAAATTGATGGTATTCAATATAATAGAAATACTAAGAACTGTGTTTTGAATTATGCTGATAAATCTAATATACAAGATATATTTTCAAAAGTTAAAGAAGTTGAATTAAGGATGGTTGAAAAAAATAATGAGCATAAATATTTAAATTCTATATTTATGGGGGATAATATAGAAATCTTGAATAAATTACTTAGTGATTTGAAAGGGAAAATAGATTTAATTTATATAGATCCTCCTTTTGGTACAAATCAGGATTTTATAACATATGACCGGGTTACAGCTTATAGTGATAAGGTCACCAATGATGTTTTCTTAGAATTTTTAAGAAAAAGATTGTATTATTTAAAAGAGTTTCTTTCAGCAAGAGGGAGCATATACCTGCACATAGATAAAAAGATGGGGCATTATGTAAAACTAATATTAGATGAGGTTTTTGGAGAAGAAAATTATTTAAATGAAATTACAAGAATAAAATGTAATCCGAAAAATTTTTCAAGAAAGGCATATGGAAATTACTCAGATACAATTTTTTTATATGCTAAGGAAAAAGACTCTAATATATGGAATGATGTTAGAATCCCTTTGACAGATAAGGAAATAAAAATTTTGTTTCCTAAAATAAATGATAAAGGTGAACGATATACAACTAATCCGCTTCATGCACCAGGGGAAACTAAAGATGGACCAACAGGTCATATGTGGAAAGGCATGTATCCGCCTAAAGGGAGACATTGGAGGTATAACCCGGAAGTTCTGACTGAACTTGATAATAAAGGATTAATAGAATGGTCATCAACAGGTAATCCAAGAAAAATAATATTTGCAAAAGAGCATGAAGGTAAAAAAGTTCAGGATGTATGGGAATTTAAGGATAAAGGGAATTCCAATTCTAATTATCCAACAGAAAAAAACAGAGATTTGCTTAGTTATATTTTAAAGAATTCTTCTTCAGAAGATAGCATAGTAATGGATGCTTTTATGGGGTCGGGGTCCTTCTTAATGGAAGCAAATAAACTAAAAAGAAAATTTATTGGTATTGATTGTTCTGATCATGCTGTTGAAGTTTGCTTAAAACTCATGAAAAAAGATGGGATTAATTATAATTATTACAAAACAATAGAGCTGTAGCTGCTCTATTGTTTTTTATTTTTAACTAAGTAGAGTATAATAACATTTTGGCTAATTTTTCAGATTATAAATAACTAATATTTCCTCAACTAAGTGAATGAAAAAAGTCATTTAGAAGAAGAGCGGATACTGCTATTTTATCATCAGGCAGCAGGCGCAGTCTATTTACCATTTTATCATTGGATGTTTCAATCCAGCAGACACCATCTAATATTGCAATCCTAAGAATGTTTAAATTTTCTTTATGCTGGAAGCCGCCAAATAGAATTAAATTTAAGGCGTCATTTAACTGAGCATTTTGATGCCCGCCAAAATCAGTTAGAAATTTTGCTTCACCGATTATAAAAAATGTTTTATCGTTATTATTAACTTTGACAACCAAGTCTAAACCTTTTTCTTTGGAATCAGTACCAACAGGTAATTTACAACCTAAATAATTTGCTGCTAACTGCACAAGAGCGGCATCTGAAACACTATAAATGGATACTTGTTCTTTTGAATTTAAAAACTCATGAGAGTCAGTATATGATGGATAAGCAGATTTCAGCCAATTAGTAAACATAGGACCAATTTGTCTGTTAGTCTCTTTAGGCTCAGTAATCCTTTCAATCATTTTTTCGTATCCATCTTTATATATTCTATTACAAATTCTATTTATTGTTTTAGGGTTATTTTTTATAATAATATCTAATTCTGATTTTTTTACCCTTCCAAAATATGCCTTGTATGAGTCTTTTACTGGAAATTTTTCTTGCTCTAACAGTAATTTAAAAAGTTCTTCATTATTTCTATCAGTATAATAAGTTTCTAATTTTTTTTTATTGAAGAGTTTAGTCCTCTAATATCATTATCAAACATTGGGTAAATTTCATGAAGCATATCTAAGTAATTAGGACTATTATATAAGTGAAGACTATTTTGTGTCCAAATGTTCATTTAAATCCTCCTGCAAGTTAAATATTTTCTGATAATCTACCTTTGAATTTAATTTTAAAGAACAAAATATAATAAGTCTATATAAAATAAGGAACATTATTTAGTATTTCTATTACAAAAGTGGTTAAAATACCAATTAAAGTTTACATATTCCACAGAAATGGTAATTTACATTTGTTTATGGGACCCAGCCTTTTTGAATAAAGATTTGTAAAATGTTAAAATATATTAAAAGGATGTTGCTTGTAACGCTGCGTAATATTGTAATATTAGCTGGAGGTGATAAAAAATGTCAGATAAATTTACTACCGGAGAGCTTTCTAAAAGGTGCAGCGTCTCTGTAAGGACAGTTCAGTATTACGATAAGGAAGGTTTATTAAAGCCATCAGAATTAAGTCAGGGGGGCAGGAGACTTTATACTGAGGAAGATATGTTAAAGCTTTCAGGTATTATAAATCAGCTGGACGAAACAGAAATTATTAAATAAAAAGTGTAGATGATATGAATAGGCTTTTTAAGTGATCTTTTTTTACTGAACGGTGCTAAAAACGGAAAATATCTGAGATGCCCTAATTGCGGAAGAAGAGGCTGGGTGAAGGAAACTTATATGGATTAATTTTAATAAGAAGGTGCTATTATAAAAGGAATAATAATTATTCTGATTATCCAAATATTAATTCTTGTAAAAGGTCTCTGTGGAAGGGATAAGACTTTACCATTATATACAAGAATATCCCTTTCTTTATCCTTTGTACTGTGTTCAGAAGCTATATATATTATCATAGGCAGAAGCAGTTATTCTAAATATGTAGCAATTGCTGCAGTATTTTCATTTATCGGGGATATGATAATGGCAAATGTAATAAATCTAAAGGACAAGAGGCTGATTGGAGGAATAACATTTTTCTTTGGTACTCATATTTTTCTTATCATAGGA
>JBAXYJ010000189.1:0-5735 GCA_041670885.1 Clostridiaceae bacterium
GGTGCTATTCCGGAATCTCTTCTTGAAAGTGAGCTTTTTGGTTATGTAAAAGGAGCCTTCAGCGGTGCTAATTCCGGCGGAAGAATGGGGAAATTTGAGTTGGCAAATAAAGGAGTTATATTTTTAGACGAAATAGGGGACATGCCTCTTCATTTTCAGGTTAAGATTCTCAGAGTCATTCAGGAAAGAAAGCTGGTTCGAATTGGTTCCAATCAGCAAATTAACTTAGATATAAGGATAATTGCAGCAACAAACAGAGATTTAAAAGAACTTATAAAAGAAAATAAATTCAGGGAAGACCTTTATTACAGGCTGAATGTAATTCCATTAAATGTGCCTCCCCTTCGTGAAAGAAAATCAGATATCAGCATAATAATAGAAGAAATGATGGAAAAATATAATGCTTTATTTAATAAAAATGTCAGAGGTATGGATGATGATGTAAAAGATATTCTGCTGAATTATTCCTGGCCGGGAAATGTAAGAGAACTGGAAAATACCCTGGAATATATGATAAATATTGATGAGGGAAATGGAATTCTAACTAAGGACATGCTTCCACTTAATATACTGGAGGAAAAAGAAGATATTTTTAATAAGACTGCAGTTAATTTAATAAGACCATTAAAGGAAATTGAAAAAGATTTTATAAACAGAGCTGTTGAATTATATGGAAATGATACAAGCGGAAAGAAAATAGCTTCTGAAAAACTGGGAATAGGCATAGCAACTTTGTATAGAAAATTAAAGGAAAGCTAAAATTGGTATGATAGTTGCTTTATAAATAATTATAAATGTCAGGAGGTGCATTATGTTAATTGTTGGTAACGGCACAATAATAACCAGGGATAATGAAAAAATTTTAGACAGCAGTAATGGGATACTTATAGATGGCAAATTTATTAAAGAAGTAGGAAATTTAAAAATAATAAAAGAAAAATTTCCAGAGGCTTCCTTTATTGATGCAAAAGGAATGCTTATTATGCCGGGAATGATAAATACCCATATGCATATATACAGTTCTTTTGCCAGAGGAATGGATTCAAAAAGCACACCGCCTAAGGATTTTCTCCAGATTCTAGAGGGCTTATGGTGGAAACTGGACAGGACACTTACATTGGAAGATATAAAATATAGTGCGCTTGTAACCTATTTAGATCTTATTAAAAATGGCACTACTACAATATTTGATCATCATGCCAGCGCCGGAGCAGTAACGGGAAGCTTGTTTACAATAGCTGAGGCAGCTAAGGCTTTGAATGTAAGAAGTTCTCTTTGTTATGAGGTTTCAGACAGAGACGGAGAAGAAATAATGCTGCAGGGCATAAATGAAAATGTTGATTTTATTAAGTATGCCAATTCTCTAAAGGATGATATGTTAACTGGTATGTTTGGGCTTCACGCTTCCTTTACATTGTCTGATAAAACTTTAGATTTAGTAAAAGAAAAATCAGATGGTCTGAATAGTGGCTTTCATATCCATGCAGCAGAAGGAATATTAGATGAAGAAGAATCTGAGTCTAAATATGGGAAAAGAGTAATAGAAAGACTTAATGATTTTAATATATTAGGTGAAAAAACTCTGGCAATCCACTGCACTCATATTAATGAAAGAGAAATGGAGATAATAAAGTCCACAAATACCACCGTAGTTCATAATCCGGAATCTAATATGGGAAATGCAGTAGGCTGCTCACCTGCAATAGATATGATGAAAAAAGGAATAACAGTAGGGCTTGGAACTGATGGATATACCTGTGATATGTTTGAATCTATGAAGACAGCAAATATTCTTCATAAACATAATTTAAAGGATCCCAGCGCTGCCTGGGCTGAGGTTCCCAGAATGCTTTTTGAAAATAATAGAATTATAACTGAGAGACATATTAAAAACAAAATAGGAATATTAAAGGAGGGAGCAATAGCTGATATTATTATAGCTGACTACACACCTCATACTCCACTTACTGAAGATAATATTAATTTCCATATACTCTTTGGAGTTTCGGGAAGATGTACAGAAACCTCAATAATAAACGGAAAAGTAGTAATGAAAGACAGAGAAATATTAGGAATTGACCAGGAAAGAATTTACTCAAAATCAACGGAAATATCAAAAAAATTGTGGGATAGAATATAGTTATCAAAATGATAATTTTAACTCTAAGGAGGAAAATATATGCAAACAAATTTTAAAGGAAAACATTTTATCACACTTCAAGAATGGACAAAGGATGAAATAGATACTCTTCTTAATGTATCTTTTGATCTTAAAATGAAATTCGCTATGGGTCTGGATACACCATACCTTACGAATAAATCAATATTTTTAATGTTTTTTGAACAGTCAACAAGAACAAGAAATTCAATGGAAGCCGGAATAGCACAATTAGGGGGACATGGGAATTTCTTAGATACATCAACAATGCAGATAGCTCATGGAGAGTCAGCTAAGGACACTGCAGTAATATTATCCAGAATGGGACATGGAATAGCCTGCAGAAACTGCTTCTGGGGAATAGGAAATAAGTATATTAGAGAAATGGCAAAAAATGCAACAGTTCCTGTAATGAATCTTCAGTGTGATTTATATCACCCAATGCAGGGAATAGCAGATCTTATGACAATGAAGGAAAAAATAGGAGATTTAAAAAGGGTAAAGGTATCTATAATATGGGCTTATGCTACAACTCATAAAAAGCCAATATCAGTTCCGCTTACTCAGATTCTTTTATTTCCAAGATATGCTATGGATGTAACACTAGCTTATCCTGAAGGATATGATCTTCCGGACTGGGCTGTTTCTCAGGCGAAAGAAAATGCTTTAAAACATGGAGGAACAATCAGGATAACTCATGATATGGAAGAGGCCTACAGAGATGCTGATGTAGTTATCCCAAAGAACTGGGGAAGCTGGGTTACTAATCAAAGCACTGAAGTAGTAGATGACCTTTTAGAGTCCTATAAAGGATGGAAATGTACTGAAGAAATGATGAGCTTAACAAATAAGGATTCTATATATATGCATGCACTTCCGGCAGACAGAAATCATGAAGTCGAGAATTCAGTTATTGATGGGCCTCACTCAGTTATATATGATGAAGCAGAAAACAGGCTTCATACAGCTAAGGCAGTTATGCAGCTAACTATGGGAGGAAAATAGGGGGAATATAAATGGCAAATATAGGAGTTAATATTTGTGGAATGGAACTTAAAAATCCAATTATGACAGCAGCAGGACCAGGATCAAGAAATGCAGATTTATGCATTAAGGCAGCAAGGGGGGGAGTGGGATGTATTGTTACTAAAACAGTATCTTCTAAAGCAGCTGAAGTTCCAAGACCCTGCATGGGAAAGGTAAACGGAGGATTTTTAAATACAGAGCTTTGGTCAGAAATGCCAGTTGAAGAATGGGTTGAAAATGAATATAAAAAGATAAAAAAGGAAGGCCTTCCTGTTATAGTCGGCATTGGATATACAAAAGATCAGATAAGTGAGATTGCTCCTATGATTAAACCATACGCAGATGCTGTAGAGATATCAACTCACTATGTAGGAAATGATCCGGGACCTATTGTTGAAGCACTGAAAGCTGCTAAAAAAGTACTTGATGTTCCTGTATTTATGAAAATGAGTCCCCAGGCAGATGTGGTTACCATTGCAAAAGAAGTAGAGAAAGCAGGAGCCGATGGACTTGTTATGATAAATTCATTTGGACCATGTATGTCAATTGATGTAAAAACAGGATACCCAATTATGGGAAGCAAAGCAGGCTATGGCTGGCTGTCAGGAGCTGCTATAAGGCCTCTGGCAGTAAGATGCATATATGAAGCATCCAAGGCTGTAAAAATTCCTATTATCGGAGTTGGAGGAATAACAAATGGAATTGAAGCTGCTGAGATGATTATGGCAGGAGCTTCAGCTGTTCAGCTATGTACAGAGGCTATACTTAAGGGACCTTCCATATACGGTAAAATAGCAGCAGAGCTAAATAATTTTCTTGATGAAAATGGCTACAGCGATGTATCAGAAATTAAGGGACTGGTTCATAAAAAGATAGAAGATAGATCATTTAGGGTAAATTCAATACCGGCAAAGGTTGATAACAGCAAGTGTATTAAATGCGGTACCTGCAGGCAGAGCTGTGTGTACGAAGCTATATCAATTACTGACAAGCTTTATATAGATAGTGATAAATGCTTTGGCTGCGGGCTTTGCGTTACCAGATGCCCTAAAGGAGCACTTAGTATATCTTATAAATAGAGCTAAATAAAGAAGGGGTCCATAGGCATCTTTACTATGGAGCCCCTTTGCTATAAAGAAAATATAGAAAATGAAATATATTTTTGGAATAAAAGAGAAAACTCTGTAATAATTTAAAAAAAAGCTATATGATATAAGATAAATAAATTTTTACTATATATGGGTATATTACGTAATACTATATATTTATAATTAATACTGGAAAAAGAAATATAATTATGAAAAATGAAGGAATTTTACAGCTTGCTGAAGAAATAAAGAATAGAATAATATATTAAAAAGTATGCTTCATTATTGGGGGCGATATAATGTCACTGATTATTAAAAATGGAACCATAGTAACTTCATCAAATATTTTTATTGGAGATATTTATATTGAAGGTGAAAAAATAAAAGAGATAGGTTCAAAACTTGATATAAAGAAAGCAGAAGTAATTGATGCCATAGGAAAATATATAATTCCTGGAGGAATAGATGCTCATACTCATTTCAATCTCCATACCGGCTCATTTACAGCAAGTGATGACTTTTATACAGGAACAGTAGCTGCTGCCTTTGGAGGGACAACCACAATAATAGATCATATGGGATTTGGACCTAAAGGATGCAGCCTGAAACATCAGGTTGGAGTTTACCATGAATATGCAGATAATATGGCAGTAATTGATTACGGCTTTCATGGAGTATTTCAATGGGTAAATGATGATATATTAGCTGAGATAGAGGATATGATGGGACTTGGAATTACAAGCCTTAAGATTTACCTAACCTATGATTTCAGGCTGGAGGATGATGAAATTTACAGGGTATTTAAAAAAATGAAAGAGCTTAAGGCGCTCCCTGCGGTCCACTCGGAAAACCACGAAATAATAACATATCTTAGAGATTATTATAGTAAATCAGGACTTAGAAGTCCTATCTATCACGCAAAGAGCAGACCGCCGGAGTGTGAAGCTGAAGCTATAAGCAGAATGATAAATATAGCATCTCTGGCAGAATCACCTCTGTACATAGTTCATCTTTCAACTAAAAAAGGTCTTAAATACATTAAATTGGCAAAGGATGAAGGACAAAAGGTATATGCAGAAACCTGTCCTCAATATCTTGTTCTTGATGAAAGCAAATATTTGAATGAAGGAGCAAAGTATATAATGAGTCCTCCCCTTAGAAAAAAAGAAGATAATGAAGCTCTTTGGATTGGACTGAAGGATGGAACCATATCAACAGTAGCTACAGATCACTGCCCATTTTATTATGAAATTGAAAAAAAACCAGCAGAAAATGATTTTACTAAATGCCCTAATGGTGCTCCCGGAGTTGAAGAGAGAATTCCAATTATGTTTTCTGAAGGAGTAATGAAGGGCAGAATAAGCCTAAATAAGTTTGTAGAAGTAACAAGTACAAATCCGGCAAAGCTTTTTGGAATATACCCTAAAAAGGGGGAAATTGCCAATGGCTCCGATGCTGATTTA
>JBAXYJ010000190.1:0-5660 GCA_041670885.1 Clostridiaceae bacterium
CGCATAAATGAGAATAGTAAAAATATAAAAGAATATACTATCCCCCATACTAAATCTGATTTGTTTGTATGCACAAAAAAAGTTATTGTTAAAGTTATAAAAGAAACCATTAATGTAAAAGCACGATATATTCTACTGACTGATGCAGTAATTAGATAATGATGCTGTCTAATCAATACAAAAAAAGATAAACTCAAAAGCAAACCTAGTGCAAAAATATTATGAAAACTCATATAACTTCAACCTCGCTTTATATCATATAATAAATATAGATTACCGAATTTTGAATTGATTAGAAGTCCGATTAAAATAGTACATCTTCAATAAAAACCAAATATTCCCTTTATTTCCTTCTATAATCATAAATTTCATTTCTTACATTTAATTCTGCCCCATTTATTTTTACACTCTCTTCATTCAACCATTCAATATTTGCTTTTTCACAGTGATACTGCCAGTAAATATTTTTCTTTTTCCCATTTATATTATTTTTTAATGTACCTAAAACCGCGAAACCCGTTGTAGCTCCACCATTGTTCAAATAAGCGGTTACAGTATATGTTCCATTCGGTGAAGTTGATTCGTTAAGATATTCTTGCCCTTTTAATCTTTGAATATCAAAAAATGCATAGTTAATAGCATAAGCTGCTCCACTAACAATAATGGCTATGATAATACATGTTTTTATAAACCTATTTTTTGTTTTTTGCTGCATACATTTTCCTCCTTGAAAAATATATTTAATCTTGGATATAAAAGCCAAACTAATATGCTATTTAATATTTAAACCTGGATTTAGCCTTTTAAATAAAAGATTAGAAGCTGCTGCTGCTTCTTCTCTGTTGTTGCACGGTGCAGATATGACCCAGCCATCCTTACTGCTCCAGCCACCATTTTCATATATCATGACTGCCATATTTTCAAAGGAACCACTGATAACAATGCTGCCATATATAATTGGATCATCAGATTTTTTATATTCCAATATACCTGACCCTTTATTATCTAAGTCTAATGGAAATGCTGAGTAATCAAATTGTTTATCATTTAAAATAATTTTCCCATTAAACTCTGCTTTTCCACTGAATAATTTTTTTCTTAATTTTCCCTCAACATTTACTTTAACATTCTCATAGGTATCCTGGTTTCCTGTCTGATATTTTACTCCATTATAATTAATATTAATATTTCTTGGACAGGAATAATATATGCAAAATGATAGAACCGCTATAATAGCAGAAAACATTAAAAACCGGATAATTTTTTTCTTTCTATATAATTTTTCTTTCATACCCATTCCCCCATTAATCAAATATTTTCTCTGCGCTTAAATCATAAAAAGCCGTATCAGCAAGTAATTGTAACGCTTGTTCACCATATCCCATACCCCTATACTTAGCTTCAATAATTATATTTACGCAATATGACTTTCTTCTATTATCATATCGCAGAGCAGCTTCACCAACAGGGATATTTTCGCCAATCTTAATTATATATGCATAATATCGTTCCGGCTTATTATTCACCCATCGGGAAAACCAGTCCTTCCAGGAACTTTCATCAAAATCTATACAGCCTGTTCCGTCATTATCGCCAAAGCCTATGTTATAAGCCATTGTTTCACTATCTGCTAAAAGTTTTCTTCTATAATCCAATTGTTTATATTCCGGTACGATTAATATTAATTTACTCCATTCCATTTTATCGCCTCCCTGTATTCACTTCTTTGATAAAGTTAATACTGCATATATAAAAGTCAGAAACAGACTTATATATATCGAAATATCAAAGTAATTTTTAAATAACTTGGTACTCCAGTTATCCTCGCCTATAATGCAATATGCTAAAAAATTATGCATACCAATTCCGTCATTAAGAGCAGGAACAGCTGAAGCTATATAGTTTATACCAAGGCAGACTGATGATATAAGACAAATGAAAATTAACAGTATTAATGCTCTGGAAAGCAAGAATTCTTTGCTATATTTTCTTTTCATTAGAAAAGTGTATCCGCCCCAAAGAAATAAAGTTATCAATAAAAACCCCACTAAACCACCCCCTAAATTTATTTTCCTCTTGTTCCCCTTAATTTATAAGCTCTTTCTAAAGCCTGCCTGATAATTGTTATAATCCATTTTCCTTTATTCATTTTCATATCTTCCATTAAAAACAGGTAAACTCTCAATCCTCGACTCTAATAAAGTTTTTTCATAAACTACTTGCTTAATAAATATTCTATTGCTTTTTCAATATCTACATCCTTTTCGATATGCTCAGGAGTCCACGGTATATATATCTTTGGAACTACCCCTATCCCGTTTAGGCCCTTACCTTCATCTATTGAAGAGATTCTTGAGGTTGGATACCACAGCTGCATTTCTTTGCCATATTCTTGAATTGCAATGTTGCTGTAGTCTGTGATTCCTGCAGAACTTCTTCCCATTAATGTTACCTTTCCCGACATTCCCGCTAATTGAACAAACGCATCGCCTGAACTGCCGCAGTATACATCCTCAAGAATAACAATATTCACCGGTTTTGTTCTCCCATGGATTTTACCTTCAGTAATTGCATCATCTAAATCTACTTCAACCAGGCCTTGGTTTTTATGTTTGTCCATCTCTCTTATGAATACCTCGATAAACCTTTTAGTATCGGAATTATCTACTTGACTTAAAAACCTTTTAAACCATTCTACCCTTAATTTATAATTTCTTTCCGTCATATTTAACTGCATTGCTCCGGTTTCTAATTCATTTATATCTAGCTCATTAGGGAATATATAATCAAGCAATTTCATATAGGCTGAATCGCTGCCGCCCCTGTTAAGCCTTACATCAATTATTACATTTTTACTTTCATTAAGAGCTTTGTGATTATCCTCTATAAGTCCATTAATCGCATCATCATCATTAAAATCCGTTAGCTTGATTAATAGTATTCCTTTATCAAGTTCTTTAATAGAATACTCCGGAGTATAGCTCTCCCTCTCATATTTATTAAGCTCCATTTCAAATATATTTCCTGATTTATCTTCGATCATACATTTGTTATGCTTCAGTATGACAGGCTCCCATTTTTCTCTCTCAGGATGAGTTCCGATAATTTGAAGCTGCCTTTTATATTTTTTGGACAGTTCCTTAACTGGAATATCATCAAGTGATATGATCATCATTCCTTTTTTAAGTCTTGTTTCTTTTCCCACATAAGTGACATACAATTTATCCTCATATCTTCTAGCTTTAAATCCATTATCATAAACCTTTGTATTATTACTTGCTGTCAAAATGAAATGCATATGGTCATCCTTAAAATCTAACAAATAATCATCTGCAATTTCTTTTAAGACATGCACATCAAGTCCGCCTGCCTCTCCTAGTGATATTATTTTCTCCCTAAAAGGTTCAGGATTGTCCCATCCTTTTTTATCGATGTAACCTGAATAATCATTATGAGCAATACTAACTATGTCATCAAATATTTCTAAATAATTCATACATACTACCCCTTATATCTCTTTCAAGGTTTTAAGTAATAGAATACTACTGCCAATAAAAATAAATTTGCTTATAATTTCATTGCTGTTTATAAACAAAATACTTAATATGTTCAGAAAGCGTTACTAAATCATCATTATTCAACAGGCATCCTATAAATATTATACCATATATTACCTTATATTATATATGTTCCCTTAAAAACTAACCAACAATATAAATTTTCCGTATGTTTCTAAATTATGGGAATATGTTGTATAATTAAATTAGAAACTAACATATTATTATTTTGCAATAGCTGAATATTAAAAATAAGCAAAGGAGAGCTTAAGCATGCGCATAGATTTTATTGATTTAGCGGTAATTATTATTGGCTATATAGTACCATTAGCTGCAATTGTCAGCCTGGTAATATTCGTGGTACGAAAACTAAATTCTATAGAAAAAAAGGTAATTGAACTGGGAAAGTTAATGAATGAAATGAATAAGAAGTCTAATGAATAATTGTAAAGTGTTGTGAATAGGAGAGATTACTATGGGTACAAATATAAAGGCGATTTTATTTGATTCAGGGCGTGTATTGAATTATCCTTCGTCTGGTAATTGGTTTATAACTCCAAACTTTTTTGAGTATGTTGATAAAAATATATTTTACAACATCACTAAAAATAAAAAGAAAATCGCATTCAAAAAGGCATATGATTACATAAATTCATGTAAATTAATTAAAACACAGGAAGAAGAATATAACCATTTTGTTGAATATTATAAAATATTTTTCAAGACACTTCCTGAATTAAATTTAAAACTAAATAATATAGAAAATATTGCTAAAGATTTAGTGTACAACCCAAAAAAGTACGAATTTTTTCAGGATGCAGAAAGTGTAATTAGCATGTTGAGTAAAGAATACAAATTAGGAATAGTATCAGATGCATGGCCATCCCTAAACAGTGTATTTGAATCATCAGGATTACGTAATTACTTTTCAACATTTATTATTTCATCAATGTTAGGAGTTAATAAACCTGAAGGTATTATGTATCAAACTGCATTAGATGAATTAGGCGTATCGCCTGAAAATACATTATTTGTTGATGATAATTTAAAAAACTGTATTGGTGCAAATAAACTTGGTATTCATTCAGTTTTGATATGCAGAAATAAGTTTGCCTATATTTTGAACAAAGTATTAACTAATAGAAAAGAATATTATGTGATTAATAATCTCCATCAATTACCAACACTTAAATGCATGAGATATTAAGAAATATATTTAAGTCGTATTCTTCTAATTTTCCGCCGCAGCGATAATAAAATAAGATTATCAATCTCATGGGAGGCAGTTAAATTATGAAAAGGATATTTATAATTATAACCGGTTTAATTTCACTAATTTGCTTATGCTGCTGCAGTAACAGTAACAAACAAAACTACCATGGTACATATACATTTAAGGAAGTTAGTTATTTATCCCCTTTATCATCTTCTACTATTGACTATACAAATGAGCACATGGCAGGTACCAAATATATCATTGAAACAGATTTATTCAAAATTGAATCCACAGATAGTACTGTTGAAATCAGTTCACCAAATTATGTGAAGGAAGAAATCACAAAAAAATCTGCGTTCTTATCTGATATCCATTCTATAATTGGCAATGAAGCTCTGTATCAATACACCATATATAATAAAGATGGAAACAAAACTCACTGGAGATTATATGTCTCCTCCGACTGTATTTGGGCTGCAACTTATGCAGATAATACTATAAATGGCTCAGAGGTTATTATGAGAATAGATAAACTATCAAAGTAATTCCTGTTAGAAAAAAATGTGACTTTATCCAATCCATTATAGGCTCCCTAAAAAAGTAAAAATATAGAAAAGAGATCTTTTAATAATGAAGTTGAATTCAAACTTTATTGTGATAATTGTTCTAATTGTGAACTTAACGGGATGTTCTGCAAATAAACAAGATTTAAAAGCAAGTATTCCAGTACCAACGAATAATACCCAGACAGAAGATCCATTACCTGTGAACTTCCTGAAAAATAATTACTCAAAACAGTAAATTCGCTTCAAAACCTTCTTTTACCTATGGTCAAATTCACATATTGAAGATATCTCTATTTCTCTAAAAACGCCATGATTTCATCA
>JBAXYJ010000191.1:0-5548 GCA_041670885.1 Clostridiaceae bacterium
ACTATTCTGGTTGGAAGAGGAATTGGAACATCTGTTGGTATCATTGTAACAAATATAGGGATAACCT
The DNA here is from genome assembly GCA_041670885.1 of Clostridiaceae bacterium. GTDB lineage: Bacteria > Bacillota > Clostridia > Clostridiales > Clostridiaceae > JAJBWD01. The sequence continues at coordinate 68 of JBAXYJ010000191.1, forward strand.
TTATAACCAATAATGTAACTACACATATTGCAACTATTACTATTATCATTGGGTAAGTTAAAGCGGATTTTATCTTTCTTTGCTGCTTATATTCCTGTTGGTAATAATCTGCCATTCTCTCCATTATTTTATCTAGTGTACCGGAACTTTCACCAACTTTAATCATATTACAAAGCATGTCCGGAAAATCTTTCTGTTTTTTCATCGAGTCTGAAACAGATTTTCCTTTCTGCACATCTTCATGGACTTCTGCTATCTGCTTTTGCAGCTTTTTATTTTCAGTCTGCTGCTTTAAAATCTCAAGAACTCGAAGTATGCTGAGTCCTGCCGTCTGCATTACTGAAAACTGCCTGCAGAAAATTGATATATCCTTAAGCTTAACTCTTGACAAACCATCTAAACTTAGATTATCTAATTTGTTTTTTGTTTTTATAGTAATGGGATAATAGCTTTTACCTCTTAATGAAGTTATTACACCTTCTTTATTTGAGGCATCCATAGTTCCTTTTATAACACTTCCCATACTATTTCTTGCTTCATATTCATATATTGGCATCGTATCACTCCATTTATCAATCAATCTTTAATATAAGCAACCTTAACTAGCTCTTCCACTGTGGTATTGCCTCGGAGTACATGCTCTGTGCAATACATTCTCAGGTCATTCATGCCGGATTTAATACATAAATCCCTTAATTCATCAGTATTTTTACCGCTAGCTATGTATTCTCTTATTTCTCTTGTTATTTCCATTATTTCATAGATACCAAGTCGTCCTGCATAGCCTGTATTACTGCAGTAAGCACATCCCTCGCCTTTATATAAGGTAACATCTTTTTCTTCACTTAAACCCAACAGCCTTTTCTCATAGACTGAAGCCAAATATGGTTTTTTACAGTAAGGGCATACTCTTCTGACTAGTCTTTGAGCTATAATTCCTGATACTGAGGTAGATACTAAGTATGGCTCTAAGCCCATATCCACCAGTCTGACAATTGTAGATGGTGCATCATTGGTGTGAACAGTACTTAAAACCTTATGTCCTGTTATGGCAGCTCTGACTGCAATTTCTGCAGTTTCATTGTCTCTCATCTCACCTATCATTATAATATCCGGATCCTGCCTTAGTATTGACCTAAGACCAGACGCAAAGGTAAGTCCGGCTTTATTGTTTACATTAACCTGGTTTATACCCTCCATAGTATACTCTACCGGATCCTCAACAGTTACTATATTAACGTCACCTTTATTTAATGTAGTAAGAAGCGTATACAAAGTTGTGGATTTGCCGCTTCCCGTAGGACCGGTTGCGAGTATTATTCCATATGGAATTGCCAGTATCCTTTGAATCTTTTCCATTTCAGCTGGAAATAGTCCAAGTTTGTCCATTCCTATTAAGAAACCCTGCTTGCTTAGTATTCTTATAACTATCTTCTCGCCATAAACTGTTGGAAGAGAGGATATTCTAAGATCATACTGTTTACCATCAACCTGGGTTATAATTCTGCCGTCCTGGGGAACTCTTTTTTCTGCTATATTCATATTTGCCAGGATTTTAATTCTTGTTGTCAGTGATCCTAAATTTGCTTTATCAACCCTTAAAGCCTCTCTCAGTTCTCCGTCAACCCTTGTCCTAATTCTTATAAAATTTTCAAAAGGCTCTATGTGTATATCTGAAGCTCTTGCCTTTACAGCATTGCTGATAATTGAATCCACCAGCTTAACTACCGGAGCGTTCTTTATATCATCCTGCTCATCCTCGTCTTCAGCTTCCCCTTCATCATCTTTTTGAGATTTACTTAGTTCATCTGCTGCCATCTGAACATACTGAGATGAATAATGTTTATCAAGAGCACTTTGTATGCTTTCCTTTGTAGCTAATAATATATCAATATTGTAACCTGTTGCTATCTTTATATCATCAATTGCAATAATATTAAATGGATCATTCATGGCCACAATAAGTTTTTTAACTTTTTCATCCTCATTAAAGCCTACGGATACCACTCCATACTTTCTTGCTAAGTTTTCTGGTATTATTCTTACATCCTCATCACTGATTTCCATTCTGTTAAGCTCAGCAATAGGAAGCTTCATCTGAATTTTTATAGCATTTAATACATCAATATCTGCAAGCAAACCCTTTTCTATAAATATATCTCCTAATCTTTTGCCTGTTTCGCTCTGCAATTCTAATGCTTCATTAAGATCTTTATATGAAATTTTACCGCTATCTACAAGTATATCTCCCAGTCTTCTTTTTTCACCGTATCTCATTTAGTACTCCTAAGTCTTAGTTTAATATTATTATACTACATAGTGCAAAATAATAAAAGATATATTTTCCAAAATATTGGATATTATTTTAATATATCTGAATTTTCGCAAAATTTAAAAATTTGGAGAGGATAAGATGAGTGAAAATAAAATAAAAGGAGATTTTGGCGAAGAATCAGCCAATAGTTTTTTAAGAAAGAAAAATGTAATTATTTTGGAGAAAAATTTCAGAACCAGAAGTGGAGAAATTGACATAATTGGATTATTTAACAATACCATAATATTTTATGAAGTTAAAACAAGAAAAAGTGACATCTATGGCTCCCCTGCCGAGGCGGTAACGAGAAGCAAAATAAATAAGATTAAGCTTACATCTAAATTTTATATGGCTAAATTTAATTTATATAATTATGATGTAAGATACGATGTGATTGAAGTGTATTTAAACAAGAATCTGAAATTAGAAAAGATAAATATAATAGAAAATGCCTTTTAAGTTTATGTAAATTTAAAAGGCTTGTCTGATTTTATATGCAAAGACAGCAACACATTTTTTAACAAAACCATATGTTAGAAATTAGCTGTGCCTGCCAGTTCTATATTATATTATTTAAAAAGCATCTTCTATGAATCCTGCAGGGACCATATTTTTTTATGGCTTCAATATGTTCTTTTGATCCATAGCCCACATTATTTTCAAAGCCGTAGTAGGGATACATTTCGCTGTACTTTTTCATCAGGTTGTCCCTATATACCTTAGCAATAATTGAAGCTGCAGCTATGGCAGCGCTCTTTGTATCTCCCTTTACAATTCCCTTGTTTCTGATATAAAAACCCCTTATTGGATATCCGTCTGATAAAACAATATCAGGGTGAGGCTTAAGTCCTGCTGCAGCATTAATAAACACCATATTATTGCAGAAGCCTATACCCTTTTCATCAATTTCATCATTATCAAGAGATGCAATTGAGTAAGCTATGGCTTTTTCTTTTATTATAAGAGAAAGCTCTTCCCTCTTTTTAGAGGAAAGCTTTTTTGAATCATTTATTCCAAGTATAATATCCTCCATATTACCGGTGTCTAATATGACGGCAGCTGCTGTAATTGGACCTGCCAGGGGGCCTCTCCCCACCTCATCTACACCGGCTACTAGTGATCCAAAGACAGCATCAAAAGAATACAGTTTTTTAACTCTTTCTATTTCCATAAATCTTCCCTGAAGCTTTTTCTCTAAGGATGATGAAAGGTTTATTACATTTTTTCTGCTGTCATTTTTTAAATCAGAGATAAAGCTCTCTATTTTTTCTTTATCTCCAATATCCATAATATCTGCAGCTTCTTTTATTTCTTTAAAGCTTAAGTCTTTTGTATCCATTTTAATCTCCTAATTCAGGCTTCTCCAGCGAAATCTTTCCAATCTTTCCTCCACGGAATTCATCCAGAAGAATAACTGCCATTCTGTTGTAATCTATACTATTTCCGGGAAGAAGACATCCTCGCTTCCTTGCCATTTTCTCCATATTCTCTAAAGGATCATCACCTAAATCCTCTGCTTTATATCGCACTTTAAGCAGCTCTTTATAATCCCTTGTAAGATTTTCAACAAGCTTTAATGCCAGCTCTTCTATATCTAATACTTCATCCTTAATTGCTCCGGTAAAGGCTAAGCTTAGCTGAGTTTCCTCACTGTCAAGCTTTGGCCATAAAACTCCCGGAGTATCTAAAAGCTCTATGCCCTGCTTTGTCTTAATCCACTGCTTAGCTTTAGTAACTCCCGGTCTGTCTCCTGTTTTAGCAATAGCGTTTTGAGCCATTTTATTTATAAAGGTAGACTTTCCTACGTTTGGTATTCCAACCACCATTGCTCTTATTGTAACATTTAATATTCCCTTATTTTTCTGCCTCTCGATTTTTTCCTTTAATAAAAGCTCTAAGCTGGGCTTTATTTTATTTAAACCAAGACCTGTCTGGCAGTTAACAGATAAAGCTAAAGTATCTGATTTTGAAAGTAATTTAATCCAGGACCTATTAATATTATCATCGCTTAAATCGCTTTTATTAAGCAGAATTATCCTGGGTTTATCCTTGCAGATGAACTCTATATCCGGATTCTTACTGGATTTTGGAATTCTGGCATCTCTGATTTCAATAACCGCTTCAACCAGTTTTAAACTGTCTATCATTTGTCTTTTTGTTTTCACCATATGACCTGGATACCAATTTATTGCCATTATTTTAACCTTCCTATACTATTTAATGGGTATAATCTAAAAATTGCTTTTCCTACAATAAGTTTGTAGGAGATATTGCCCACGCTGACGTCACGGCTGTCCATGGAATTATTTCTATTGTCTCCCATAGCAAATATTGTACCAGCCGGTACAGTAGTTTCTGGGAAATCACTTGTCATCTTTTCTTTTATGTATGTTTCTTCCTGTTTTTCACCGTTTATATATAAAATTCCATCTTCGATTTTTATCTTATCTCCAGGAATGCCAATTACCCTTTTTATAAATTTCTCTCTGTTATCCTTAGGGTATTTAAATACAATAATATCGCCTCTTGACGGCTTACTGAAATAGTAGGTTACCTTTTCCAATATAAGTCTGTCATTTGGCTTTAGAGTTGGATACATGGAGGTTTTATCTACGTTTACTACCTGAAACACAAATGTTATTATCAGAACTGCAGCTATTGCTGCTATTACTAAAGATTTAATAAAACTTATTATCTCTTTATACAATACATCACATCCTTAATCAAGTATCAATTATCATAAGTAACAAAAAAGGGCCATAAGCCCCATTTGTTACATTCTTTCTTTAACTTTTGCAGACTTACCAACTCTTTCTCTAAGATAGAAAAGCTTAGCTCGTCGTACTTTACCTTTTCTGATTATCTCGATCTTCTCGATATAAGGAGAATTAACTGGGAAAGTTCTTTCTACTCCAACACCGTAAGCTACACGCCTTACAGTAAAGTTCTCTCTAAGTCCGCCGTTTTGTCTTTTTAAAACAGTTCCTTCGAAAGCCTGAATTCTTTCTCTTGTTCCCTCTTTGATCTTTACGCTGACCTTTACAGTGTCACCTACGTTGAACTCTGGAATATCAGTTTTAATCTGCAGAGCTTCAATCTCTTTTATTACATCTAACATGTGCATTCCTCCTTAAATTTATTGACGTTCATGCCAGGTAAGCTGACAG
>JBAXYJ010000192.1:0-5510 GCA_041670885.1 Clostridiaceae bacterium
TTGTAATATTATTTAATCTGCTTATTTTATCTATTGATTCTTTAAACTTCACCGGATCCGTGCTTGGATAGAAAGCATAAAGCGTACCTGAATAAATCAAATCTCCTGTAAATAACTCACCCTGATCATCCAAAAGGCAGATATGACCTGGTGAATGACCTGGAGTATGGATTATTCTTATTTTTCTGTCTCCTAAATCTAAAATATCATTATCTTTTAAAGTTCTTATGAAGTACCCAGAGCCTCTGGGTCCCCCCAAGTCCATTGATGCTTCAGAAAAAACCTTGTACCTGTTTATATCAAAATCATCAGGGGGATTTTTAGTAAACGGCTCTTTCGTGATGCTTTTTTTTATTATATCAGTAGGTATGGGGAGTCCATTTTTAAGCCAATTCTCATCATCCTGATGAACATATATATTTTCAAAATACTTATGCCCTCCAATATGATCCCAATGAGCATGGGTTGTAACGACCTTTACCGGCAGGCTTGTTAGCTTGTCTACCTCTTTTTTTATATTTCCGATACCTAGTCCCGTATCTACAAGCAGAGCACATTTAGTTCCCAACAGCAGATAGGAGTGAACCTTCTCTGGGTGGCCGTATTCACTTATGGCAAAAGTTTTATCATCAATTTTTTCAACAGTAAACCAATTATCCATTTGCATCATCCCTTTTTATCCATATTATAACATTTTGAAATTTTACTTAATAAATATATTATCATATCCATATATAAAAAACCGCCGTTTCATTCTACTTTCATAGTTTTTTAAGAAGCCCTTCCAGTAATCTACACGTATTAGTTTTATCAATGTAAGAATCGGTGTAAAAGTTTATTTTTTAAAGGATAAAAAGCACCGATGTTGGCACGTCCATTAAAAGAATACCATAAAAAGCTGTTAGAATGTCTGGGTATTGATGAAAGTATCTTCTCCTGGAAGGGCTAAAAAATTTCTAAGTTAAATATAGGAATTTTAAAACTTATTATGCGGAATATGCGATACAAAAAGTATTAGCTTGTACTATTAAATGATTTTTAACGCTATGTTTTCCTAACAAAAATAAAACCCGCTATCCAGCATATTTACGGCTTAACGGGTATTTTTTATTCATTTTGCTGCAAAACTCAGGATATCTTAACAGAAGCTAATTTGCTGTATGTAAGCATAACCTTAATTTCTATAAAACCTATTACTCTAAATTTACATTATATAAATTATAAAAAAATGACTTATTATCTAATAATTTTTTTAAGTTTCCTTCTTCTATTACATTTCCGTTTTTCATAACATAAATATAATCATATCTGCTTAATACATTATAATTTAACTGATGAGTTATGACTATACTTGCAGTATCAGGTAAAGCAAGTACACTATCTAAAATTTGCTTAGCTGTAATATTATCAAGATTTGAAGTTGCTTAATCTAAGATTAAAAATTTTGTTCTGCATATTAGTGCCCTCGCTATTCCCAGCCGCTGCCTTTCACCACCAGAGCACATAATCCCATTTTCTCCGATTTTAGTATTTATTCCTTCTGGAAGTTTATTGAGGAAATCTGATAACCCGGACAATTTAAGAGCAGTCATTATTTCTGCATCAGCATAATCGTGATAAAGTGTTATATTATTTTTAATTATATCATCAAATAAAAAAGTATTTTGATGCATATAACTTACAGAATGATATAAATACTCAGAAGATAGCTCCTCTATTTCATAATCATTAAGCTTAATATTTCCATAATCAGGTTTATAAAATCGTAATATCATCTTAGCAATGGTAGTTTTTCCACTTCCACTTTCACCTACAATGGCATACTTTTTTCCTCTTTCCAATTTAATGTTAACATCTTTTAAAGCCTTGATTTTTGATCCAGTATATGAAAAAGAAACATCCTTTAAAGAAATTTCTGAGACTTCATTTTCGGGAAATATTCCTTCATCATTTATTGAATCCATTTCTATAATATTTTGCAATTTTTCTACTATTTTTTTTGATGAATGAAATTCTGCGAGAATGGAGGGTAGTTGTTCCAGCGGTGCAACCACTCCGCCTATCAATTGTGACAAAGATACTACTAATCCAACAGTCATCTTTCCTACAATTGCAAAATATCCTCCTACTACGAACGTAACTACATACATACTAGAACTAAAAACAGTAGATATCCACCCGACAAAATAAATAAACTTTCTTGAACTGCATCCTATATATTCTGTACTGCTATTATATTTTTCATGGCTGTTTATAACATACTTTTGAATATTAAAACTTTTAATAACTTCAAATCCATCTAAAAAGTCTTTTATCCATGATATATACTTTTGCATAGACATAGAATATTTTTGCTGCAGTTCTGCCAGCTTTTTTTCAAAAAGTTTAGGAATCATAACTGAACAAAAACCAACACAAAGCAAAATAATTGTTATTATATAGTTCAAATAAAATACAGCAATAAATGAAAATATAAAGCTCATAATAACTATATATATTGATAAAAAATTACTAAAATATGTACTACTTAAAAGTTTTACATCGTTATCTAACATAGAAATATAGTTTCCGCCATTTTCCTTATTAAAGTTATCTATATCCATATTAATAATATTTGAAAATAATTCACCTTTTAAACTAATATAGCTTTCTCTTAATAAGTTTTCTTTGGCAAATCGCACAACCAGCATAAATATGCAATCTAACATTGCAAAAGTACCGCACCATATAGCAGCATTTTTTAGCGAGCTTATATTTTTTATACTAGCTGCATCAATAACAGGTTGAAATGATAACGCAAATTTCACCGAAAATAGACAGGATATTGGAACTGCTAATATAAAAACCATCATCATTATCTTATTCTTAAATAGATATTTAATCATTTATATTATATTGTTACTTCATAATAAGGAATTATTGTAGTAACATTACCTCCTCGTAATTTTTTAATAAGAACTTTTTTGTTTTTGTCTTTTAAAGGGTATCGTAAATATAATTTTTATAATTGCTTAATTTTAACCTCTAATTTCTATAACTTTTCCTGAGTTCTTCTCTTGCATCAAAAATTCATATATAACATTTTCAGGAAATGCTGTTTTCTGTGAAATCTCAGCAATACTACACGCCTCTATAATTTCATTTAATATATTAATACCTTCTGGTGAATAATATGTCTTTGATCCCAAATTAGGATAGTAGATACACTTATTCTGTTCGGAATTTACAATTATATATGGGTCTTTTAATTTAAATTTTGTTAAAGGATTTATTTTAACGCTTTTTAATCTTTCAATAGCTATTAAACAAATTTTGGGTTGAGTATGTTCTTTTTCTAATGGACAAAAATTACAAATATCTGTATATTTACAATTTGAACAAACCTCATTTTTATTATCTTTTTCAATCAATTCGGCCAATTCTTTAAAATTTATAAAATTTTTATTAAATGTTGAATTATTTACATTCATCTTATTAGTTTTAAAAGTCCTACATGGTGTTATTTCTCCCTCTGGACTACAATAAATAGATCCTACCAATGCATTACATTCTTTTCCCTCTACAAGATAATTAGTTCCAAACTTCCTATTTAAATAATCATTTATCACTGGATACTCATTAAGTAAGTTTATCTTTATATTGGGATTTTCATATATATATTTAGAAATATTTTCATACACATCCAGCAATAACTCTTCTTTAATGTAAAGAAAATCTTTATTTATTGCTGCATTTCCTGTTATTACAATTGGATTTATTTGATAAACTAAATTTAATTCTTTGGTAAATTCAATCAGACTTAATATTTCATTGTAATTTAAAAAATTAATAGCAATATTAAGTCCAATTTCAGTTTTATTAATCTTATTATTATTTAGCTCTTTTAGAACATGTATTGTTTCTATAGCTTTTTCCCAAGTACCTTTCCCTCTTATTTTATCATTTGTTCTCTCCAATCCTTCTAAACTAATATATATACTATTTTCATTATATTCCATTATTTTCTTCAAAAGCCATAAATCAACTTGTCCATTAGATATAATTGACACTTTTATATTGTTTAAACTTAGATACTCTATTATTTTATCTATATCTTTATGTAATAAAGGTTCTCCACCAAGTAATTCAACTGAATCTATAGAATCTTTACAATAGTCAATTACATTTTTCCAATTATCTTCTTTTTCAATATTATTACTTAATAGTGATGCAGCACCACAATGTTTACATCTTAAATTACATTTCTTAGTAACATCCCATATCAACTTCATGATAATCTCCCTCCTTTAATTACTTAAATAAAAATAATTAATATTATTACAAAATTAACTAAGTAGAACCTATCTCTAAATAATGGAGATAGGTTCTATTTAAATTTGATTTAATTACCAACTAATTACTGCAAGTTGCTGTAAAAAATCTAATAGAATCTATTGTTACTTTTTTTTCCTTAACTATAAACATAGATATCCCTCCATCCATTTCGAAATAAAAATATATATTTTATCTTTTAATATTGTCAACTACTAAATTATACCACTATTATTCCCATTTACTACATTTTTTTATAAAAAATATTACAAATGTTATATTATGTTACGGAGAAGCCGCAATTCTGGTGTATGGGATGTCATTGGAAATAAAATTTCACCTGAAAGAGCAGCTCCTCTTACGAACAGAGTATCATCCTACTTTTCCTCCAGGGTTCTTACTGTCCTATATCTCTTAAGCTCCGGAATGAAGTGAAATTCTACCTTATCATCATTGATTTCAGCAATTTTTTCAATAATATTATCTAAGTCAAAGGGCTTTACACTTAATATATCATTAATATGAAGGGGATTTTTCCCCTCCTAAGTACAACTATCATGTCTTCCTGAACAAAATAGTACAGGGCATCATTAGATTCATAAAGGCAGTAAACTGTGAAAGGACAGTTATCATTAACGGCAGATAATTTTTCTGATATTGGCACTCTGCCTGCAGCCAGTTTTACTATTTTATTAAAGTCCTTATGATTTTCCGGATTAAGCTTAATATAAAACTGGATTCTTTTCTTTTAATCTGGGCTGTATCCATAGTATATGTACTCTCTACAGCCTTCATAAAGCCAAATTTCGGATAAAAATCAAGTACTGTAGCATTGGCAAAAAGGTAAATAAAGTCATACTCCTTTTCATATTTTTCTATTATATGATTTATAAGTGCTGCAGCCAGACCACGGTTTCTGAAATCCGGATTTGTCATGACGTCCCCAGCTGGAGAGCTTTTTTTCTAATTCCATCAACAATCAACTCCATTTTATTCACAGATACACTGGATATCCATATATAAAAAACCGCCGTTTCATAAAGATTACAAAACGGCAGTTTAAGAATTTTATTTATTTAATTCATACTGGATTACATTTCTTACTTTTGGTACAACATAATGGCTTTCTCCTCTGTTTTTTACGTTTTCTATCATCATAGCCACCAATATCTTTGGATTATCCGGACTGAAGGCTACAA
>JBAXYJ010000193.1:0-5503 GCA_041670885.1 Clostridiaceae bacterium
CAGTAGTGGGTAGCAGTGAGAGTGCCTGAATGTTTCCGTAGTGGGTATATAGAATTTTCAATGCATCTGGCAGCATAGGTAGCCAGCCTGGTTCCTTTATTTCTATCGAAGGAATCTATTGCCTTTATAAGCCCTACAGTGCCTATAGAAATAAGATCATCTATATCTTTATTAGGGTAGGAATATTTTTTAACTATGTGTGCAACAAGCCTTAAATTTCTCTCTACAAGAATGTTCTTAGCCTTTAAATCACCATCTGACAGCTGCAGCAGATAAAGCTTTTCCTCCTCTTCATTTAGTGGCATGGGAAATGAATTTCCTTTTGTTATATAGCCTGTTAAGAATACGATATTATAAGCCAGGTTTAAAATACAATTAAAAAACAAATGGCTACCCCCTATTTAGTGCTTATAATATTTTATGATGTAAAAGTCAAATAGTGTATGTCTACTTTTTATTTAGCAAAATTATTTGTTAAAATAAAGTAGCTGCAAATCAAATTCTTTGCAGCCACTATTTTAATATTATTATAATAGTTTATTCTGTCAATATTCTATAAAGCATAACGATTTGTTTTTTTAATGAATTTGCTTCTACTACCTTTTTTTCTGGTGACACCACATAGCTGAAATCAACTTTATTATCAATACATGCAAATCCTGAATAATTATTATCATTTGATGGATTTATATTAATATTCAGGCTCTTAGCTATAGATTGTGCTTTTCTCATTTCCCCATCTTCTGTATATCTTATATTATTAATATGGTACAAATATGGAATTGATTTATCTATAAATTCAATATTTCTGGCTATTCCTTGAATATAATTATCACCAAAGTCCATATAAGCCGGTTTTCCGAAAGACGTATCATCCCTGACTCCAAATATTATATTGTCTCCAGTACCTATTCGTCCAATGCAAAAAACTGATTTAACCTTATTTTTCTCCAAGTACTGCCTTAATGCTCTGGAATAATCAAGCTGACTGTCACAGGTAAAGAGCAGTCTTATACTGTTTGTGGGCTTTTCATCTTTAAACATTTTTAAAAGCTGCAGGCTAAACACAATTGCTGATGAATTGTCTTCTTTAGTCAAATCCCCTATTCCCACCTGAATTAAATATGGATTACTGTTTTTTTCTTTACCAGGTATATCTATAATCATATTTTTGTCCTGTTTTTCTTCAGCTAATACAACACCTTCATAACTTAAATTAGCTTCGAAAACACTCTTATTATCAATTAAGTTATTCAAAATAACAATTGCTGATGCATCCTTATATTTATTCCAATCTTTAAGCATTTCCTCTTCTGATGAATCATTATCCACAATTAAAATTTTATTTTTTATATCTGTTGTTCCGCTTTTACCTAATACAATAGCCTGCTTTTTAATGTTGTTTTTTCCTTCTTTTGCTAAACCGGAATTTACATAGATTTTCTCCGGGGTATAAGCTTTGCTTCCTATTGTTATTTTAATTGAATTTTCTTTAATGCCTATAACCTTATCCAGTTTTACAGAGGTTTCCTGTAATTGAAAGCCTAATGCTTCTGCTTTGCTTTTTATAAAGCTGCCTATGTTATCAAAATCCTTAACCTTCTCTAAATCCTGCTTCAATTCAATATCTGATATTTTATTTAAAAGCAGGCTATTTGAATCTTTATAAGCTGGCTTGCTTTTATTTGTTCCTACATAGAATACAGATATTGAAAGGATTAAAGCAAGAATCATAAAGGATGAAATAAAAGCAAAAACTGTTTTTTTGCTTACATTATCCTTTATTCTGGTTCTTGTATCCCTGCTCATAACTGCATCAAGAGGAGATATTTTAAGAGCCCTATACATAGGATAAAATGCAGAAAGCACTGCTGTCATAATTAATATTATAAATATGACAAAAATCAAAGATAAAGAAACAGGATAAGAGGTATACATAAGTTTAAAGCCTGTTAGTGAAAAAATTACTGCAATTAAGGTTCCAATTAGTGAAAGAATCAGTGCTTCACCTATAATAAGTCTTATAATGTGTCCTTCTTTCCAGCCTAAGGCTCTTAAAGTTCCTATATACGCTTTTCTCTCCATTATTACAGTAGAGAACCTGTCCATAACTGTAAATATAACCATCAGCATAGAACCTATAATTAAAACAGAGATCATAGGTGATGTTGTTGTATTTATCTTTTCTCCTAAAGCTGTTACTGATATATAGTTTTCCGTCGCCTTCAGTGTCAGGTAGGTATATACTCCAAGTCCGCCAGATAACCCTATTTGTACTATTAAAAGCTGCGATCTTTTAATATAAGCTGATATATTATTTAAAATCATTCTTTCTATAGATGTATTTTCAAAAGGCCTTCTCAGAGATACATCAGCTAATTTAATACTGGTCATGGAGGATTTCTTTTCTAGAATCCCCGAATAAATGTAAGCTGATAATGGTGCCAGTATTAAGAATACAATTGAAGAAATAATAAATATTATGCTGATAAATTTAATTGAATAAAATTTATTTATTATAAATATGGCGGCTGCAGATAAGGTTACTGAAATTAGAGCTGCAATCAGATTTTCTGCTGCCAGTACTTTACATATGTGTTTATTTTCCCACCCAAGAGCCTTTAAAGTACTTATTTCTCCCTGCCTTCCGGATATGCTGCAGTTTACTCTATTTATTATAAATAAGAAGCCACAAAGCATAAAAAGAATGACTAATACTCCTGAGGTTGTACTCCATGATTTTACTATGAGAGCAGCTGTACCAAGAGTAGTCCACCTTTCAACTACTTTTCCTATTAAATTCGAACTTTGTATTCCATTTATTGATACAACAATATTTCTATTAGATGAACCTGCTACTACATCCACATGGAGACCGGTTTCTTCATTAATTTCAGCTGCAATTTTTTCAATTTTAGCTTTGGCAGCATTGTCATATTTATTAATACCGGAAACTCTGACTCTTATGGCGTCTATCGGGTCATTAGGTTTTAAATACTTAAGAGCTTCCAAGGATGTATAACCTTTTGGTGCTGATGGTACGAAGCTTCCAGGTTCGGTTGTGGGATAAATCTTTTTTAAATCTTCTGTATTTTTATTCTCTTCATATAATGCTGCATAACTATCTCCATACATGCCTAAAGGTGATCCTGACAGCTTTCCGCTTTCTGACTCCGGAGTTTTTATAGTCCCATATACTTTAAACTGATTAATGGTTTCATTATTTTTTATTGTCTGGTTAATATCACTCCCTATCTGCTCCATATTTCTAAATAGCAAAATCCCATTTTTTTCTCCTATGGCCTGGGCCTCAAGATTTTTTAGGTTTGTTTTATATGAAATTGGAGATGCTCTATAATAAAGAGAGCCCTGTGCTTCATTGTAGGCTGCTCCGGACTTAACCTGTTCCAGAGTTTGACCATCTTCCTTAAGATTAATCATAGTTGTTTTAAATGGATTCAGATATTTTGACAAATCTGAAGTCTTAATCTTTAAGCTGCTTCCTTTAATCAAGTCAAGTTTTTCTTTAAGTGAATTATTTAGTAAATATGCACTATTAAAATTAGAGGTATTAACAATATTCTTAACAGTAATATCTCCCTGATTTCTATCAATATTATATTGCTCATAATTTATAGTAATTTTCATAGGTACAAAAGCATTTTCATTTATTAATATTGGTATTTCTCGTCCCTTTATTCCTGTAACATCTATATCATTTATTTTTTTATCGAAGTTATAGGTACCGGATGTTACATATTTTTCCATACCAATTAATTTATTTTCCTGCTTAAAATCTATGGCAACCAGCATATCCCATACCTGCGGAAGCATAATAGGGTATTCAATTTTGCCTCTTGCATTAGAATATCCCTGTACAGATTCCGGGAAAAATACAACCGGTTCTCCAGTTACATCATTTTCTTTAAAATTAGATGCAATCTGATAATAGTCCTGACTATCAAGCAGATAATCTTTTATGCCATCATAGGTATACACCTTAGCATTTATATGATAGCTTTTCCCATATGGGAAGCTTACAGTAATGGAATTATGAGAGGATGTAAAATAGCCTATGGTTGCAATAGGAGCTGCTGCCTCTATCCCTTGCATAGCTTTTATCTTATTATATTGCTCAATACTTATTCCTCCATATCCTGCTGCAAGATAATTCTCCTCAACCAATCCCATTTCTTTCTCTACTTTTGATATAGACTTTTCTGATCTAACTAGCAAATCGTAGGAACCTCTTGAATATTTTGATATATCATTGTTTACCAATGCTCTTGATGTATAAATTGCGGATAAGGCTAAAGGCACTACTAAAGATATGGTAAAGAAGGCAAGAATGGTAAATGCGAATACTCCTTTGTTTTTCTTGATAAATTTTAATACATAAGAAAGCATATTATAAACCTTCTTCCTTATATATTTTACCATCCCTTAAAAATACTTTTCGTTTAGTTTTGTCAGCAACCTCCATATCATGTGTAGCAATAACAATTGTAACACCCTGAGCATTAATATCCTGTAATATCTTTATAACTTCATCTCGATTTGCTGTGTCTAAATTTCCCGTAGGTTCATCTCCTATGATAAGTTTCGGAGAATTTATAAGACTCCTGGCAATAGCAACTCTTTGCTGTTCTCCGCCGGAGAGTTGTGATGGATAATGATTCGCTCTCTTTTCCATACCAAATTTGCTTAGGAGTAGTGATGCCCTTGCTTTTAGTGATTTACTTTTTTCGTAAGGAATAGAAGGAAGCATAACATTTTCTACTGCAGTTAAATGTTGAATCAAATTAAAGGATTGAAATATATAACCAACTTCTTCTCTTCTATATTTGCTTTTTTCATAGTATTTCATATCAGTAGTGGATATATTATCATAATATATTGTTCCCTCATTAGGATCATCTGCCAATCCTATCATGTTTAAAAAAGTAGACTTACCTGAACCAGAGGGTCCAATAATTGATATAAATTCACCATCATTTATTTTAAAGTCATCAATGTGAAGTGCTACAATGGTATTTTCTTTTGTACCGTATACCTTTTGGATATTATTAAGCCTTAACATCAGACACCTTCTTTCCTCCTGATTTATTAAGCTAAAAATTTTGTAAATTACTTAAATTGTTATATTGTATATATTATACATTAATTGTCATTTTCCTTTATTTTTATTATATTTTGTTATTTTAATGTTCTTATTCCTAAATATTAACATCATAATAATAAATGTAACAATTATTTTTAAAAAATTAATAGGCTATTGACATAATATATATGCCAATAGCCTGAAATTGTTTTAACTACAATCTATCTTTTGAAACTTTTTTATTTATTTTTTCAATATTAAGTTCATAGCAAAGTATATAGTCAGTAGTAACATTATACAGCCTGGCAAGCTTTATAATATTTAATTAACCATGGCTGAAAAAATACGAATTTTATTAGAAAATCCTATGGTGTAATATCTCCTAGTTTTTCAGATATATCG
>JBAXYJ010000194.1:0-5470 GCA_041670885.1 Clostridiaceae bacterium
CGGAATTTAAAAAGGAAACGAATTTCGTTTCCTTAATTTATGACTTAAATGTCTCGCAGGAGGTATAATTTTTATCATCTGCTCCCGGGCCGTATATCTGAACATTTGATGCAGTGCAGACTCTTTCAGTGTTGTAGATACAGCTGGTAGCAGTACAGCCTACTTTAGGATTCATCTTAACCTCATCATTATTAAATACCTGCTTTAGTTCTCCGCCAATATTCATATTTGTAAGGCTCTTAAAGGCGTTTTTAACTCCTCTTTCCTGAAAAGTATCACAGAAGGTATCATCGCTGGATTTCGAATTTATTCCCTGAACATTTATCTTGTTTGCGCTGCATAAACCATCCATGTTATATACACAGTTTTCAGCACTGCAGTTTAACAAAACATCCATAAAAATTCCTCCTTTAGTTTTTATAGCATTATTTTTTCTCTAAAGGAGATTTTTTATACATTTATTATATCAGCTGCACTATTCCATAAATCAAAGGGATTAAAATAGCCGGAAGAAGATTTGCCACCTTTATCTTTGTAATGTTCAGCATATTAAGTCCTAAACCTAAAATCAAAAGGCTTCCTACAGCTGTTATTTCTGCTGTCATTGCCTGGTCAAGTATACCTGCAAGAAGTCCTGACATAAGAGTAATTGAGCCTTGATAAATAAGGACAGCTACTCCGGAGAACATAACTCCGATTCCTAAGGCTGATGAAAATATTATTGATGATATTCCGTCCAGTATAGATTTTGCAAATAAAGTCTTATAGTTTCCTGTAAGACCTGCTTCAATGGAGCCTACAATTGCCATGGAGCCAACACAAAATAAAAGTGTAGCTGTTACAAAGCCTTCTGAAAATTTACTGCCGCTTTTACTTAGCTTCTCTTCCAGCTTATCTCCTAATTTTTTAAGCTTTAAATCTATGTCTATAAGCTCTCCTATTATTCCCCCAATAACAATTGATATTATAATAAGCATAGTGTTGCTTGATTTCAAGGCTCCGCTGATACCTATTAATATAACACAGAGGGCTAATCCATCCATTACTGTCTTTTTTAACTTTTCATTTATTCCCTTTTTAAGAATTAATCCTAATATGCTTCCCACAAAAATTGCTGCCACATTTACTATTGTTCCGGTCATTATTTACCCCCTATAATTTTTATAAAAACTGCCGGTGCAGATATTCTCAAAAGCCTAACCTCACTTCCCTGCACCCATCATTTTTTACTCTATTTCATATATTCATTTATATTATAATAATATTATTTATCCACAGAGTCAAAATTTTTTAATGAATTTAGAGTAAAAAAAAAAGCACCCTAAGGTGCAAAAGAATCAGTTACCTTTTCTAATAGTTCCCATAAACTATATTTTTATTCATTATTTTCAGATTTTCCACTCATTACTGCCCCTCTTACTGTGTCCATCGTAATATAAGAGCCATTTTTTAATATCTTAGTAGCATTTTCTGCATTTGTAATAAGAGGAATCTCCCTTACGATACACTCTATTGCCAGGTGAGATGTGAATCCGCCGTCTTCTGATATTATACCGGCTGCCTTGTCTAATACTTCTAAATATCCCTTGTCAAGATTTTTTATTACAAGAATATCTCCGGGCTCAACAATATCAACAGCTTCCTCAGGAGAATTTGCTATTTTGCAGGTTCCATAGGCAGGATTATTCCCTATTCCCTTGCCTTCTACTAAAGTATCACCTACGATATGAACCTTTATCATATTTGTAGTTCCTGATGATGTAACCGGAATTCCGGCAGCTATAACTACCAAATCTCCTTTTTTTACATAATTAGTCTTAAGAGCAGTTTCTACAGACTCTTCTACAAGCTCATCAGTAGTCTTGAATACTTTTGTTTCTATTGGCATAACTCCAAAATTTAAAGCTAAGGCCAAGGCTACTTCTTTATAAGGAGTTGCAGCAATTATAGGGCACCCCGGCCGGTATTTTGCTACAAGCCTTGCTGTATTTCCGCTTTGAGTTGCAGTTATTATTGCAGAGGCATTAAGCTCAAGTGCTGTAGTACAGGTAGCTACTGCTATGGCATTTGCCACATTTGTAACCTGTATTGATTCTAACTTCCTAAAGGATTTCCCATAGTTTATTCCATTCTCAGCAGACTGGGCTATTTTCGCCATAATCTGTGCTGCTTCTATTGGGTATTTGCCGTTTGCAGTTTCACCACTTAGCATAACAGCATCTGTTCCGTCAAATATTGCATTTGCTACATCTGAAGCCTCGGCTCTAGTTGGCCTTGGGTTATATGTCATAGAGTCCAGCATCTGCGTTGCAGTAATTACAAACTTTCCTGCCTTGTTGCATTTTTTAATTATGATTTTCTGAACTATTGGAACTTCATCTATAGGAATGGCAACTCCCAAATCTCCTCTTGCAACCATAACACCATCTGAAAGCTTTATTATTTCGTCTATGTTTTTAACTCCCTGGTCATTTTCTATCTTTGAGATTATTCTGATTCTATCTCCTTCAAAACGACTTAGAAGTCTTCTTATTGCAACTACATCCTGACCTTTTCTTATAAAGGAGGCCGCTATAAAATCAACGCCGATTTCACAGCCGAATTTTAAATCATCTACATCCTTCTCTGTAAGAGAGGGCAGCTTTACATTTGCTCCAATAATGTTAATATTTTTCTTGCTTCCTATTGTTCCGGAATTTAATACTCTGCAGTATATCTTTTTTCCTTCAACTCTTTCAACACCTAAAGCAACCAGTCCATCATTTATCATTATCCTGGCACCCTGGGTTACATCCTGATACAGCTCCTTATAGGATATGGTGCAGGAATTTTCATCCCCTAATATTTCATCGTAGCAGTCAACTATAAAGGAGCTTCCTTCCTTCAGTTCTGCTGTACCGTCTTTGAAGTTTCCGCACCTGATTTCAGGGCCCTTAGTATCTAAAATAACAGCTATAGGCTTATTATATTTATCCCTTAGTTTTTTAACAAGTTCAATTCGTATCTTATGTTCTTCGTGATCACCGTGAGAAAAATTATGTCTGGATGCGCTCATACCTGTTTGTATAAGCTTATCAATCATCTCTTCACTGCTACTTGCCGGACCTATTGTAAAAACCAATTTTGTTTTTAACATATAATCCTCCTTTACTTCAGCAAATTGTATAATTACCTTTTAACTGATTTTTCAGCATAAAATAACGAATTACCAACATTTTTTAAGCTGAAAAAATAAAATTTAAGATTATGCAATTTACTTAGATAGTGTTCTTGCAATATCGTACAGCCTGCTGTCAAATCTTCTTGGCATATTAAGAGCCTCTTCAATATCCTCATCTATTATTACATTTCCTTTTATGCCTACAACTCTGTCTGTGTTTCCTTCTTCAAGAAGCTCAACAGCTCTGTATCCCATTCTGGAAGCGAGTATTCTATCCTGGGCAGATGGAGATCCTCCTCTTTGGATATGTCCAAGGACTGTGGCTCTGGCAGTTATTCCTGTAACATCTTCTACCTTTTCAGCCAGCTCCTTTGCTCCTCCTACTCCTTCTGCAAGTATTATAAGATTATGCCATTTCCCATTTATCTTGTCTGTAATTATGCTTTTACATAAGTTATCAAAATTATAACCAACCTCCGGAACTATAACGCTTTCTGCTCCTCCTGCTATTCCTGCATATAAAGCTATGTCTCCGCAGTTTCTTCCCATAACTTCTACAATACTTACTCTTCCATGACTGGAGGAAGTATCTCTTAATTTATTTATTGCATCAAGTACTGTATTTACTGCTGTATCAAAACCTATTGTATAGTCTGTATAGGCCAAATCGTTATCTATTGTTCCCGGAAGTCCAATGGTTGCAATACCCAGCTGGGACAAAAGCCTGCCACCCTGGAAGGAACCGTCTCCGCCAATAATTACAAGTCCGTCTATGCCAAATACCTTTAATATGTTAACAGCCTTCTGTCTTCCCTCTTCAGTTTTAAACTCAGGGCATCTGGCAGTTCTAAGTATTGTTCCGCCTCTTTGAATTATATCTGAAACTGAGTGCCTATCCATATCTTCTATTTCACCATTTATAAGACCGCTGTATCCCCTTTTTATGCCCATAACCTTCATGCCTTTTTCAAGACCTGTTCTGACTACTGCTCTAATAGCGGCGTTCATACCAGGAGCGTCTCCGCCGCTGGTTAATACTCCAATTGTTTTCATTACAAATTACCTCCTTAGTTAAAAAATTAACACCAATATACATTGTAATTCATTCATAATATTTATTCAATATAAGCTCTTATATTTTGTATATTTTCACATAATTTTCACGTTATCTTTACCAAATTCTCTTATTAATTTGCTAACTAAGTCTTCATTTACGTCTACCCAGAATTCTGCTTTCATCATAAATTTTAGTCTTTCCTTTTTTGTACATATTATGATAGGATTTATTCCTGCATTTCCTTCTGTACTTTCTTTTATAGTTTTCTTTGCTTTTTCAATAAGGCTCTTATCATTTACAAGGATGTATATGCTTTTATTTTCCTCAGAATGCTCCGCATCCCCGGTTTCTTTTTTAAGCTCTTCTATATCCTCTGCCAGTATCTTGGGAGCCTCATCCTCTCTTATGCTTACTCTTCCCTTTACCAGGATAAGTCCGTCTTCCCTGACTATTTCCTTGTATCTGTCAAGTATCTTGGGGAATATTACAACCTCTATTGATCCGTACATATCCTCTAATACTGCAAATGCCATCATGTCATTTTTTCTTGTAACTTTTTTTGAAAGAGAGGATATTATCCCTCCAACTGTTACTTTCTGCTGGTCTTGTACGTTTGATTGCTTAAATTCCTCTTCTTCTTCGCTGCTTACATCTATAATATCGGATATTTTTGTAACTGCTGATTTTTTTAATAATTCCTCATACTCTGACAGTGGATGTCCTGATATATAAAGACCTGTCATTTCCTTTTCCATGGAAAGAAGATATCTTTTATCAAACTCTTTAACCTCCGGATACTTAATTGATATTTCCTTATTATCCTCAATTGATGAGAAAAGGCTTACCTGTCCCTTAAGATTTCTCTTTTTGTCTCTTGAAACTCCATCCATTATCATTTCATAAACTGCCAGCATCTGGCTTCTTTTTTTGTTAAAGCAGTCTAAGCTGCCGGAAAATATAAGGCTTTCTATGGCTCTTTTATTTACGCAGGTTAAATCTATGTTCTCTATAAAATCAGGTAAATCCTTAAACCTACCCTGCTTATCCCTGCTGTCTACTATGGAATCTATTACACCGGTACCTACATTTTTTACAGCTGCCATTCCAAAACGAATGGTTTTTCCCTGTACTGTAAACTTGCCTCTGCTTTCATTAATATCAGGAGGAAGACAGTCTATGCCGTTATCCTTGGCAAATCTGATATAGTAGGCTACCTTTTCACTGCTTCCCATAAAGGAATTAAGCATGGCTGC
>JBAXYJ010000195.1:0-5369 GCA_041670885.1 Clostridiaceae bacterium
CAATAAATGGTGACTCCTCTTCCCTTGTGATAAAATATACGTTAGATATGCCTCTTGTTAATGCTACGTAGAATATCCTCCTTTCCTCCTCTATATCATTATTTTTAAAGTAAGGGATATTGCCTTCTGTGCAGTTTAATATTATTATGTTTTCATATTCCGTGCCCTTAGCCTTATGAATAGTAGAGAGAGTCAGGCTGGTTTCTTCATTTCTATTTAGATTATTTATTAAATTACTGAAATCTTTAGTTCCAAGTTTTTTTTCTAAATATTCTCCATAGCCTAATTTTTTAATAATATATAAAACTTTTTTATCATTTTTAATATATTTTAATCTGTTCAGCTTTCTTTCAAATATCTTTAAGCTTCTATATTCGCCTATTGAAAGGCCCGGAACTGAATATAAAGTATTAAACACATCCTTATTTAAATATATTCTATCCAGTTTAATAAGACATAACCTGCTTATATATCTGTTTGGTTTATTTACAATGTTTTTAAATATTCCCTTTGAAAATCTATTTTTTGATAATAAGATATAAGAATTTATATCATCTTTTATGTCTTTTAAAGGATCATCATAAAAATTAAAAAATATATTATTATTAAGAAGATAAAAAGAGAGCAGCTCCGCATCCTTTTTATTTCTATATAATATTCCAGTGCTTCCTTTAGATTCTTTAATTATGCTGATTACTTTTTCAGCTTCCTTAATTTGATTATTTACTTTAATTACAGATATTTTCCCTCCATGCTTTACCACATTTATTTCCTTATTGCTTCTTTTTATATTGTTTTTAATCAGTTTCTCTGATGCTGTTACAATATTACTTTTACTTCTGTAATTATTATTTAAATAATATACTTTCCCTCCAATAAATTCATTTTTAAAATTGTATGTATATACCGGATTAGATCCTCTGAATGAAAAAATGCACTGGTCTTCATCACCTACAAAAAACAAGGAAGCCGCATCTCCAATCAGTTTTAGAAACTTTATCTCTAAATCATCTACATCCTGAAATTCATCTACAAGAATATATTTATATTTATCTTTTAGATTTTTTAAAAGACATTTGTTCCCACTTATTTCTTTGATTCCTTCTATTTCCAAATCATCAAAATCTATGACAGAATTTTTATTTAAATAGTATATGTATTTCTCATATATATAAATGAAAGTATTATACTCCATATCGCTGTTATAATTATTATTTCTTTTATATTTTGATATTTCATTTTTTATCTCTCTTATCTTAACTTGATTTATATCATCCTGAAATTCTTTTAAAATATCTTTTATTATTTTATCCTTTTCCTCTTCACTTATTATATTTATTTTTCCTTTTCTTCTAAGTACACTGTATAAAAATGAATGAAAGGTGCCAATGTATGGAAGGGACTTAATATCCTCAATTTCTATTCTTTTCTCCATATTATATGCAGCTGATTTTGTAAATGTAAGGAGCATTATATTAGATGGTGATACCCCCCTGCTGATAAGATACAGGCTTCTGCCTAAAAGCACAGATGTCTTTCCAGAACCGGGAGCTGCTATTACCAGAACTCTTTTCTCATCTGACTTAACTGCATCAATTTGATTTTTATCTAAATTCATTTAAAATTCTCCTCAATTGTAGTAAAATATATATTAGTAAAATTACACTATTTATTAATATTATTGACAATAACGCTATTGTGAAATCAAATACATTTTTCAAAATTGAAAAGGAGTAATTATGGAAAATATTAATTATTTTATTAAGGATTCCAGGAACCTGACCATGCTGGTGGATTTTTATGAGTTAACCATGGGAAACGGATACATAAAGGAAGGAGTAGGCAATACAATTGTCTATTTTGATATGTTTTTCAGAAGAGTCCCGGATGAAGGAGGATATTGTATAATGGCCGGGGTTGATCAGCTTATAGAATATCTTAATAAACTTAAATTTACAGATGATGATATAACATATTTAAGGGATAAAAATATTTTTTCTGAGGAATTTTTAAATTATTTAAAGAATTTTAAATTTGAATGTGATGTTTTTGCAATTCCTGAAGGAAATCCTGTATTCCCAAACGAGCCTCTTGTTACAGTCAGAGGACCTATACTTCAGGCTCAGCTTTTAGAGACAATGGTTCTTCTTACTATAAACCATCAGACTTTAATTGCAACAAAGGCAAACAGAATCTGCAGGGCAGCTGATGGAAGACCTATTATGGAATTTGGTTCCAGAAGAGCCCAAGGCTATGATGGTGCAATATTTGGTGCCAGAGCTGCTGTTATCGGAGGCTGCTCCTCAACGGCCTGCACCATAGCCGGTGAAATGTTTAATATTCCTGCAGTAGGAACTATGGCTCACAGCTGGGTTCAGCTTTTCCCAACAGAATATGATGCCTTCTATGCCTGGACTAAGCAATACCCGGATGCAGCCCTTCTTCTTGTAGATACTTATAATGTATTAAAATCAGGGATTCCAAATGCAATTAAGGTATTTGATGAAGTATTAAAGCCTATGGGTAAAAGACCTGTGGGAATCAGAATAGATTCAGGAGACATCACATACCTGTCAAAGAAATCAAGAAAGATGTTAGATGATGCAGGATATCCTGACTGCAAAATAACTATTTCAAATTCATTAGATGAGTATATTATAAGAGACGTACTTAACCAGGGGGCAAAAATAGACTCTATGGGCGTTGGAGAAAGGCTGATAACTGCCAAATCCGAACCGGTTTTTGGAGGAGTATACAAGCTGGTTGCCATAGAAAATAAGGGAAAAATAATACCTAAAATTAAGATATCAGAAAATCAGGAAAAGATAACAAACCCAGGCTTCAAAAAAGTTTATAGAATATTTGAAAAGGATACTGACAAAGCAATAGCTGATCTTATTTCATTAAATGATGAGGTAATAGATGAAAGTAAAAGCTTGGAAATATTCCATCCTGTATATACCTGGAAGAGAAAAAGAATAAAAAATTATTATGTTAAAGATCTTATGGTTAAAATATTTGATAAAGGAAAACAGGTATATAAGAGTCCTTCTGTTCTTGAAATAAAAGAATATGCAGAGCAGGAAACTTTGAAGCTGTGGGATGAGGTTTTAAGATTTGATAATCCTCACTCTTACTATGTGGATTTATCAGCCAAACTATGGAATATTAAAAATGATCTGTTAAATAAATATTCTAAAGACTTTGAATAAGAGATACATATCTCTTATTCTTTTATTTATTCTATAAATTAGGTCAGGGTAAATTTACAATTATAAAATTACAAAACTATTCCAAGTTCTTTTTGTAATTGTTCCTCTATGTTATCAATATCCTTAAGCTCCTCTATATCTTCCAGCTCGCCCTTTATCTTTATAAAAGGACATTCTTCCTCCTTTGAATTAAATGGGCATTCATTAAAGCAGCCTACTTTAACTTTTTTGCTTGTAAGTAAGGGACAATTCATGATAACACCCCCATTGGATTTTTATAACAATTATAATCTAAATTTTCTAAAATTTGAAGGGGTTATAGTAAGTAATTTGAATAATTTATAAAAAATTTCATTTTTATTATATTATTTATCCACAGATTTTAAATTATATAATTTTCCAGAAAAAAATTAATAAAAAAGTAAAATATTTTCTATTTAAATTTTTATATTTATTTGTTATACTATTATGAGTAAATTGCTTAACAGATATTATACTTAAGCATATAAATTGTATGATAGTGATCAGATTTTCTATAAAAAAAAGTTGAAGAAGGACATTAAACAATTTACCTAAGACAAAAAATTAATTGGAGTGATACTTGATGAAATTTCTAAGAAGTACCCTTGTAGTTACAATAATTGCAGCACTTATGTTTCCTATGACTGCTTTCGCAGATGATCTGCCAACAATAAAAGGGACAGAATCATTGGTGGTAGACATTAAAACCGGCGAGATAATATACGGCGTAAACATTGATCAAAAGGTGTATCCTGCATCTACCACAAAGCTTATTACCTCACTTCTTTTAGCAGAACATAATAAGAAAACTGATATATTAAAATATACAGAAAGTGCCAAAGTGCAGCCTCAGTATTCTATAAATACTAACCTTAAAACCATGAAAATCGGTGAAACCATGACTGCAGATGATGTTATGAAGGCTTTAATGATTTATTCTGCCAATGATATAGCTTATATGGTGGCAGATAATGTGGCCGGAAATTCAAGCAAGTTTATTGACATGATGAATAAAAAGGCAGCGGATTTAGGTCTTAAAAACACCCATTTTACTTCACCTAACGGACTTCATGATGATAATCACTATACAACAACTTATGAGCTTTCAGTTATAGGGATAGCAGCTTATAAAAACCCCTGGGTTAAAGAGATAATGGGAACCTCAAAAGTAAATATAAATACCTCAGATAATAAACCTATTCTTGACATTCCAAACAGAAATAAGCTGCTTGGAAAATATGGCTGCACTGGAGGAAAAACAGGCTGGACTACACAGGCTGGCAGATGCCTGGTAGCATTTTTCAACAGAGACGGAAGAGAACTGGTGGGAGTTGTAATGAATTCAGAATATGGCGAAGACACTGCTGTATTTGATGATATGAAAAAGATAATAGATTACAGCTATTCACTTAAAAAGACTACATTATATTCTGATGGGCAGACAATAAAAACCCTTGATATAAAATATAAGCCGCTGGGCTTTGGATTTACTAAGACAATGAGCATCCCTGTAATAGTTAAGGGAGATGTAAAATATTACGCCAACGATATAAACAATAAGGAAATGAAGCCTGAAATTAAGCTGTCAGATATTAATGTCTGGAAGCTTTCGAAGGATTCAAAGATAGGAACACTGACACTTTCCCAAAGAGGAGCAAACCCAATATTTTATTTAGTAACTTCAGTTTCCACAGGCTCAATAGTAAAAGATAATATTTTACTATATGGCGGAATACTGCTCCTTATACTGCTTCTTTTAGTATTCATATTTGTAGTTCTTCACAATTTACATAGAGGAAGCAAGAGAAGACGATATTATTAAGAGAAGTTTTACTTCTCTTTTTATTTTATTACATGATCTCATTTGGGCAGTTTTCATCTGGAAATAATCAATGCTTAATATGTGAACTCACTTAGCTAAAGCTGAGCATCGGGTCTTCAGATGGGGAGTCTGCCCCACCTGAAGCAGAATTAAAGGACCTCCCGTTTATAGAAGCGGGCGTCTTGAAATTTGGATAAATGATTATGTAATTTACTTTTTAGGTAATTACAATTTTAAACAGGAGATAAGAGGGATATTATGATTAAAAGATTTTTTATTAAGGCAGAAGGAATAGTTCAGGGAGTTGGCTTTCG
>JBAXYJ010000196.1:0-5288 GCA_041670885.1 Clostridiaceae bacterium
ACACGTTGGTGGGGATTTTAAGCCTTGGGAGTGTTAGACCACTTGAGTAGTATTAGTAATGATATGAAAAAGAACACTATGAATAAGGAATGAAACATAAAAGCATATGGATTATTATGTAATATAGTAATTTATAACTTTTTATAAGTTTTCAGTAACGGCATGGTTATGAATTTTATTAGAGTTGCTGCTGCTTGCCCTAAGACAAATGTAGCAGACATACATTTTAATATTAAAAATATAAAAGAATGTGTAGATATGGCTTGTGATATGGGTTCAAAATTAATAGTCCTGCCGGAATTAGCTGTTACCAGCTATACCTGCGGAGACTTGTTTAATCAGGAACTTCTATACGAAAAAGCTATAGATGGCATTGAGGAAATATGCAAATTTAGTGTTGAAAAAGATATACTGATTTCAGTTGGCTGTCCTTTCAAATATAATTCCTGCCTTTATAACTCGGCTTTCGTTATATTTGATGGCAAAGTTCTTGGAATAGTACCAAAATCATATATCCCAAATTATACAGAGTTTTATGAAAAAAGATGGTTTACTGAAGGAATTGGAATAACTAATTTAAATATAGATCTGCCCTTTCAGGATAGTATACCCTTTGGAACTAATCTTATATTTAAAAACAGAGAGTTAAGATTTGCCATTGAAATATGCGAGGATCTTTGGGCTACAATTCCACCATCCTCTTACTATTGTTTAATGGGAGCAAATATTATTGGAAATCTTTCTGCTTCAAATGAAATTGTCAGCAAAGCAGATTATAGAAAGAGCATAGTTTTAAATCAGAGCGCTAAAGGCATCTGCTCCTATGTATATTCCTCAGCTGGAGTTTACGAATCAACTACAGACTTAGTTTTCAGCGGCCATCTTATGATATCAGAAAATGGCTCTATGCTTTCTGAAAACAAAAGATTTCAAAGAGATAATCAGGTTATTACATCAATTATTGATTTATCCAGAATAAATAATGAAAGACTTAAGAATGTTTCCTTTAGAGACAGCATAAAGCTAAATTACTTAAAGCCACTGGAGATAAGCTTTAATTTCAAAACACTTGATTATAAAAGCTGGGACAGATATGTGGATAAACACCCATTTGTTCCAAAGGATAAGGAGACAATGGAAAGGCGCTGCGAAGAAATCTTGAACATTCAAACTGCAGGCCTGGCAAAAAGATTTGAACATACAGGCCTTAAAAAAGCAATTATCGGAATAAGCGGAGGCTTAGATTCTACTTTAGCTCTTCTTATTATAATAAAAACTTTTGACTTGTTAAAAATAGACAGAAGAAATATATCAGCGGTAACCATGCCTGGATTTGGTACTACAGACAGAACATATAATAATGCAGTTAACCTTTGTAAAATGTTAAATACTAATTTAAAAGAAATAAACATAGTTGCTGCCTGCCTGCTGCATTTTAAGGATATAGGCCATGACCCATCCAAACTTGATGTTACATATGAAAATGTTCAGGCAAGGGAGAGAACTCAGATACTAATGGATCTGGCAAATAAAGAATCAGGTCTGTTAATAGGAACCGGCGATTTATCAGAACTGGCCATGGGCTGGTGCACTTATAATGGAGATCATATGTCCATGTATGCAGTAAACACCTCTGTTCCAAAAACTCTGGTAAGGCACCTGGTAAGATATGCAGCTTTAAAACAAAAAGATAAAGCAGTATCTGATATTCTTATGGATATATTAGATACTCCAGTATCTCCGGAGCTTCTTCCAATGGATAAAAAAGGAGAAATAAAACAAAAGACGGAGGATATTATAGGACCTTACGAACTTCATGATTTCTTCCTGTATTATTTCGCCAGATGGGGATACAGCAAGGATAAAATATTATTTCTGGCGCAAAAGGCTTTCCAGGATAAGTATAGCATGGATGAATTAAATAAATGGATGGACCATTTTATAAAAAGGTTTTTTACTCAGCAGTTTAAAAGATCCTGTATACCGGATGGTCCAAAAGTAGGAACAGTAAGCCTTTCACCAAGAGGAGACTGGAGAATGCCCTCTGATGCCAGCTACAACATTTGGAAATAAAATATATTGACCATAGGGTAAATGTATGGTATATTCAAAAATAAAGGGGAGTAGCAAAGCATATAATGCTTGAATTATTCGTCAGGACGGCTTTTGCCCGGATAATTTGCTCTTACGAGTTTGCAAGACCTTTGTTCTTAGGAACAAAGGTCTTTTTTTTGTTTATTTATTCGAATTTGAGAAATAATAATTATGAGGTGATGAATTTGTGGTTTAATCAAGGAGTAAAAGAAACACTGGAAAAGCTGAGCACAGATGAGTTTTCAGGTCTTAGTGAAGCTGAAGCTGAAAAAAGATTAGAAACCTACGGAAGAAATGAACTGGAAGAAAAAAAGAAACAATCTATCTTATCCTTATTTCTTTCTCAGCTAAATGACCCTCTTATCTACATTCTTATCGTGGCAGCAGTTTTATCAGGAGCAGTAGGAGAAATCAGTGATACAGTAATCATTGTAGCTGTTATACTAATTAATGGAGTGATTGGTGTAATTCAGGAAAATAAAGCAGAGAAGTCCTTAGAGGCATTAAAAAAATTAAGCACTCCTCATGCATTAGTTAAAAGAGATGGAAAAATTGAGGAGATAACATCAGAGGAAATAGTCCCCGGCGATATTGTTGTTTTAGATGCAGGGCGATATGTACCCTGTGACATGAGACTTATTGAAAGTGCAAACCTTAAAGTTGATGAATCTGCTCTTACCGGAGAATCAGTTCCGGCAGAAAAGAATTTCAATAAAGTCATTGAAGATGAAATGGCACCACTGGGAGACAGGATTAATATGGCTTTCACCTCTACCCTTGTCACTTATGGAAGAGGAATTGGTGTTGCGGTAGCTACAGGCATGAATACAGAAATAGGCAGAATAGCAGATATGCTTAATGAGCAGGACACAGAGATGACTCCTCTGCAGAAGAAGTTGGCTGAAGTTGGCAAATATTTAGGAATAGCATCATTATTGATTTGTGCTGTAATGTTCTTAGTAGGTGTTCTGCAAAAAAGACCTCCCCTTGAAATGTTCCTAACAGCTATTTCATTAGCAGTAGCAGCTGTCCCAGAAGGACTTCCTGCAATAGTTACACTGGTTTTAGCCGCCGGCGTCCAGAGAATGATTAAAGAAAACGCTATAGTCCGAAAGCTTCCCGCTGTTGAAACATTAGGTGCCGTTAATATCATATGTTCTGATAAAACCGGAACACTTACTCAAAATAAAATGACGGTACTTAAATACTATACCAACTGGGAAGAAGAAGACATTAAAAATATCAACAGATCAAATAATGCAGATAAATTACTGCTGGAAAATATTATTTTATGTAACGATTCAGAAAGCACAAATGAAAATAAAACAGGAGATCCTACTGAAATTGCACTTCTTGATGTAGGAAATAACTTAAGTGTTTACAAAGAAGAGTTGAATAATGCTCATAAGAGAGTAAATGAAATTCCTTTTGATTCTGACAGAAAGCTTATGACTACTGTGAACAAATATGATGATAAACTTTTAGTCATGACCAAGGGAGCAATTGACAACCTTTTAAATCTAGTTACAAAAATAAATATTAATGGTGTAATAAAAGATATTACAAAAGAAGAGAAAGAAAAGTTAATTAACGCTTCAAATCATATGTCAAATGCTGCACTTAGAGTTTTAGCATCAGCTTATAAAGTAATTCCAGATGAAAACATTGAAATTGATGAACTGGAAAAAGATTTAACATTTTTAGGTATGGTAGGTATGATAGACCCGCCTAGGCTGGAAGTTAAAGATTCCATTGAAAAATGTAAAAAAGCTGGAATAAAAACTGTTATGATAACAGGAGACCACAGAAATACTGCTTTTGCTATCGGTAAGGAATTGGGTATCTCTGAAAATGAAGATGAAGCAATATTTGGCCGAGAAATAGATGAAATGAGCGAAGAGGAATTTTTAGAAAAAGCAGATAAAATAAGAATATATGCAAGAGTTTCCCCTGAGCATAAAGTTAAAATAGTAAAGGCATTAAAGAGCAGAGGCAATGTGGTATCCATGACTGGTGACGGTGTAAATGATGCTCCATCACTAAAAGCTGCAGATATTGGAGTTGCTATGGGTATTTCAGGAACAGATGTAGCCAAGGGTGCAGCTGACATGGTACTTACAGATGATAATTTTTCAACTATAGTTTCAGCTGTAGAAGAAGGAAGAAATATATATAATAATATTAAAAAGTCTATATTATTCCTTTTGTCTTGTAATGTAGGAGAGATACTAGCTTTATTTATTTCCGTGCTTTTAAACTGGCCAACGCCGCTTATATCTATTCATTTACTTTGGGTTAATTTAATTACAGACACCTTCCCTGCTCTGTCACTCGGCATTGATCCTCCGGATAAGGGTGTTATGGATGAGAAACCAAGAGATGAAAAGGAAGGATTATTTAATAAAAGCACTATCTCATTTATATTAGTAAATGGACTTTTAATAGGCGCAATGACACTTACAGCATTTGTTTTTGGATGGGAAAAATATAATTCTATAAAACATGCTCAAACTATGGCTTTCTTTGTTCTAAGTGTTTCTCAGTTGTTCCATGCCTTTAATCTTAGAAATGAAAAAAAATCTATATTTACTATAGGCTTATTTACTAACAAATATATAGTTGGGTCACTTATTTTAGGTATATTTCTGCAAAGCATAATAATTTTAGTTCCATTCTTAGCTGATAAGTTTAAAGTATTTTATTTAAGTCCGCAGGATTGGGTATTTGTCTTTGGATTAGCAATAGTCCCTGTTATATTTAATGAAATATGGAAGATATTTAGAAGAAGAACGGCATAAAAATAACCCTTAGGTAGTTCACCTAAGGGATTTTTTTATATATATTTCTTAATTTCTATGACCAGCTTTTCTAAGTATAATTTTTCCAAGTCAGAAAATCTGTTCTTAACCGGCGAGTCAATATCAAGAACTCCTAATTTTATATCACCCGTAATTATAGGTACTACTATTTCCGAATTTGACTCACTGTCACAGGCAATATGTCCTGAAAAAAGATGAACATCCGGGACCAAAAGCGTTTCATTATTCAAAAAAGCTGTTCCGCATACTCCCTTTCCTACAGCTATTCTATTGCAGGCAGGTTTCCCCTGGAAGGGTCCTAAAACCAGCTCCCCTTCTTTAAATAAATAAAATCCAGCCCAGTTAATCTCCGGTATGGATTCATTTATAATTGCA
>JBAXYJ010000197.1:0-5251 GCA_041670885.1 Clostridiaceae bacterium
AAAACATGGCGTTTCACCACTATGATAGCATAAAACACCAGAGATAAACTCTTTTTTGATTCAAAAATTTATCTCTGGTGGAATTTACCTTTACAAGATGGAATTTACTTTTTCAATTGACCATTTTCTCAATATGTTCCTGTAATGTTGACTATGGTATATTAAAAAGATATAATTATGTGAGAAAATGAAAAGCCTTTTCTTTATGATAAGGCTTTTTTAATAGTGTCGGGAGGAAAATTTATGGAAGATATATTAATAAAATCCCTTTATAGAGATACTGAAAAATACAGCAGTAAAGAAGTATTTCTAGAAGGATGGGTAAAGACAGTAAGAGCCTCAAAAAATTTCGGATTTATAGAAATTAATGACGGAAGCTTTTTCAAAAATGTGCAGGTAGTATTTGAAGATAATCTTTCTAATTTTGAAGACTTAACTAAACTTCCTATTTCTGCATCAATTTCAGTTAAAGGGACTTTAGTTTTGACACCAGAGTCGAAGCAGCCCTTTGAAGTAAAGGCATCAGAAATTATTTTAGAAGGAAAGTCAGATCGTGATTTTCCTCTTCAAAAGAAAAGACACTCAGTTGAGTATTTAAGGACCATAGCACATTTAAGACCCAGATCAAACCTGTTTTCTGCGGTTTTTAGAGTAAGATCCTTAGCTGCCTTTGCTATTCATAAGTTCTTTAATGAGAGAAACTTTGTTTATGTACATACTCCAATAATAACAGCCTCTGATGCCGAGGGCGCAGGTGAGATGTTTAGAGTTACTACCATGGATTTAAAGGATATCCCAAAGGATGATAAGGGAAATGTAGATTATACAAAAGACTTTTTCGGAAAAGAAACGAGTCTTACGGTATCAGGCCAGCTTTCTGCTGAAACATATGCTTTGGCATTTAGAAATGTTTACACCTTTGGGCCTACCTTTAGAGCAGAAAACTCTAATACAGGAAGGCATGCTGCTGAGTTCTGGATGATAGAACCTGAAATTGCATTTGCAGGACTTATCGAGGACATGGAACTGGCAGAAGATATGGTTAAGTTCGTTATTAACTATGTTTTAGAAAATGCTCCTGAGGAAATGGAATTTTTCAATAATTTTGTAGATAAAGGATTGTTTGAAAGACTTAAAAATGTAGCTAATTCAGATTTTACCAGAGTTACCTATACAGAAGCTGTGGAAATTCTTAAAAAAGCTGATGTGGAATTCAAGTACCCGGTTGACTGGGGCTGCGACCTTCAAACAGAGCATGAAAGATATCTTACAGAAAAGGTATATAATAAGCCGGTATTTGTAACAGATTATCCAAAGGAAATCAAAGCATTTTATATGAGAATGAATGAGGATAATAAGACAGTTGCTGCTGTTGACCTTTTAGTACCGGGAGTTGGAGAGATCATCGGTGGAAGCCAGAGAGAAGAAAGGCTGGATGTTCTTGAAAAGAGAATGGAAGAGCTGGGACTTAAAAAAGAAGATTACTGGTGGTACTTAGACCTAAGAAAGTATGGAGAGACAAAGCATGCAGGCTTTGGACTTGGATTTGAAAGAATAATAATGTATATAACAGGAGTTTCAAACATAAGGGACGTTATCCCATATCCAAGAACTCCGGGAAATGCTGACTTTTAATATTTGCCGTCTCAGGTTTTGGACTGAGACGGTTTTTTTATATGGGGGTTTGCATATTTTAGAGTATGTTACTTTGTTAAAATTTAAATATGTTTATTAACAAAATAAATCGCTCCCAAAACCAAGTTCA
The DNA here is from genome assembly GCA_041670885.1 of Clostridiaceae bacterium. Classification (GTDB taxonomy): domain Bacteria; phylum Bacillota; class Clostridia; order Clostridiales; family Clostridiaceae; genus JAJBWD01. The sequence continues at coordinate 1,766 of JBAXYJ010000197.1, forward strand.
GGGGCGATTTTTCCTTTATTTCTCCGTATATATTTCTATAATTTTTAGAATTGTCTCTACAGCCTTTTCCATAGCAAAGGTTGGAATGTATTCGAATCTTCCATGGAAATTTTCTCCTCCTGTAAATATGTTTGGTGTAGGAAGCCCCATAAATGACAGCCTGGAACCATCTGTACCTCCTCTTATAGGTATAATCTCAGGAGTTATTCCAACTTCCTCCATAGCCTTAAAGGCATTGTCTACAATATATTTTTCATTTTCTAAAACATCTCTCATGTTGTAGTACTGATCCTTCATTACAACATTTACTCTGTCTCCATATTTTTCATTAAGTTTTTCTGCCGCTTTATTAAATATTTCTTTTCTTTTTTCAAATTCTTCCCTGTAAAAATCCCTGATAATATATTTAAAAAACGCTTCTTCTACCTCTCCTTTTATTTTCATAAGATGGTAGAAGCCCTGATATCCCTCTGTCTTTTCAGGAGTCTCATCTTCCGGAAGACTGTTTATAAATTCATTTGCTATAATTAGAGCATTTATCATCTTGCCCTTAGCAGAACCCGGGTGTACATTTTGCCCCTTTATATAAACCTTTGCTTCAGCTGCGTTAAAGCTTTCATATTCCAGTTCTCCAAGCCTTCCTCCATCAACTGTATAAGCCAAATCTGCTCCAAACTTTTTTACATCAAAGTGGTCTGCTCCCTTACCCACTTCTTCATCCGGTGTGAAACCTATTTTTATGTCTCCGTGTGGAATTTCAGGATGATTTATCAGGAACTCAATGACAGTTATTATCTCAGAAACCCCCGCCTTATCATCTGCTCCAAGCAAAGTTTTTCCGTCAGTTACTATTAAATCCTTTCCTTTATACATAGGAAGCTCAGTAAATTCCTTTGGTGAAAGGACAATATTCTGATCTTCATTTAAAACAATATCTCCTCCATCATAGTTCTCAACTATCCTTGGGTTAACATTTTTACCGCACATATCAGGACTTGTATCTACATGTGATATAAAGCCTATGGTTTTAACCTTCTTTTCTATATTGCTTTTAAGAGTACCATATATATATCCATTATCATCTATTTCTGCATCATTAATACCTAACCTTTTTAACTCACTTACCAGCTCTGCACCAAAAACCTTCTGTCCAAAGGTAGTAGGAACAGTGTCTACATCTTCTTCAGATTTAGTATCAAACTTAACATATCTTAGAAATCTTTCTACTACATTACTCATAATTTCACCTCTTATTTGAATTTACATTATTATTATATACCACTAAGTAAAAAGTAACAAATAAATAGTTTTATATATAAAATATAAAATAAGGGAATTACATTAATTTAAGCTGTGTAGTTTCTGTATTAATTTTAAGAGGAATCCTATGGCATATAAAATTGGGTCTACTGGAACAGAAGTTAAAGAAATTCAGGGAATTTTAAAGAAGCTGGGTTATTACAGCGGACCATTGGATGGTATATATGGAACAGGAACTGCGAATGCTGTCAGGCTGCTTCAGAGAAGGTATAATTTAAATGAAGATGGAATAATAGGAGACAAAACCTATTCAGTGATTGAAAGGCTTCTGAGCGGGTATGATTACTATACTGTAAGACCTGGAGATACTATTTCAAAAATAGCATCAAAATACAGAACAAATATCTACAGCATTATTACGGCAAATAGTAATATTGATCCTTATACCCTGCAGGCAGGGCAGCAGCTGATTATCCCCTACTCCTACCCCATAGTTCAGACTGACATTGACTATACCTATAATATCCTTAAAAGAAATATTTTAAGCTTAAAAACACTGTACCCATTTATTACAATTGGCTCTATCGGGAAAAGTGTTCTGGGAAGAGAGTTATATTTTATCAAGCTGGGTCAGGGCAAGAGCAATGTATTTTATAATGGAGCACATCACTCTCTTGAGTGGATTACTTCGCCCCTATTAATGAAATTTGCTGAGAATTTTTTAAGAGCCTATACTTTAAAGCAGTTTATTTTAGATTATGATGTAAGCGAAATATGGAGAAACAGCACCATATATATAATTCCAATGGTAAATCCGGATGGAGTGGAGCTGGTTTTAAACGGACTTTCTCCAACCAATCCATATTATAATGCCCTTATCAGGTGGAATAATAGCAGCAAAGATTTTTCTAAAACCTGGTCTGCAAATAACAGAGGTGTGGATTTAAACCACAATTATAATGCCTCCTGGCAGGAAGCTAAAAATCTTGAGCAAAGTCAGGGTGTATTTGGGCCGGGACCTACAAGATATGGAGGCCTCTATCCTGAGTCGGAGCCTGAAACTAAAGCTATAGTTAAATTCACCAGGGATAATAACTTCAGGCTGGTTTTAGCTTACCATTCCCAGGGAGAGGTTATATACTGGAATTATGATAATATTAATCCTGCTGATGCCAGAAAAATTGGCGAAACGCTTTCCAGAGTCAGCGGCTATACACTGGAGACACCCTCTGGAATAACTGCTTATGGAGGTTATAAGGATTGGTTCATTAAAGAATTTCAAAGACCGGGATATACCATTGAGGTAGGATATGGTACAAATCCTCTTCCAATATCACAGTTTCCCAAAATTTATAGGGATAATATTGAACTGCTGCTTTTAGCTGCAATAATATAAAATAATTTGCTAATGCAAATTTCTTCTCAGAAACCTTAGGTTCCCGTATGTGGAGCTTAGCTTCTCCGCACCCTCCTGAAATCAGCGTGGAATATCTTACCTGCACCCATCCTTTTTTACTCTATAAAAATTTATCCAGGTTTCAAGACGCCCACTTCTATAAGTGGGTAATCCTATAATTCTACTTCAGGTGGGGTAGACTCTCCATCTGAAGATACGCTGCTTCGATTTAGTAAAGCCAGTTCACTTTAATCTCATATTCTTCTTATTTCTAAAGCATTAAAGCCCATGAAAAAAGACCGCTAAGCGATCTTTTCTTTTTTGTATTGAATTATTCCTCTACTGGTGCTCCAACTGGACAAACATTAGCACAATTTCCACACTCTATACATGTATCGGCATCGATCTGGTACTGAGTATCTCCTTGACTAATGCAGTTAACTGGACATTCTGCAGCACAAGCGCCACAGCTTACACAAGCATCTGTAATTTTATATGCCATAATTACACCTCCTTATAATATGAATAGTAAATATCCAGATTTATTTTAACACATTTTCAAAACATTTAAAAGAATTTTTTGTAATTTTATATTACTATGAAACCTGCTTCTTCAACAGACTGAATTAAATCCTCTTCCTTAAGAAAATAATCATCATAAACTATACTGATTTCATTTTTCTCAATAGAAACCTGGCAGGCTATTACTCCCTCATTACGTGCTACAGCTTCACTTAATACAGCAACATCATCAAAGCTTTTTATCTTACTCAATTTAAGAATTGATTTCATACCATCACCTAGTCTTCCTTGAGTAATTCCTTTACTTG
>JBAXYJ010000198.1:0-5218 GCA_041670885.1 Clostridiaceae bacterium
GTTTATAAGTGTTCCAAGGACTAATTTTGTATCATCATATCCTTCTTCAAGGAAATCTAATCTTAAAACATTACTTTTTAATTTTATTAAATCATCTTTGTACTCTATTAGATTTAATATATGGGAATTATATATATTTGTCCTGCCAAATTTATCTATTACTACAGGGAACTCCTCTCCCTTTCTGTCTTTTAAAATATGAATTTTTTTATCGCTGATTTCTAAAACACTTTTTACTAAATTATACTCAGATATCATAACCTCAGCTCTTCCATAGATAAGAGATGAATATGGATACTTAAGAAAACCCAGTTCCTTCCTGTTTAGTTCCAGGGAGGCCATAGGGGTAACCCCCAGGGAATTTACAAAGGACAGGGATGAGGAATTGGTAAGATTCATTTTGTAATCTCCATAAATCATGAAATCTTCTCCAAGCCTTTTTATTATGCCTAGATTTGATGTTATTATTCCATTAATTTTTGATTTATATTTACTTATCAGATTAATTATATCATTAAATTCTCCCTTTATTACTGTAGGAAGCTTTAAAATAAAGGAATCAATTTCATCTATATTTAAATCAAACAAAAATGGGTTTACCGCTAAATCTATATTTTCAAATTCTAAAATGGCTCTTACCTGATCCATATTACAAGCTGCGGCTATAATCTTTTTTTCTATATTATAACCCTCCTCACTGCAGCTTTCTCTTTTTATTTTCCTGTTTGTTTTAGCATCCTGAATTGATTGAATAAGCTGCCTTCTTGCTTCATTTAAACTGGCTATCCTTAAAAATCCGGGAACATATTCATTGAATTTTATATCAGTAAATACAAATGGGGTATCCTTTGACTTTTTTAGAGTTTCTGCTATTCTTTCTTTAGAGAGAGGGCTGCTTTTTGCTTCTTCTGCTTCCTCCCCAAAATATTCATAGGTTTTCCCATTGTATTCTGTTAAAAGGTGAACTTTTTTTTGGGGCTGAAAATCAATATTAAGGCTTAAAGGAACCTTCCTATAGTATTTTTCACCATACTTTCCCATTTCATTTTCTAATTTATAGTCATAGGTTTTATAAAGGATGTCTCCTTCGTTAAATTTATTTGGTTTAATTTTAACTTTTTCGCTAGACTTTGCATCTGTTACTTCTTTTTCGTTTTTATAAAGCTTTTCTATATTAAACCCGGCGTCTCCTATCCTTATTCCGTCCCGGCAGCTTACATCATCCTGAAGATAAACTTCGCCATTTTTCACTTTTCCCAAAATAGAGCCGGTATTTCTCGGGAAATTATAGGCCATCATTTCCTTTCCCATATTCCCGTAAAGGTAAGCCTTTGAGAAGCCTTCTCTGTTAAATACCTTAAGCAGGGCTTTGTTTTCCTCTTTCAGATCAATTTTATCTCCTCGCAGGGCTGCATCTATGGCTTTTCTGTATATTGATACAACTGCAGATACATAGGTAGGGTTCTTCATTCTCCCTTCTATTTTAAGAGAGGTGGTTCCGGTTTCTATTATGTCCTGTATATTATTTAGGGTGCATACATCCTTGGGGCTAAGTAAGTATCCGGATTTCCCTTCCAGTAAATATTTAAGTCTGCAGGGCTGAGAGCAGCGCCCCCTGTTTCCGCTGTTTCCACCTATTAAGGAGCTTAAAAGGCAGGCTCCTGAATAGCTTATGCAAAGGGCTCCATGGATAAAAATTTCAGTCTCTATTTCCTTTGATATTTCTTTTATACCACTCAGGCTCAGCTCACGGCTTAGTACCACCCGGCTGTAACCTAAAGATTTTAAAAGCCTTGCTCCTTCTAAATTATGTATTGTCATTTGGGTGGAGGCATGAAGCTCTAGATTTGGGAAGCAAGATTTTGCTTTTTTAAACAATCCCATGTCCTGAATTATTACAGCTTGGGCTCCGGCTTTATATAAAAATTCCAGATAATCCAAAGCCTCATTCATCTCTTCATCTTTAATAAGAGTGTTAACTGCAGGATATAGTTTAACTCCATAGGGCTGCAGATAGGATACTGCTTCAATTATTTTATCTTTTGTAAAGTTTGCTGCCTTGGCCCTTGCGGAGAATTTATCTCCTCCTATATATACAGCGTCTGCCCCGGCATTAACTGCTGATATTAAACTTTCCATACTGCCTGCCGGTGCTAATAGCTCAATTTTGTTCATTATTTCACTTCCTGAATTTTATTAGGATATATTTTCATTATATTTTAAAAACGAAAATTTTACAATTAAAGAGGAGATTTTGTGGGATAGTTTTAGGCGTTTCAGCCTCTGTTGAGAAATTTAGTGGTTTTATCTAGCTTTTGCCCCTGACTTATCATTTTGGGACATTGCACAAATATTTTTTATCTTAACAAGCTAATAATAATTATCCAATTTTCATAGATATTAATTTTGTGAACTGCTTGTCCAACCGTATTTCACTATCAATAAATTTCTGAACAAAGGTATATAGGCAAAAAAAGTGCCCAACCAAAGGTCAGGCACCATTTTTTCTTTTTTTCGCCACAGCAATATCAATTTGCTCATCAATTAATTTGTTTTGAAGCTCAATTATCTTTCTCTTGCTGTCCTGAAGGGAAATTTTTAAATCCTTTCCTTCATTTTTCAGGCTTTCTATCTTTTCTTTACTCTTGTAGTTTTCATCTTTTGCTGCAGATAGCTCTGCTTTTACAGCTTCCAGCTCAATAGCCGCCTTTAAGTATTCGTCAGCACAATTTATTGCAGTCAAAATTGAAGCAGAGGCAGTTGAGAGCTTATCATTTAAAGAAAGAATCTTTTTAATCTTCCCATCTACCTGTTTTGCCAGCTTAATTAAGTATTCTTCTGTTTCTTCACCTTTTAGGTTATAATTCATTCCATGAATATCAACTGTCACTTTATTCAAAGGAAACACCGTTACAGAAAACTTATAAAAAGTTATAAATAAACTTTTATGTTTCTTTCCTCATTCATCATGTTCTTTTTCATATTATTACTAATACTACTAAAGTGGTTTAACACTCCAAAGGCTTAAATTCCCAATTAACATTCGGTACATATCAATAGTTACTTTAAATTGTTATGCTATTGATTGACCATATTTCATTAAATTAATACTTGCGTTATAATCCCTATCTATAATACAACCACATTCTGGACATACATAAATTCTATCGGAAAGTTTTAAATCTTTCTTAATTGCTCGACATTCAGAACAAGTTTTAGAACTAGGATACCATTTGTCTGCTTCTATAAATTTTATATTATTCCAATTACATTTATACTGTATTTGCCTATAAAATTCATAAAAGCACTGTTGTTGTATCGTTTTTGCAAGATGTTTATTTTTCATCATACCCTTCACATTTAAACTTTCTAAAACTATAAACATTGGTTTTCTGTTTGTTATTTCAGTAGTTGTTTGATGTAAATAATTGTGACAAATATTTGTTAATCGGTGATTTATTTTTAAAAGTTTATTTTCTAATTTTTTAATGTTGCTTGTTTTCTTGTAACATACTCCTTTCCTATTATTTTCATATTTTCTTGATACTTGACGTTGCAACCTACGTCTTTTCTTTTCTATTTTTTTAACTTTTTGAGTTTTGTTAATATTTTTATAAGTATTACCATCTGAGCATATAGCTAAATCTTTAATTCCTAAATCTATTCCTATCCCTTTATTCTTTGGCAAATCTAAAGATTGTTCATATTCTATTCCTACTGAAATCCACCAATTAATACCATCAAATGATATTCTAGGATTAATGTACTTTGAATTCACAGGTATTCTATTGTGTTCGGTTAATCTTACCCAATTTAGTTTTTGTTTATTTTGCTTTTTACTATTTGTGAATCCTTCAAATTTCATATGAGTTTCAGTAAACTTAATTTTAATATTATCTTGATAAAATGAAGGTTTATCATGCTTTTTACTTTTAAATTTAGGATATTTAGCTTGATGTTTGAAGAAACCACCAAAAGCAATACAAGCGTCTTTGATAGCCTGTTTAGTTACATTATTACTAATATTATTAAGCCACTTATATTCTTCTATCTTTTTTAATTGAGTAAAGTCTTTTCTTAAATCATTATCAGAAATAAATCTCCCACCATTTTTATAGTTTTCTTGCTCTTTTGCTAAAGCCCAGTTATAAGCAAATCTTTTAGCACCTGCATATTGAAATAATTTAGACTTTTGTTTATTATTAGGTAATAACATTACTTTTATTGATTTTATCACTTTCTTCATTCACCTCACTTTCTTCCATTAATTCTTTAACTAATTTTCTTGCTTTATTTGCTCTTTTTCCTTGTAGCCTATAGCTGAACCTTTCTTTTGATAATTAATTCCACTACCAATATCTTGAATTATCTCAAAGGGTTTGCCTTGAGATGTTAAATATAATCTCATATTTTCAACTTGTCTTGCTAAATCATCTTTTTGTTTATTGCTTGATACTCTACAATATCATATTACAATTTTATTTTTTGTATTTCTGATATTTAAAACTTGATTGACTTGGTCACTTGAATAATATCTGTATCCATTAGTGGAAGTATGATGAGGTTTTAGAATATTTTTATTATCCCAATTTTTTAATGTTTGTGGTGTTTTACCTACTAATTCTGAAAATTCATGGATGGTATTTTTATAACTTTTATTAGCTTTTATTTAACTGTTATACCACCTTCTTACTATAGTTTACTTCAATTCTATCATATTTAAGTGTCTATTTTTATACTTTTTATAAATTTTATCTGGTAATTTCAGGCTAAAAAGAATTTACAGCTTAAAAGCTTAAAGCTGCAAATCATACAAAAGTTTATTATTTAATATCTCTATCTCAGCTCTGCTCCCAGGTTAAATTCCAGTGTGCTGAGAATTTTTGAATGAACCTTGTTAACGTCCTTGTCTGTAAGAGTCTTGTCTTCTGATCTGTATACTATTCTGTAGGCAATGCTCTTTTTACCTTCAGGAATCTGTTTACCCTTGTATACGTCAAAAAGTTCAATGTTTTCAACCAGGTTTCCGCCCTTACTTTTTATAACTTTATGGATATCCTGAACCAAAACGGAGTCATCTACAAGAAGAGCTATATCTCTTGTAACTGCCGGGAATTTTGGAAGACTCTTATACTGCTGTTTTACTTTAGCATTATTAATCAGTAAATCCATATTCAGCTCTGCAGCGAAAGAAGGTATATCCATGCCATAGTTTTCA
>JBAXYJ010000199.1:0-5159 GCA_041670885.1 Clostridiaceae bacterium
TCAGCTGTAATTTTAACTTTATATAAAATTGCAGGCATAAAATATACTATTCCATAATCCAGTGATAAATCTACAGAAACAGAATATTTTTCCTTTATTTCTTTAAGCTGCCTTTGTTTTTCCAGAGAAAGAGTAATTTCCTTAGACTGAAGCTCTTTAATCTTTTCATCACTAATACCCTTTCGCTGCATTCTTTTTAAATTGTCTTTATGAAGATCCTTATAATACTCTTGAATTCTTTTAGTATCATTTGTAAATAAGTCATCATCCTTGTATTCATTTTTCGTTTTCTCAATAATCTCCTTTAATTTTATAAAAGCTGCCTCAAAAGCGCTCATTAAGGAAACAAAATCTTTTACAGGGTATATACCTTCTGGTTTTTCCTCATAAAATATGCCACTTTTACATTCCATCATTTTTTCACATACTTTACCGGTTAATAAGTCAACCCAAATTTCAGTATGTTTTTCTGATCGCTCATCAACAGTATAGCCGGTTGTGAAAGTTAAGGCAGCAAAACCTGCTAATATTTCTTGCTCTTCAAGGATTTCTATAGAACCTCTATTAATATTCAAATATTTTTTGATTTTATCAGCCGGATCTGACAAGCTTAATTTATCCACAATAATGTACCTAACGGTAGATATTGTTTTCGACTTAATTATTTCAAGAAGCTGATCTAGTATATAGCTGCCAAAAGTAACAAACTCAGCTGCCGGATTTTCTTCGGCTACTTCAAAATCAAAAGCCAATAATAACTCAGATTTGTCCTGAAATAAGCTTTTATATTCTTCTGGAATGAGGACTTCACATAAAGCATATTCAACAGGCAGAACAATACCTCCAATAGCCTCAAATACTGAGGTAACAAAACTTTGTAAATTCATCTTTTATTCCTCATTTCTACTTTTGTTCAAAAGAATCCCCAAAGAGGTTATCATCTAAACTTTTTACTTTTAAATACTGTTTTTTGTTTTCTAAAAGTTTTTCACCAATAGCTTCTATTTCATTCTCCATGCTCATTTGCTCCTCTGATCTAACCCATGCATCCATGATAATATCGGAAAAATCCGTTTCCTCTTCTATATCGCCAAGTATCATGTCTACTTCTCCAACCACAAGTTCAAACATATTTATTTTTCTGTCTAATAATTCCAAAATATAGTATTCTAAGGTATTCCTTGAGGCTAGGTTATACAAATAAATGTCTCTGGTTTGGCCGACCCTGTGAATTCTTCCTATCCTTTGCTCTATAGCCATTGGGTTCCATGGGAGATCAAAATTTATAATACAATTGCAGAATTGGAGATTCCTTCCCTCTCCTCCTGCTTCTGTGCTTATTAGAATCTGTGCGTTTTCTTTAAATTTTTCTATTTCTGCTTCTTTTTCTTTCCTCTTTAATTCCCCATGAAACTCAGCTACATTGAATCCATTTTTTCTTAAAAATCCAGCGATAAACTCTAAGGTCCTTTTATATTTAGTAAATATAATAACCTTATCGTTAAACTCTTGAATTATCTGAAGAAGTTTAGCTATTTTATTATTACTTTTGCTTTCATTTTCAGCTATAGTCTTTGCTCTTTGGTAAAATCTATATATATTATTTTTTTCTTCTAAGTTTAAGTTTTCATTTCCTAATAGTTTTTCTAAAGTGGGCACTAAAGTTACAAAACTGCTGCCCATTTGCTCCTGCAAATTTTTAAGAATGAATTTTGTCAGGACTTTAGAATTTTTATTATATTGTCTCCTGACAAAATTACTTATATTATCATATAATGATTTTTCCTCTTCGTTTAAACTTGTATAAATGGTAAGTGCATTTCTTTTAGTGAATTTAATATCTACATCACTTCTTTTATTTCTCACCATAACGCCTTTTAGCAGTTCCTTAAGCCTCATTACATTTTTTGCTTCCAATCCTTCTTTATCTGAAATAAAATTCTTCTTGAAATAACTATAGGTCTTCAATTCGCCCGGTTTAAGCAGGGTTATAAGATTATAAAGCTCCTCCAGATTATTTTGTACTGGAGTTGCGGTTAATAAAAATATGTATTTTTTATTTAGACTATTTACAAATTTCCATGAAACAGTATTTCTGTTCTTTAAATGATGGGCTTCGTCTATGATGATCAGGTCATATTTTATGGTTGTAATTATACTGCTATTATTTTTTCTTTTTGCAGAAGCTAGTGAAGCCACTACCTTATTATAATGAGGCCATGCCTCATCACCCATACTTTTAAATTCCGGGCTGTCAGATGATATAAAATCCTGATTAAATTTTCTTTTAAGCTCTGTAAGCCATTGAGAAATTAAGGAGGGAGGCACCAAAATTAATATCTTCTTACATAATCCGCGCATTATATATTCCTGCATGGCTATACCAGCCTCTACAGTCTTTCCAAGACCAACCTCATCACAGAGGAGTACTCTGCCGCGAAATGTTTTAAGAACGGATTTAACAGTTTTTAACTGATAGTTATATAAGGTTAAATCGCGAAGATAAGGAAGTGATATTAATTCATCCTTTTCAGCAGAAGAATTGAATTCCAAGGATCTGTTATTAAGCTGGAACCATTTTTCCTCACCCTTATTTAAACAGCTCATATACTTAAAAACTTTTTCAAACCTTATGGCATTATCAGGGCTTATATGAAGATTTGTTAAATTCTTTTCTGCAGCAGATGAAAAAGCCCCTACTTTGTACTGTGCTTCAGCTAATTTCTGAATATATAAAAAATCGCCTTCATATTTCTTAAAAAAACTTTTTAAACCTCTGCCTTCTAAAAGCATCTCATCTCTGTTTATTTTAAAATTTCTTGAAAGATTTTCTTCATTTGTTATGGATATCAGTTCATTTTTCTCCATCTCTGAGCTGAAAATAAATTGAAGGGTTTCATCAAGCTCCATGGCATTTAAATCAAATAGATTTTTCTTAAGTTCAAACAAATATTTATTCATTATATCCTCGTATATTAATTTAATTATGTTATTATGCAGTTTATACGTATTAATTATGCTTCATGTGAAAAGGAAATTCAATACCCAGTTGGTGCCACCCAGTTCACTTTTCACATTTTGTATAAAAATAATTTATATGAAAATAATTACAATATGCAGATTATTAAAGGAGGCGGAATTTTAATGAGAGAGAAAAAAGATATTTGTGAAGGAACAGTTTATCATATTACATCAAGAGGAAATAACCAGGACTATATTTTATCTGATCCTAAACATAAAGCATTTTTATTGAAACAGATTAAAGAATACAATACGAAGTTTGACTTTGAATTGCTGGCTTATGTGATTATGGATAACCATTATCATCTTTTAATAAAAATCAATAAAACACCAATAAGTGAAATAATGTTCAATATTAATAATGTTCTTGGCAAATATTTAGTGCGGGAGCTAAACAGAAAAGGTCATGTTTTAGAAAAAAGGTACACATGTAAAATAGTTGCTACTGACACATATATTGTATGGCTGTTACGGTATATACATAGAAATCCTATACGTGCGCATATGTGTAATGATTTGGATGATTATAGATGGAGCAGCCATTATTTCTATAAACGGGGTTATAATTCTTTTATCAATACCGATTATATCCTAAATATTTTATCTCCAAAGAAAGCTGCTGCACAAATGTTATATCTTGAATTAGTAAATTGGACAGGAACTGAAACAGATAAAATTTCTGACATGAATGAGTTAAAATGCAAATATCACCTGACGGATACTCCGCTTTCTATAGGACAACTGGAAACACCTAACATGCAGAAACAGAGGAAATCCTTAGATGATATATTTGAATTCCTTAATTTGAAACCGGAAATAAAAATACTCATTACATCCGGAAGCAAAAAACATTCAATTACAGGTTACAAAATTAAATTTATTGTTGAGGCTCTTAATAACAAATATACTTTTAATGAAATTGCCTCTTTCCTTAATATAAGCAAATCATCTATTTCCATGCTGCTGTCCCGGCATAAGAAGGAAAATACAAGCTAAATGGGAATTACTTTTTACACTCAAAAAAGAGTCGGCAGATTTTGCTGACTCTTTTCTCATCAAATGTGAAATGTGAACTGGGTGGCATCCTTAAAGGGGGTGGCACCTAAACATCCTGTTCCCTGAACAAGCTTGAAACAGCTTCCTCATAATCTGATAATCTATTTGCTTTTTTTATTTTTTTAGCATATTTTGCATTATCAGTAAACATGGGAATCATATAAAGCCATAATTCTTTCATTTTACACAAAACATTCCTGTCTCCAAAGAGTACCCTTTTATAATCTTCATAAATCTTATCATGAAAATCTTTCAGTGAATTTTTATTAAGTTTAATATTACTTTCAATTAAGCTGACCATTCCGGGATTGGCTATTAATCCTCTTCCAATCATTAGAGAATCTACACCGGGAAAATCAGTGGAAAACCCCTTGTAATCTTTCAATGTAAAAATGTCACCATTATAGCAAACAGGATTTTTACTTAACACCAAAGCGTCATTAAAAATTTTCATATTAGGCTTATTTTTATAAAAATCTTTTTGAATCCTGGGATGAATAATAAGCTCTTTAATAGGGTATTTATTAAATATTTCAATTAAATCATAAAATTCTTCGCATCTGTCTTTTCCTATTCTGGTTTTTACAGAGATACTTGTTATGGATTCAGAGAAAATTTCATCTAAAAACGCATCAAGTTCTTCTCTTTTTGCAAGAAATCCGGAGCCTCTATTTTTTGAAACTACAGTTCCGGAAGGACATCCCAAATTTAAGTTGATTTCATTATATCCCAAAAACTTTAATTTCTTTGAAGTATGAATAAAATCTTTTGCATTATTGGTCAGTATTTGTGGAATCAAAACTATTCCCTGGTTATTTTCAGGCAAAACATCATTTAATTCCTTGGTTTTAAAGCGTTCGCTTTGATTTGCAACAATAAAAGGCGAAAAGTATTTATCTATATTATTGAAAAATGCTTTGTGGGCATTTCTATAAATGTATCCGGTCAAACCTTCCATAGGTGCAAAATAATAATTCATAAAATCTCCTTTTAGGTGCCACCCAGTTCACTTTTCACATTTTAATGCAGTACACAGAGCATGACGTGAGCAGGCATATGGTATGGAATGTGTGTTTTTGAAA
>JBAXYJ010000200.1:0-5150 GCA_041670885.1 Clostridiaceae bacterium
AGATTTTATCTGATAATTTTGGTACTGAGGAATATGGAGTTGGGCTAAGAAAAACAGATACTGAGCTTTTAAGCAGAATAAATGAAGCCCTGGATGCAATGAAAAAAGATGGAGCCAGCTCTAAAATATCTGTTAAATGGTTTGGAGAAGATATAGTTAAATAGTTAATTAATAAGAGGGAGATTTATATGAGATATGTAATTACATTAATGCCGTCAATGCTTCAAGGTCTTTTTACCACCTTTAATATATTTTTAATAACATTGCTGCTTTCTATTCCCCTTGGAATATTGGCAGCTCACTCCAGACTGTCCAAAATAAAGCCTATTGCCAAATTCACAGAGTTTTACATATTAATTATGAGGGGTACCCCGCTGCTCCTCCAGATTGTATTTGTATTTTTCGGTCTCCCTCTTATTGGAATTACCTTTAACAGATACTCAGCCTCCATATTTGCCTTTGTATTAAACTATGGAGCTTATTTTGGAGAAATTTTCAGAAGCGGGATAGAGTCAGTCGATAAAGGCCAGTATGAAGCAGCCCTGGTTCTTTCACTTAAGCCTTATAAAACCTTTATCAGAATTATCCTGCCCCAGACTATTAAAAGAGTTCTTCCTGCTGCGGCAAATGAGGTAATAACACTTGTTAAGGATACTTCTCTTGTTTATATAGTAGGATTGGGAGAGCTGCTCAGAGCCGGTAAAATAGCTTCCAACAGAGATGCTTCTCTAATTCCTCTAACCCTTGTTGCTTTGTTCTACCTGATTTTAACAGGACTGCTTACAAAAATTTTTATGAACTTAGAAAAAAGATATTCATATTATTTATAGGAGGAAATTAGTATGCTTGAAATTAAAGATTTATATAAAAGCTTTAAAGAAGTTCCAGTACTTAAGGGCATAAGCTTCACAGCAGAAAAGGGTGATATTTTAGGTATTTTAGGATCCTCCGGGGTTGGAAAGACTACCCTGCTGCGCTGTATAAATAATCTGGAAAAATGCGACAGAGGAACTATAAAAATAACGGGGGAATTTTTGTGCAGAGATATTAATGAAAAAAGCATGTACTCATCAAAGAAAGAAATTTTAGAAATAAGAAAAAAGCTGGGACTTGTATTTCAGAGCTTTAACCTGTTTCCTCATATGAGCGTACTTGAAAATGTAATTGAAGCTCCGGTAAATGCATTCAACATGAATAAAGAAGAGGCTGCAAAAAACGCCAGAGCTGTTCTAAAAAGCCTGAACCTTCTTGAAAAAGCAGACTCATACCCATATCAGCTTTCAGGAGGTCAAAAGCAAAGAGCAGCTATAACAAGGGCTTTAGTATTAAATCCTGATATTCTTTGTTTTGATGAGCCAACCTCCGCATTAGACCCGGAGCTTAGAGAAGGAGTTGCAAGAATCATTCAGGATATATCTGAAAACAGAGTAATCCTTCTTATAACCCATGATGTCAGCTTTGCAAAAAGAGTATGCAGCAGAATAATATTTATAGATAATGGTGAAATAATTGAGGACAGACTAAAGGATGACTTTTTTACTAATCCATTAGAGGATAAAAGCAAAAACTTTATTAATGCATAAAACTAAATATTGAGGCAATAATAACTTTATACTATGTTTTGTAGGAGGTTACAGGTTATTATGAAAAAGCTTTTATATATTTCTGCCAATTCTAAGCCTGAGGGCATGTCTGTAAGTAAAACGGCAGCAAGGGATTTTATTAGTAAATTCATTTTAAAGAATCCTGACTACCAGCTTATTGAACTAAACTTATACAGTGAAGATATCCCTGAGGTAAACTACAGGTACTTTACCGGAAGAGCAGAGCTTGTTTCAGGCAGCGCTTATGATTCTTTATCTGAGCAGGATAAAAAAACGGTAGACAGGATTAATTTTCTTTGTGACCAGTTTTTAAGTGCTGATACTTATGTTATTTCTGCTCCTATGTGGAGTCTAAGCTTTCCATCTATACTAAAAAAATATATTGACTGCATTATATTAAACAATAAAGTAATTAAAATATCAGAAGACCAGGTTATAGGTCTTTTAGATGATAAAGTAAGAAAGATGGTATACATTCAGTCCTCTGGAGGCGATTATCCTAAGCTTCTTTCCTTTAAATTCAATCATGGAGTAAGCTATCTTCATGACATATTTAAATTTTTAGGTATTAAGGATTTTGAAAAAATATTAGTTGAGGGTGTGGATATGACTGACATAGGAAAAGAAGAGGCTCTTAAAAAAGCATATAAGGACATTGATAATCTTGTTGAAAAAATTTAGCAGCACATAGGTGCTGCTATTTTATAAAGCATACTTAGAAGATAAGCAGTTGCACACGTATTTACATTTTTACTATTTATTACTATAATTTATATTGCAGTTTAAAAATGGACTGGCTATTTAAATTAAATTTAAGGAGAAAAAATGCAGTTAAAAATACTTCATACAAATGATGTTCATAGCAATTTTGATAATTTTTCAAAAATAACTTCCATAATAAATAAAGTTAAGGATGATAATACATTAATTTTAGATGCAGGTGATTTTACAGATTTTAAAAATATTGCACTTCAAGGTACAAAAGGACAAGCTGGAACAGAGCTTTTAAATATAGCCGGATATGATGCTGCATCTATAGGGAACAATGAAACCTTTGCTCTTCTTCCCACACTGGAGTATATGGCTTCAAACTCAAAAGTTCCATATCTTAGCCTTAATCTTACTAAAGAAGATGGAAGCAGAATAAGCGGAGTAAACAGCAGTATAATAGTTGAAAAAGCCGGATTGAAAATACTCCTTATTGGTCTGTCACCTGATCTGGGACCCTTTAATTCTCTTTTAGAATTTCACTTAAAAGATTATAACGAAGCCATAAAAGAAGAACTTAATAAAAATATAGGAAAGTATGACTTAGTAATTTTAGTTGATCATATTGGAACAGAGAGAGATTTTAGTATTGCCCAGGAAATACCAGGTATTGACATTATAATATCATCCCACGATCATAAGCTTTTTCAAAAAGCAAAGACAGTAAATGAAACTATAATAAACAGTGCAGGAGAATATGGAGAACATCTTGGATATATAATAGTAGATTATAATGGTTCAGGACTGTCCCTGATAGATTCCGGAGTAATCAGCTCTAAAGATGAGCAGAAAAATGAACTTATACTGGCTTCTCTAAGAGAGAATAATATTATTGCAAGAAAGAATTTAAGTTCGCCTTTATATTTCATAGATAAATCCCTTACTCATGATAATATTGAAGAAAATCCTATATGCAATCTTATTGCGGATGGTTTAAGGGATCTTCTGAAATGCGAAATCGGACTTATAAACGGAGGAATCTGTAACGGCGGAATTAAAGAAGGTCCGGTTACAGACCTTAAGCTTATTGAAATATGCCCCTCCCCTCTTAATCCTTCATCCTTTAATATAAAGGGAAAAGATTTAAGACAGGCTTTAGAGGATTCCTTAGATGGCTCTAACTGCCTAAAGGAAGGAAAAGGTGCCGGCTTTAGAGGAAGGTTTGTAGGTAAGCTTCATTTATCAGGAGGAGAAATATACTATTCTGATGATAAAATTGAGAAGATATTAATAAATGGTTCCCCTCTTGAAGATGAAAAATTATACAGCATAGCCTCCACTGATTATCTGCAAAGGGGAAGCGGCTATGAGAGCCTGAACAAAAATCTGGATACCAGCTATAGGGCTGAATATATAAGAGATATAATTAGAACATATGGAGAGATGCAAAATTTCAGGGACAATTCATTTATTGAAAGATGGAAAAAGATAAAATAAAAAACTGCCAAGCGGCAGTTTTTATTTTTTTGTTATATATCCTTCTTTTGTTAAAAGCTCAGCTGTTAGAACAGCTCCTCCGGCCGCTCCCCTTAGGGTATTGTGGGATAAGCACACAAACTTATAATCAAAAAGAGTGTCCTCTCTAAGCCTTCCTGTAGTTATCCCCATTCCATTTTCGTAATTTCTGTCTATTTTAGTCTGAGGTCTATTATCCTCTCTAAAATATTTTATTGGTTTTTTAGGTGCAGATGGAAGCTCCAGCTCCTGAGGATAGCTTACATATTCATCCCATATCTTAATAATATCTTCCTTTTCAGGTTTATTATCAAAATTAACAAATACTGTTGACAAATGTCCATTTGCCACAGGAACTCTGATACATTGGGTAGTAATTACCGGTTTTTCAGCAATTTTAATCCTGCTGCCATCTATCTCTCCCCATATCTTAAGTGGCTCCTTCTCGCTTTTTTCCTCTTCTCCGGATATAAACGGTATTACATTGTCTATCATTTCAGGCCAGGTTTCAAAGGTCTTTCCTGCTCCTGAAATTGCCTGATAAGTAGATACAACCATTTCCTTTATTCCATATTTTTTAAGTGGACTTAAAGCCATTACATAGCTTTGTATGGAGCAATTAGGCTTAACAGCAATGAATCCTCTCTTTGTTCCTAATCTTTCTCTCTGCTTTTCTATTATCTTTATGTGTCCATAATTTGCCTCAGGCATAATCATAGGAACATCAGGGGTAAATCTATGAGCTGAGTTATTAGATACAACTGGGATTTCAGCCTTAGCATACCTTTCCTCTAATGCCTTAATCTCATCTTTTTTCATATCAACAGCGCAGAATAGGAAATCCACTTCTTGTTTTATCTTTTCAATATTTTCTGCATCAACTATAACCATCTTTTTAACGTAATCCGGCATAGCCTGATCTAATGCCCATCTATTATTTATTGCTTCCTCATAGGTCTTTCCTTTTGATCTAGAGCTGGCAATAAGAAGACTAACTTCAAACCATGGATGATTTTCTAATAATAAAACGAATCTTTGTCCAACCATTCCTGTAGCACCAACAATTCCCACCTTAAGCTTCTCTTTCATACAATCACCTCATTTTTCTGTTTAATCTATTTTATTAGTTAATAAGGAATTTTGCAATACATTTTTATGCAGAAGACTGAAAATTTAAAATTTATTTTTAGTAAAAAGGTGGTTACTGTTCACACCCCAACCAGATAAATTTAAATAAAAAAATAACAGACATCACCAATAAACCCTTTTCAAGAGCCTAATAAGTGGTGTCTGTTTTAGTATACTTCGCAGAGTGTCTTGTAT
>JBAXYJ010000201.1:0-5128 GCA_041670885.1 Clostridiaceae bacterium
GTAATTCATCTGCTTTTATAGATCCTGCACTATTTGAAATATCAAGAGTTCCAGTTGCATCAGATAAAAATTCTACAGAAAATCCTAAATGAAATGCCTGTCTGGCAGTAGTATCGCAGCACATCTGAGTCATATATCCGCATACTGTAACTGTATCTGCCTTCAGCCTTCTAAGCAAAGCTTCTAAATAAGTTCCTGTAAAGCTGCCAGGCATATTTTTTTCAATTACATAGTTATGCCTTCTGTTCTTAACCTTATCATGTATTTCCCACTCTTTACTTCCTTTAGCAAAAGTTTTTGAATCTTTCTTTATTGCCGTATGCTGAATTAAAATGATTGGAATTTCATTCTTTGAAGCTTCCACCATTGCCTTTAGTATGTTTCCCAAACTTCTTTCAGAATTTACAATTGGCAGTCTGCCGGTAAAATATTCATTCTGCACATCGATAACCAGTAATGCTCTTTTCATATAATTCCCCCTCAAATAATTACATAAATTTCAAAATGTTTATTCAACCTGACATACTCCAAATATTTCGTTAATCAATTTCAAAAGATAGTATACTGGATAATATTCATTATGCTTTCAAGTCCTTTTTTAGCACATTTAATATCTATAAAATAGAAAACCGATATTACATTTTTTATATAATATCAGTTTTTTTGAGCTTATCCTGTTTTTATTTCCATTTTTTCCCGCCCCTGGGGTGAAAGTCCATCTTCCATTTTTTCCCGCCCCTGGGGTGAATAATATTTCGCTTGAGAATGCCATAGCTCATAATATTTCCCTTGTTCATTCCTTAGCAGCTCTTCATGACTTCCTTTTTGGATTATTTTACCTTCATTAAATACAGCAATTTCATCACAGAATCTACAGGAAGATAGTCTGTGGGATATATAAAAGGCAGTTTTTGTTCCCACTATTTCATTAAACTTAGAATATATTTCAAACTCTGATATAGGATCCAGGGCTGCTGTAGGTTCATCCAGTATTATAATAGGAGCATCTCTGTATAAGGCTCTTGCCAGTGCAATTTTTTGAGCTTCTCCTCCGGAAATTTCTACTCCATCTTCATCAAAATCCTTATATAAAGGTGTGTGTACACCTTTTATCATAGTATTTAGCCTCTTCTCTAAGCCAACTTTTTCTAAGACATCTTTCACGGATTTTTCATTATAGTTTACAGCTGCTGCAGTATTCTGACCCAGTGAGAAAGAAAACAGCTTAAAATCCTGGAATACTACGGAGAACAGTTTCATATATTCATCATAATCATATTTTTTTATATCTATTCCATTTAGAAGTATTTCTCCTTCACTTGGATCATAGAGCCTGCATAGAAGCTTTATGAAAGTAGTCTTTCCCGAGCCGTTCATACCAACAATTGCCAAACGCTCACCAATATTTAATTTTATAGAAACATTCTTTAAAGTATATGCCTCTGTTCCCGGATATTTAAAGGATACATTTCTAAATTCTATCTCATATTCATCATCGTCTCTTTTTTCCACAGGGATTTTGCCAAAGTGCTTTTCGCTTTTAATGTTTATGAAATCAATATATAACTGCAGGTATTTATTATTATTTATAATTTTGTTAATTGATTCCAGCACTTCACGGCTTCCGGTCATAAATTGATTTATACTTCCTGCATATTGAACTATGCTGCCTATGGTTATGGCACCTGTTACCGCTTTCAAGCCTACAAATATATAGATAAATCCGCTGAGCAGAGAGGAGAGAAAGGATTCAGTTCCGATATATTTGGCATCCGTATTGGCTAAATCATTAAACACCTTTCCTGATCTTTTTGTAAAAGCTTCTGTCTCCTCTTTTATTATTTCTCCCTGATTACATAATCTAATTTCTTTACCCACATTGTAATCTAAAGCCTGATTAAAATAGAACGTGAAAATTCTGTTAAAATCCATGATTTTGTTATTATATTCAAAAAACTTATTATTGGATATTGTTCTTAATCGGAGGCCAGAAATTGTACCAATTAAAATTAGGGCTAAAAATCCAAAAGAAAATAATCTGGAATTTATAAAGGACAAAGAACTCTGAGCTTCCATATTTGCTGTAAATAGGTTTATAACTAATGCAATGGATGTAACAACTGTAACAAATCCTTTAACCAGCTCACCCAAATCATATATAAGTGCATAAGTACCTCCCCCATTAAAGTTTTGAGATTCTGCTATCTTTGTACGGAGGCTGTGTACTTCCGGGTTTTCCACATACTCATAGTCCATACTGATTATTTTTTCATTTAACTTCATATCCTGGTTATGATCCATGACATGTCTCAGCAATTCTGCTAAATGGTCAAGTCCTGAGGAGATAAGATAAATTATTAAATTTAGGCTGATGGTTATTGATACCAGATAAATAAGCCTTTCAATATTTTTTGAGCCAAGAAGTTCATCGATAATTCTTGCAGTCATATAGATATTTACAAAGGGGTATATAGATTTAAAAAGCGAGTCAAGAATAGTAACAGTAAGTATCCAGGGCTGTAGATTTTGTACTTCCTTTATGCCGGTTATTATTAATTTTATATTCTTCTTAAAACTGCTGTGCATATTTTTCACTTCCTAAATGGTCTTTATAATAGTAGCTTTGCATATCATACATTTTTTTATATTTCCCATTTTTATTCATAAGACTGAAATGATTCCCCTCTTCAATTACACTGCCGTCCTCAATAAAAATTATTCTGTCGCAGAACCTGGTGGAGGACAGCCTGTGGGATATGAATATGGAGGTATGACCTTTAGTTAATTCATTATATTTTTCATATATTTCATTTTCAGCAATAGGATCCAGTGCTGCCGTGGGTTCATCTAAAATTATTGCAGGTGCATCTTTATATAATGCCCTGGCCAAAATCAGCTTTTGCATTTCTCCCCCCGACAGCTCTGTTGCTTCATCATATATGGATTTAACCAGAAGTGTTTTTCTGCCAAAAGGCAGGGATTCTACCTTTTTCATAAGTCCTGCCATAAAAAGAACCCTATTCATTTTCTTTTCATCAATAAATCTATCTGCTTCCAGGGCAATATTTTTTTCTATGGATACAGGCAGCAGATGGATGTCCTGAAAGGCTACTGAAAATAAAGTATAGTATTCATCCCTATTATATGTGCTGCTCTTCTTTCCATTTATATAGATTTCACCTTTTGTAGGAGTGTATAAACCGCAGAGGAGTTTTACCAGGGTAGTTTTGCCTGCGCCATTAACACCTACCAATGCTATTTTTTCTCCTTTTTTAATGTGAATATTCATGTTTTTAATAGTATCGTCTGCTGCTCCCGGGTATTTATAATATAAATTCTTAAGTTCAATATCAAAAGGTATATCAGAAGGCGATGGAAGTTTAACACCTGCTCCTCTGTTCATTTTGTCCTTCATTTCTATATACTCTCTAAAATCACAGATATCAAGGCTCATGGAATTTAATGAATTTAAATTTTTCACAATTCCAGATAACCAGGCAGAAAAACCAGCTACTGCTCCAAAATACAGTACAAAGTTTCCCATATTCATGCCTTTATATATTACTGAATATATAAGGAAACCGTATATTAAGCCATCCCTCAGCAAAATCAGTATTCCATCTATAAAATTACCAAAATATCTATGGTATATATTTTTCATTTCAAAATACACTTTTTTCTTTTTCAGACTATTGAACATATCCCTAAACCAGGGAAACATTTCATAAAGTCTGATATCCTTCGTAGATTTAAATTCTCCGGTTTTGTCCAGTATATATCTAAGTTTCCTTTGTGCCCCAGCCAAATTATCCTTATTTCTATGTTCAAAATTACTTACATATTTCCCTGTAAAGTAATTAATTACTGATGATAAAATTAAAAATGCAACTATTGCCGGATGAATAGAAGAAATTATGCCTGCATACAGGATAAATCCCAGGATATTTGAAAACAACTCCACTGAAGTCTTTATAATAGCCTCAGTAGCAGATGAATTAGATTTTGTAGTCATATCTGCCTTCATAAACTTTTCCTGACCGGCAGGACCATCAATATTTTCAAAATCAGCATCTATAGTCTTATCTGACAGCATCTGCAGATATTTCATCCTGTAAGAAATTCCTCTATATTTTGTTATAGAAGATGCAGCATTTAATATTATGTTTAAAGTAATTATGCCCAGAATCGGCAGGCCTAAATTCAGCATTAATTTTGAAACTGACACATGATTTGCAGCCGAATCTATCAGAATCTTAGGAATGTAGATCCCCAGCAGCGGGATAATTACTGTAGCAGGTACCTGCAAAAAACATAATAAAAACAATATTTTATCCCATTTCCAAATATTTTTTATTAAATAAGCAGTGTTTTCAAGTGTTGAATATTTAGGCTTGCTTTTGACGGCTTTTGTCTCTGTCATTTTTATCACCTCGAATATATGATAACAATCAGAATCCTTTTATATATAAAAATAGCACCAGTGGTAAAATATATAACACCAATGGTACTATAATGGCAGCATAATTTCTGTAGCAAATACTCCTTCTTCACTTTGTCTGTTTATAAAGCCATTATATTTGGCTGCTAATCTGTCCACTCTTTTTAATCCAAAGCCATGGTTTGTCCCCAGCTTTGTGCTTAAATATCCCAGTCCTCCCTTTTTAACCTGTCCCCCTGCAGAATTGGTTATAGAAATATACAATTGCCCTTTCATCTCTCTTATGTATACTCTTATAAATCTATCCTCAGGATTTTGAAGCTTAACTGCAGCTTCCATTGCATTATCCATAAGGTTTCCAATAATAACACTTAAATCAATGTCTGATACTTTAAGATTTTTGGGCACTGTGGCCTTTGCCTTTATATTTATTCCCTGGTTCATTGCTAGGGACAGCTTTGTATTTAAAATGGCATCTACCATTATATTTCCTGTTTTTAAAACCGTATCTATGGCAGTTAAATCTTTATCCAAATCACTTAAATACTGCTCCATATCATCGTATCTTCCCAGTTCCAGATAAGCCATCATTGTCTGTATATGGTTATGATAATCATGACGCCAGCCTCTCATCTTACTATATATGTTTTCGACCTCGTTATACTGCTTTGTTAGAAGGTCATTTTGGTA
>JBAXYJ010000202.1:0-5115 GCA_041670885.1 Clostridiaceae bacterium
TGATGCAAAAATTACTTACAGTGATAAAGAAATAATAAACAGGGAAAGCAATTCTGCCAAGCTTATCAGTTTTTATGCTGATATGTATATTACCATTACTGATGGTAATAAAATTTATGAATATGCTATGGAATTTCAAACTGTTTTCGATAAAGAGATATCGGTAAGAGTTTTCAGATACAGCTTTGAGAGAGCAGTTAAGATCATAGATTTATCGAAGACAAGAGGAATTATTAAACTTAAAATGCCGGAGCCGTATCTAATACTGTTAGAAGAAGCTCCTGATGTGCCAGATTCAATAAAACTTCAGATGGAATTTAGTAAAGGTAAGTTTTTTACATATGATATCAAGGTTCTAAAATACTGGACATATGATTTAGAAAAGCTATACAGAGATAATATGTATCTTCTGTATCCTCTTCAAATTTTTAAGCTAAGAAAAAGGATGAGTGCTATAAAGTCCAGCAATCATTCAGAGAAATATAAAGAAACTGAAATGAATAAGCTTTATAAAGAAATGTTGGAACTGATTGAAAAAACACTTAAAGCTATTGATAAGGCATATAATGATGGTAGAATAGAAATAGAAGATTACGATGAAATGACCACGGTGCTAGAAAACATTAACGCGTATTTTGTAAATATGTATGGTAAATATAATGAATTTGAATTGGAGGTACAGGAGATGGTTAAGAGTTTTTACGACCCAAGAATTGAAGAGAAAGGTGTTAAGAAGGGTATTGAGAAAGGTATTGAGAAAGGTAAAAAAGAGGGAAAGATAGAAGGAAAGATAGAAGGAAAGATAGAGGGAAAGATAGAGGGCAAAGTAGATATATTATTAAAGCTGCTTACTAAAAAATTCGGAGAAGTGCCTGAAAACTATATTGAAAGAATCAAAAAATTATCTGAAGATGTTCTGGATAAAGTAAACCTTGATATTTTAGAAATTAAGGATATTAAGGAGATAGAGAAATATTTCTAAAATATATTATAATGCCAATAAAAAATGGCTTAAAAGATGAATTTATCCTTAAAATTAAGAATATTGAGCAGAACAAACCAAAATCAATTTGGCTGAGTCAGGCATTGCTTGAAATTGATGGATAAACCTATTATAATTTAAACAAACTATCTTAAATTAAGTAATATTGTGTTAATTAAAACAAAATATTAAATCGATGTAAAACATATGGTTTTATTATTTGCTAAATTCATGATGAATGAGCTGAATAGGTAAAAGAGAAAGGTTAATAGGTGATTTGTTTTGGTATTGAATAGTAAAGGAAAACTTGCAGAAATAGAAAATAAAGAACTAATTGTTATACTTCAAGAGGAAGGGACTTTCCAATTGGATTTTCAGGAAACAAAAGAAAAAATTGATGAAAAGAAGATGGAAGTTCAAGAAAAGATATATAAACACTCAATAGAAAACATAAACGAAACATTTTTTCAGCTGGGTTTTTTGCAAAAATCAGAAAACCTTTCTCAATCCCTTAGCTATCTGAGACTTGTATCAAATGCATTTATAAAAAAATTATCAATGAACCCGGATATTGAATTACTTCGTGAAAAAACAGTGATTGATATAGAAGATGAAGAAATCAAATATTTATTAGATAGTGCACCTTATTTAAGTGGGTCAGAATACTTGAATAATAATTGGATTGAAAATGCATGGAGAAAGCTTAGTAATACTTTTGGTGAAATCATAAAGAACTATAATGGCAGTGTTGAAGATCTTTTTGCTTCGTTTAATGCTAATATCCATGTTGTTGGACGTGTATTTTTTCACCTTGTGGAGAGCAAAGAAGAAAAATATCCTTTTGCCTTCTTAGCAACATACTCACAACAGGTTTCGCAAAAGAATAAGGCAAAACATCTTCCACTTAAAAATGCACTTATTGAATATGGAGAAAATAACAAAAAACTCTTAGAATTGCTTTCAACAGTAAATAAAGCCTGTGAAAAAAGTGCTTTCATATCAGAACTTGTTAATTCCGGAGAAATATTTTATCCTATAAGGTTAAATGCCAATGAAGCATATACATTTCTAAAAGAAATACCTGTTTATGAGGAAGCTGGTATTTCTTGTCGTATACCTAATTGGTGGAAAAATAAATCAAACTCACTAAAAATGTCTGTTAGTGTAGGCAATAAAACTCCTTCCAGATTAAATTGTGATGCTCTTATGGACTTTAATGCCAAGATGCTTCTCGGGGGAGAATTTATAAGTGAAACCGAATTGGAAAAACTAATTTCAGAGGCGGAAGGGCTTGCTTTTATTAAAGGAAAATGGGTGGAGGTTAATCATGATAAGTTAAAGGAAACCTTAAAAGCTTATGAACAAGTAAAAAAACTAATGGATAATACAGACATTAGTTTAACAGAGGCAATGCGTTTCCAACTAAATGCCGATAAAATATTAAATATTCCAAAGGATACTTGTGAATTTGAGGTAAAAAATGGAGAGTGGCTTAATTCAGTTATTGACAAATTGACTCATCCTAATAAGATTGAGCTTGTTACATGTGGTGATGATTTTCATGCAAATTTACGTGCTTATCAGGAAAAAGGGTTAGGGTGGCTTAATTTCATGAAATCTCTTGGACTTGGGGCATGTCTTGCTGACGATATGGGTCTTGGAAAAACTGTACAGGTTATAGCACTTTTAAATTACATCCGAACAAGAAAACATGAAAAAACTCTGTTAATTGTTCCGGCATCTCTCATTAGTAACTGGATGAGTGAAATTAAAAAATTTGCACCCTCATTAAAATATTATATAATCCACCCTTCTGAAAATAAAAACCTTGTAAATGATTATGATAGCTGCCTGGAAGAATATGATATTTTCATAACTACATATGGTATGCTTTCTAAATATGAGTGGGTAAAGAACATAAAATGGGATTGCTTGGTTTTAGATGAGGCCCAAGCTATAAAAAATCCAGGCACCAAGCAGACAAAAACTGTAAAACAATTAAACGCTGCCTACAAAATTGCAATGACAGGTACACCTATAGAAAATCGACTTTCTGATTTATGGTCATTATTTGACTTCTTAAATAAAGGTCTTCTTGGAAGCCCAAAGGAATTTGCAAACTTTACAAAAAAACTTAAAGAAAGTGAAGAGGGTTATGGAAAATTAAAGAAGGTTGTAAGTCCGTTTATTCTTAGAAGGTTAAAGACAGA
This sequence comes from Clostridiaceae bacterium, assembly GCA_041670885.1. GTDB lineage: Bacteria > Bacillota > Clostridia > Clostridiales > Clostridiaceae > JAJBWD01. The sequence continues at coordinate 3,193 of JBAXYJ010000202.1, forward strand.
TAAAACTGTTATATCAGATTTGCCTGATAAAATTGAAATGAAAACTTATGCAGCACTTACAAAAAAACAGGTAGTACTTTATAATAATCTGGTAAATGATGTTAAAGAAAAGCTGGAAGCTACAGAAGGGAACATAGAACGTAAAGGACTTGTGCTTTCATCTCTTATGAAATTTAAACAAATTTGCAATCATCCTGATCAATATCTTGGACAAAATTGTTATGCAGAGAATGAGAGTGGTAAATATGAAAGGCTTCGTGAAATTTGTGAAACTATTTATGAAAAAAGGGAAAGAGTTATTGCATTTACGCAGTTTAAAGAAATTACGGAACCATTAAGTGATTTTCTGGAGATAGTGTTTCATCATAAAGGACTTGTATTTCATGGGGGAACCTCCGTTAGTAAAAGAAAAGATATTGTTGCTAAATTTCAGGGCCCTGAGTATGTGCCTTTTTTGGTGCTTTCCATTAAGGCAGGAGGAGTAGGACTGAATTTAACAGCAGCCAACCATGTTATACATTTCGACAGATGGTGGAATCCAGCAGTGGAAAATCAGGCAACAGACAGAGCATTTAGAATAGGTCAAATGAAGAATGTTATAGTTCATAAATTTATTACAAAAGGTACAATTGAAGAGAAAATTGACTTGATGATTGAGGATAAAATAAAATTGTCCAAGGAAATTATTTCTGATGTCCAAGAAAACTGGATTACTGAAATGGATAATAAACAGCTTTTGGAACTGTTTAAATTATCATTATAATTATGTGGAGGTAAATTTATGTCATGGTATCAAAGTTCTCCAAAATATGTGACTGCAGCTGAGAAAAAAGAAAAAGCACAGAAAAGCATTGAAAAATTAAAGAAGAAGGACCCCAATATTTATCCAGTGATTATTACAGGAAGAAAGCTGTCAAAAACTTGGTGGGGAAACTCATGGAACAATAATCTTGAGAGCTACCTGGACTATTCAAATAGAATTGAAAGAGGCCGCAGCTATGTTCGAAGCGGTGCAGTATTGGATTTAAAGATTACAAAGGGTAATATCAGTGCACTAGTTCAAGGCAGCAGATCAAAGCCTTACAAGGTAGGAATCATTATAGAGCCAATTGAGAAAAGTGTGTGGGAAGAAATTACTAAGGAATGTGCTGGAAAAATTGACTCTCTCCAAGAATTAATCGAAGGGAAATTTCCAAAAGCACTTTCTGATTTATTTACAGCAAAGGGAAAGGGCTTATTTCCTTCACCAAAGCAAATATCATTCAATTGCAGCTGCCCTGATTGGGCAAATATGTGCAAACATGTGGCCGCTGCTTTATACGGTGTAGGAACCAGATTAGATGATGATCCACAGCTGTTTTTCCTTCTTAGAAATGTAAATATTGACGAATTTATATCAAAGATAATAAATAAAAAATCACAGATGCTGCTTGAAAAATCTATGATAAAGAGCCGCAGAATTATTAATGATACTGATATTTCAGGTCTGTTTGGCATAGATGTAGAAACTGAAGTGGAAATCGAAGCAGAAACTAAAGTGAAAAAATCAACTGGTAAGAAAACTTCAAAGAAAGTTTAAAGTCAGTTGATATTATTCGGGAAAAGAAATACTTATTTTATTACCTGAGCTTTACTTGAGCTTTCTATAACCAGATGTAAAGATAACTTGCTTTAATTTATTAAATGTGTTATAAATAGATGTACATTAAATAAGTAGTAAATAATATAGCACCGATATATTTCAACTTGTACTTAGTAGTATAAGACATTAATTTTGAAATTTTATTAGTACATTATTGCTGAATTTAAGTATAATAAAATTTTGGAGGTACGCATTTATATGAATGGTACAGTAAAATGGTTTAACGGAGAAAAAGGATTTGGATTTATTACAGGAGAAGATGGAAAAGATGTTTTTGCACA
>JBAXYJ010000203.1:0-5099 GCA_041670885.1 Clostridiaceae bacterium
CATACTTATGAAAAATAAAATATTCTATATATTTTTATTCAAATTTAATAGAATATTTTTTAATTTTGGCATACAAAGTGCTTCTGTTTATACCTAAAGACTTGGCTATTTGAGTCATGTTATGTGGGTTTATATTTATCGCCTTTACTATTTCATTTTTTTCCACATCCTCTAATGTATGAATTTCGGCATTTTCAAAATTGCTTTCTCTGCTAGAGCTGTCTTTTTCAATAACCATTTCTTCATTATCATTAAAAAATGCAGTATTTTGTCCATCCAGATTAACAATATTTTCAATACAATTTTCCAGTTCTCTTATGTTTCCCGGCCAGTTATAATTCATCATCTTTGTATATATTTCCGCTTTAATACTATTGATATTCTTATTTAATTTTTTAGTCTTCATTCTAAACAAATACCTGATTAAAAGCGGTAAATCTCCTTCCCTCTCCCTAAGAGGGGGAAGTGTTATTGGATTAACGCTTAACCTATAATACAAATCCTCTCTGAAATTTCCTTTTCTGACTTCTTCCTTTAAATTTTTATTTGTTGCAGCTATGATTCTTACATCAACAGGAATAATCTTTTCTCCTCCAAGCCTTGTTACATAGCCTTCCTGCAGAACTCTTAAAAGTTTAACCTGCATATCAAGAGGCATCTCACCTATTTCATCTAAGAAAAGCGTACCTCTATTTGCAAGCTCAAACTTACCAGCATGTCTGCCTTTCTTTGCTCCTGTAAAAGCACCCTCCTCATATCCAAACAACTCACTTTCTATAAGGCTTTTTGGAATAGCTCCGCAATTTACAGCAACAAAACTATTGTTCTTTCTGTTACTATAATTATGAATCGACTGAGCGTGAAGCTCTTTACCTGTTCCGCTTTCCCCCTCTATTAAGATTGTAGATGGAGAAGAACTTATTTTTTTTGCATATTTTATTACTTCTTTAATTTGTCTGCTCTCTCCAATTATATCATCAAAAGTATAGACAGCCCTTTGTCCACTATATTTGTTTACAAGGTTAAACACATTTTGTATTTCTTTAAATACAACAACCATACCGATAACTTCTTTATTTATTTTGATTGCATTTGCAGATACATCAAATCTTCCCCTGACAATTTTTTCATTGTTTATAACTAGTTCTTTATCCTCATAGGACTTGCCCAGCTTAAGCTTTTCAAATATTTCAACCCAGTTTGGCAAAATGGATTCCACATTTTTTTGAATAAGCTCCTCTTCTTTTATGTTCAAAATTCTGCAGGCTTCTTTATTAAAGCTCTGTATGATTCCATCTGTATTTACAGAATAAATCCCTAAAGATACAGAATTCAATATAGTATCCATACATTGGCAGGTTTCAATAAGCTTATCATTAGCATTTTTAATCTTTATCTGATCTTCAATAGATTCAACCGCTGCAACAACAACACCTAAGGTATGCGGATGCACTGACTCTCGATTTCCTACTAAATTAAGACAGCCCAATATATTCCCATTCTCATCATGAATAATTGCTGCAGAGCATGTCCATGCATGGAATAATTTAAGAAAATGTTCTTCACCGGATATCTGAAGTGAGCAGTCCTCATAAAGCGAAGTACCCATGCCATTCGCGCCTGCACCTTCTTCGCTCATATCGGTTCCCTCAATCATTCGTATTTTTACCTGATTTTTTATAATTTCTTCATCGCCTATATAAGTAAGTATAATTCCATTTTTATCCGTAAGGCAGAACGAAAACCCTGAGCCCTTTAATAAATTATAAAGCACTTTAATGAAAGGTTTTGATATTTCTATCAGGTCTTTATTCTCTGCTATCAGTTTTTTAAATTCTTTACCCTTAATTATCTTTTCAAGATATGGTTTATCTTTATCTAAACCATATTTTATACTTCTAGCATGAGCCATGGTTATAATTTCATTATGAGCAGCTGATTCAAACACTTAAGGTCTCCTTTACCATATATTTTATAGTTTACATATTATTTTTAAAATTCACTCTTATCACATTAATTTTATCATAAAATACACATTTTTAAAATAGGTACTGGTTATATGGCAATGGAAATCACATTTCTATTTTATATAAAGTTCGGCATAATTTTTGCTTGTATTATTATTTGTGAGTTAATTCTTACAAAAATTTATAATATGATGGAGGGAAATAAAAAATGTGGGAAAGTAAAATGGATATCAACGAGATCAGAGAAATCAGGGCAAAAACTATAACTTATCTTGGAATAGGCGCTATAAAGAAAATGAATGATATAGCAGCTGAACTTAAAAATTCAGGAGTTAACAAAGTTATAGTAATGACCGGTAAAGGCGCTTACAAGAGAACTGGAGCTTGGGATGTAGTTGAAGCAGCTTTGAAGGAAAATGGAGTTCAATACATACTTTACAACAAAGTAACTCCAAACCCAACTGATGCTGAAGTTGACGAAGCTGTTAAAACAGCAAAAGACTTTGGTGCACAGGCTGTTATTCCAATAGGCGGCGGAAGTGCAATTGATGCCGGTAAGACTGTTGCAGTATTATTAATGTATCCTGGAAAATCTGCAGAAGAACTTATGGAAGGTAAATTCCCTGCTGAAAAAGCAGTTCCAATCATAGCTATTAACTTAACTCATGGTACCGGTTCAGAATCAGACAGATTTGCAGTTGTTACTGTTACAAAGAACCAGCATAAACCTTGTATAGTTGCTGATTGCATATATCCTAAATATGCAATAGATGACCCAGCTCTTATGGTTATGCTTCCTATTAATCAGACATGCTTTGTATCAGTAGATGCTGTTAACCATGTTTTAGAGGCTGCTACAAGCAAAGTAGCATCACCTTATACTGTTATGTTAGCTAAAGAGACAATCAGACTTGTTGGAAGATATCTTCCACAGGCAATGGCTCACCCTCAAGATTTAACAGCAAGATATTATCTGGCTTATGCAGCACTTATTGCCGGAATATGCTTTGATAATGGATTATTACATTTCACTCATGCACTTGAGCATCCACTAAGTGCTATGAAGCCGGAAGTAATTCATGGTCAAGGACTTGGAATTTTGCTGCCGGCAGTAATAAAACAGATTTACCCGGCTGTTCCTGAAGTAGTAGCAGATATATTCTCATCAGTTATTCCAGGATTAAAGGGAGAACCTCAAGAAGCTGAAGTTGCCGGAGATCGTATTGAAGCCTGGCTGAAGACTGTTGGAATTACAGTTAAACTTACAGACCTGGGATTCAGCGAGAAAGACTTAGACAGACTTGTTGACTTAGCATTCACTACTCCAAGCTTAGGTGCACTTCTTTCAGTAGCTCCAATCGAAGCTACTAGAGAAAATGTAAGACAGATATTTGCAGATTCACTATAAGGTGCCACCCAGTTCACATTTCACATTTGATTTTTGTGTGAAAAAGTTACAATATGCAGCTATTTTTAAGTATTAAATCCCCTGCTTTGAACAAAATATAAATTCTGCATATTTATATTTTTGAAATAAGGATGCAGTTTTTTTACACAAAATCATTTAAAGCTGAGTCAATAAATTGATTAACTATACCAACGACAGATGGAAGGAAGGAATTTAATTTCATAGTAGATGATGAAAATTTAACTTCCAGTTATTAATTTGGGACGGTTCTAAAATTTTTTAAACTATAAACAATTTAAAAAATATAGAACCGTCCCTTTATGCCATTCTTTTTTGCTTTATTACTGAGATTGTAACTGCAAGTATGGCTGCTGCAAATCCTAATGTTATAAGCATACAGGTTATCACAGGCTGCAGGCTTTCAATATTATAGTTAGCTAGATTTACTATCTGGTTATTGGCCTTAACATACCAGTAGGTAGGCGTAAAGCTGGCTATTTTGAGTACTGATTTTCCCAGCAGTGCCTGTGGTACCATAACTCCGCCTATAAAGCAGCTTCCCAGGGAAACCACATTTGCAGCTGCTGACATGGCACCTCTGCTCTTTACAATGTTTGCGATTAAAAAGCTGATGCTCAGTGCTGCCAGAGTAAATATAAAGGAGTTTAACAGCATTAATAACCCATTTATTGTAAACATAAAACTGCTGTATAGGATAAAGCTGGCAAATATCATCAGGAACCAAGTTATTACGGCGAAGCTTATATTGCCCAGTATCATCTGGAAATTGAAGTTCCGAAGTCTTACAGGGGAACACAGGTTTCGCATCTTTAAATCCTGCTTATTAAAGACCATCATAACGGCACATACCCCTAAAATCAAAATTGAGAATATTGCATAAGCTAAATAGTTATAATAGTAAGCAAATTTATCTAGTTTATCTGACTGCTTTACAGCACTTTTCATATCTACCTCTGTTTTCTGTGACAAATCCTTATCTGCGTATGCTGTCAGTTCTTCCTGGGACAAATTATTAATTTCAGCATTATAAGTTTTCACCGTATTAAAATAATTATTTATTAAATTATCAATATATATGCTGCTGGCAGAATTGGGAACTGTAGTTTTCTCAAGCTGCATCTCATTTCCGCTTAAAAGTTTTTCTGTAAAGCCGGCCGGCACCTTTATGATATATTCTGCCTCCCGGAAAAACAATGCATCCTGAAGTTTCTTATCATCATTAGGAATATCAACCAGGCTGGTATTCTTACTCAGGTAATCTTTAAAGTCTTCCATAAGCTTTGAATCTTTGTCCTTATTAATGAATACCAGATTAATTTTTGTTTCTGTAAAATTTGAACTGACCTGGCTTTCATAAGAATTTGAAACCAGCAATGTGACCATAAAAAATACAAAAACGTAAATTAAAATTTGGTTTAAATTTTTATATATTACTTTAAAAAATGCCTTATATACTTGCATATTTCTGCCTCCTTAAAACTAAGTAGGTTGTGATACTGAAAACTACAGTAAGCCCACAAAGCAGGATTATATCCTTAAAGAACTGGGTGTGGTTATTATAATAGTAAAGCGAGTAAAAGCAGTCTGTAATTAAATTTGCTGGATTAATATATCCTAAGATTGGAACCTTTGTATTTACTATATATTTCATTTTGTCATACATCATACCTGATAAAAATGACATCAGCATGGAAATTCCTATG
>JBAXYJ010000204.1:0-5083 GCA_041670885.1 Clostridiaceae bacterium
AAAAACCAAATGACATTTGAAGATATTGCTTCAGCTAAGGTGGATAATATAGAATCACTTTTAAATGAAAGCCTTAATATTTCTGAAAATGAAGTTAAGACTATGTCAGCTGGGGATTTTAAGGAAAAGCTTACTGAGTTTATATTAAAAATAGATGAAAACAATAAAAACCAGGGTTATGAGTCAACAAAACTAGAAGATTATGGAAATTTCAAAAAATCTGTTCTGCTAAATAGAAGAAATGATATGTTTTCTTTAAAAGAAGAACCTATAAAAAAAGAAGATAATAATTTGCAGAAACAGTCTATAAAAACAGAAACAGCTTTAAGTTTTAAAGATACAAATGAAGCAAAAGAAAACATAAAGGTTAAAGATTCCTCCGCTAATGTTTTCAGCAGTGTAATTAACAAATTAGAGCTGAAAAATACCAGCATAAAAGGAGAAACTCAGCTGCCGGAAATTAAGAAAGAAAGCTTAAATACAGATGTAATTAAAACTATAAGCTTTATGAAGGATAATGACATTAAGAATTTGACGGTAAAGGTCATGCCAAAGGAGCTGGGAGAGATTACAATAGAGCTTATCTATACCGGAGATAAGATAAATGCAAAAATTACATCAAGTTCAAACAGTACATTTCAGCTTTTAGATCAGAATGTATCTATTTTAAATTCAGAGCTTTCAAAAAATGGAGTTAATCTTCAAAATGTAAATGTAAGCTTATATTCAGGAGATTTCTCAGGAAATGAAAGAAATCAGGGACAGGAATATAAGAGAGGTGATGAAAGGAAACAGGTTCAGGAAATAAATCAGGATGAATCCATAGAAAATTTTGGAAATATTAATATTTTTGCATAGGAGGTAAATATGGTAGATTCTATAGGGACAAGTACTTATACCACAGACAGAGGAACAAAAATAGTCAGTTCATCAACTGGTTTAGACAAGAATTCTTTTCTTAAGATTTTAACTGCAGAGCTTTCAAATCAGGATCCGATGAATGCCTCAGATTCAACCCAGTACGTAGCACAAATGGCACAGTTTGCATCACTGGAGCAGATGAATAATATGAATTCTAAGATTGAGCTTCAGCAGGCAGCAAGTATGCTTGGCAAATCAGTTATTATGAATACTATTGATGATGAGGGGAATCCATATGCAGGACTTGTTAAAAGTATAATAAGATACAGCACCGGATTAAATCTTAATGTTGAGGTAAATCAAAACGGAAATACAAGCAATCGTGAATTTACCATGGACGACGTTAAAGAAATACTTTAGGTGAAAAAATGGGAATTAGAATAATTAACGGCAGGGTAGTTCAGTATGATAACCTTCAGACTAGGCAGGAAAAAGACAATAATATTAAAGAAAATTCTTTCAGCAATGTACTTAAGGGTGAGATAAGCAAAAATGAATTCACAATATCAGCTCATGCCTCAGAAAGATTAAAAGAAAGAAATATAACACTAGGTGAAGGTGATTTGAAAAAAATTAACGGAGCTATAAATTCTGCCAATGAAAAAAACTGCAAGGATTGTTTAATCCTTTATAAGGATATGGCACTGATTACGAGCATAAAAAACAGAACAGTAATTACGGCCATGGATGCGAATAATATGAATAACAATGTAATAACAAATATTGATAGCACTGTTATATTATAGGCTGGACCTTTTGGGGGCCTTATCTGCTGAATGACAGATGCAGAGAGCGGTGCAAAAAATTTAAGGAGGTTTCTTATGTTAAGGTCATTATATTCAGGAATAAGCGGAATGAAGGTAAATCAGACAAAATTAGATACTATAGGAAATAATATAGCAAATGTTGGAACAACATCCTTTAAATCAGGCAGGGTAAGATTTTCTGATATGCTGAGTCAAAATGTATCCAGTGCTATGGCACCTGGAAATACCCAGGGTGGTGTAAATGCAAAGCAGATAGGACTTGGAGTTTCAGTTTCCGGAATAGATACATTAGTATCTCAGGGAATGATGCAGCCTACCAGCAGAAATTTAGATTTTGCAGTTGACGGAGAAGGATATTTCATGGTAGGCAAAGGTCAGCTGCCAGAGGATAATGATAATGGAATTTTATTAAATCAGGATAATTCAATAAATAACACAAATGATATGAGTGTTTATTATACCAGAGACGGAGCATTCTCAAGGGATGATAGCGGATCCTTGGTAACATCAGATGGATACAGGGTTTTAGGTTATTCACTGACAGGTTCTAATGGACTTTCCAGTGTAGATTATGAAAATGGATATCTAAAACAGGTAAACATGATTAAAGCTGATGATGAAGCATTAAAAGCTGAGAATACACTGGTTCCTATGGTAATACCGGATAAAATGAAATACCCGGCAGTTCCTGCAGAGATTGCAGGATCAGTACAAGCAGGAACAATAGCTGGCGGCAATTTAGTTTTAAGCATAGATGGAGCTGCTGCCCAAACTATAACAATTACTTCATCAGATACACTAGACAGCGTTATTAGTAAAATTAATACAGCTTTTGGCTCTGATATAGCATCAGATGATGGAGGAAAGCTTAAGATAACCTCAGGTACAAATGGAGCCTCATCTTCTGCAGAAATAGAATCCACATCTGATACTGATGTATTAGCGGCTCTTGGATTAAGCAGCGGAGCTTCAGCATCTGGTTCTGATGCTAAGGATATCAGGCTTACAAGTTTTTCAGTAGAAAAGGATGGTCTTATCAAGGCAGTTTTAGATGATGGAACGGTAGCTGCAATAGGTCAGATGGCAATGTCCTCCTTTAATAACCCTGATGGACTTACCAAACTTGGGAAAAACATATATCAAAACTCAGCTAATTCAGGAGAGGCAGTTGTAAGAACCGGAATAGGGGCAGCGCAGGATAATGGAAAAGGATATGGAGATGTACTTCAATATAATTTGGAAATGTCAAATGTGGACCTGGCAGAGCAGTTTACAGATATGATAGTTGCCAGCCGTGCTTTTCAGGCTAATTCAAAAGTAATAACCACAGGAGATGAAATTCTTCAGGATATTCTTGCTATAAAAAGGTAGCCTAGGAGGTAATTATGATTAAACTTACAGGTTTAAATAGCAAAGAGATGATTTTAAATGAGGAACTAATAGAGAAAATAGAATCAGTTCCTGAGAGTGTTATTACTTTAAATAATGGTAAAAAATATTTAGTTTTGGATTCTGTAGAGGAAATATTAAGTAAAATAGTAGAATATAAAAGGAAGACCAGAGTCCCTTATGTGGAGGAGGGAAATAGATGAAAAAAATGGATAGTGCCACTCTATTGGGTGTCATAACAGGTTTTGGCTGCGTTATATGGGGATGTATGGGAGGAAGCGGGATAAGTGCTCTTAAGATATTTTACGATATGCCCTCAATTATATTAACTATAGGAGGATCAATTTGTGCTCTTCTAATTAACTATCCCATGAAAGAATTTATAAAGCTGGGAGTTATTATAAAGCAAAGCTTTTTTGAAAACATAATAGAAAGCAAGACTATAATTTCTAAATTTACAGAGTTATCAAAAAAAGCGAGAAAAGATGGTCTGTTATCCCTAGAGGATGAGCTGAATGAACTTGATGATTATTTCATGAAGAAAGGACTTCAGATGGTGGTAGATGGTATAGAGCCTGAAACTATAAGAGAAATAATGGAACTTGAAATAGGAGAAATGGAAGGAAGACATACAACAGGGATAGATATGCTAAAAGCGTGGGGTGGATATGCCCCAGCTTTTGGTATGATAGGAACTTTAATTGGACTTATCAGGATGCTGGCAAACTTAAGTGATTCCAGCAAGATAGCTTCAGGTATGGCAGTTGCAATGATCACAACATTTTACGGATCAGTTGTAGCTAATCTTATATGTAATCCCATGGCAGCGAAGCTTTCATCTAAAAGTCTTAAAGAGTCTTCAATAAGAGAAATGATGCTGGAGGGAATCCTTTCAATTCAATCAGGGGTTAATCCAAGAATAATGGAAGACAAACTTATTTGCTATCTTTCTCCAAAAGAAAGACTTGAATATATAAATAAACAGGCAGCTAATTTAGAAGGAGCTGTTGAGAATGGCTAGGAAAAAAAAGCAGGTTGATAATGGAGTTCATAATGAATGGATTGCTACTTATTCAGATACAGTAACACTGCTTCTTACATTTTTTATTCTTCTTTATTCATTTTCTATGGTTGATGCTAAAAAGTTCAAAAATATATCAAATGCACTGCAAAATGTTCTGTCTGGCAGCGGAGCAACCAGTATTCTTGATTATAACGCTGACAGCGGTAGTGATCCGCTGGAGGGAGAAGAAGCTGAAACTTTGCTAAATGAAAAGTTAAAAGCTCAGCAAATAGAAAATCAGGCTCTTTTTAAAAAAATTAAAAAAGACGTAAATGAAGCAGGCTTAGATGCTAAGGTTAAAGTCCTTGATGAAACTAAAGGTGTTGTCCTTGAGTTTAGTGATAATGTTTTATTTGATTCAGGAAAGGCACAGCTTAAGGATAACAGTCTTCCTATACTTGATAAAATTTCAAATATAATACAGAATTTGCCAAACAGCATTGTGGTAGAAGGTCATACTGATAATGTTCCAATTCAAAATTCTGAATTTAAAAGTAATTGGGAGCTATCCTGCTTCAGAGCTGTAAATGTATTAAAATATTTTATTGAAGCTAAAAAAATAAATCCGGCCAGGATGTCTGCTGTCGGATATGGTGAGTACAAGCCATTAGTAAAGAATAGTAACGAAATTAACAAAGCAAAAAATAGAAGAGTAAATGTTATGGTATTGTACAAGGGAGGAGAGTACAGCAATAATGAGTGAAAATGTAAAACGTAAAAGAAGTCCATTAATTTTTATAATTATATTTCTGTTATTGATTATAATAGCAGCAGGCGGCTATTATGGATACACCATAATAGCTAAAAATAAGACTGCAGCTCCAAAAACTGAAATAACCTATTCATTAGATGATTTTCTTGTAAATACTGCAGATATCGGGGAGAGAAGATATATAAAGACCAATATATATATAGGCTATACAGAAAGCAAACTGGCTGAAGA
>JBAXYJ010000205.1:0-5019 GCA_041670885.1 Clostridiaceae bacterium
CAATATGTGAATTTGACCATAGGTAAAAGAAGGTTTTGAAGCGAATTTACTGTTTTGAGTAATTATTTTTCAGGAAGTTCACAATTTACCAGCTTCTTCTAATATTTTCAGTGCAGAAGAAACTCCTATTCCGAAACGGTCACAGCCGGCATTTCTCATGCTGATTAGAGTATTTAGATCTCTTATACCACCGGCAGCTTTTATTTTAACTCTATCCTGAACCCTGTCTTTAATAATTTTAATATGTCTTATGGTTGTAGGAGATGGTGCCCAGCCTGTACCCGTCTTAATATATGCTGCCCCGGCTTCTGCAGCAATATCAGCGGCTATTCTTATTTCATCCTCCGTCAGATAAGCAGCCTCAATAATAGTCTTCACCGGAACTTTCTCTGCAGTATCAATAACGGCTTTTATGTCTTCATATACATATTTATAATTATGGGATTTCATTTGGGTTATATTAATTACCATATCCAGTTCATCTGCTCCCATTGACAAAAGTTCTTTCGCCTGAAATACCTTTGACGCTGTTGTATCACAGCCGGCTGGGAAACCTATAGTACCTCCTGTCATAATATCAGGCTCATCCTTCAGCCTTTCAGCTGCATATTTTGTAAAGCTTGGCAGAGTAAATACGCAAACAAATCTATACTTTTTTGCAGCATTTATCATTTCATCAATTTCATCTAAAGTATGATTAGCTTTTACACAGCTGATATCTATAATCCGAGGCAGATTTTTATAAAATGCATTATCCATTATTATTTCTCCCGTTACTTAAAACGTCCAATCATTGAATTTTCTAATTCATATTGATTCCCAATAATGCTTACTATATCCACACATACAGGTTTTTCTTCATTAGAGCAAACACGGCGTATACATAAAAGTGCAGTTCCGGGTTTCACCCCCAGCATTTCTCCATCAGTAAAATCAGCATTTTTTGCATATATTTTATCCTTTGCCGCATCAATTTGAATATTGAATTTTTCTTCTAAAAATTGATAAAGGGCTGAAAACTGATTAGTATAATCCTCAATGTTTGGTACTAAATCATAGGGGATATAGTTTTCCATAATAGCTATCGGTTTATCATCGGCCAGCTGTATACGCTGGACTCTTGCCAACAGGTCTCCCTGATTTATCTTAAGCTCTTCCGCTAATTTAAAAGTTGCATACACAGTATCTATATACATACTTTTTGTTCTTACACTATACCCTTTACGCCTTAATGATTCTGTAACTGATGTAACCTGGTTAAGATTCTGCTTTGTTTTAAAATTCAGAACCATTGTTCCCCTTCCCTGCTTTATCTCAACAAAGCCTTCCCGGGCTAAAAGTTCCATTGCCCGCCTTACTGTAGTCCGGCTTACAGAAAATAAATTTTCCAGTTCTGCTTCTATAGGCAGTAAATCTCCAACCGAGTATACTCCCTTTTTAATATCCTCTTTTAAAGAATTATACATTATCATGTATGCTGGCAGCTTGCTCATATCATTTCTCCAATAGTTTTTATAAGATTATATCATAATGTGCTTTATCAGTAAAATTAATACCTATTACAGTTTATTTATAATGCTTGCCTGATATCCTGCTCCAAATCCATTGTCAATATTTACAACGCTGACTCCGGAGGCACAGGAATTCAGCATGGAAAGTAGTGCTGACAGGCCATTAAAGTTTGCTCCATATCCTACAGATGTAGGAACTGCAATTACAGGTTTATCTACCAGTCCTCCAACTACCGAGGCCAGGGCCCCCTCCATACCGGCAATAACTATGACAACCTTTGCCCCTCTTATAACAGGCAGCCTGTTTAAAAGTCTGTGGAGCCCTGCAACACCAACATCATAAATCCTCTCTACTTTATTTCCAAATTCCTCTAATGTAACAGCAGCCTCTTCCGCTACGCTTATATCAGAGGTTCCCGCAGTTACTACAGCCACATAGGAAGTTGTTTTATCTGTTTCCTTATTTCTAATAGAAATTATTCTTGCTTCTTCATGATATTTTGCAGCAGGAAACTTTGCTTTCACACTATCATAAAGCTGACCTGATGCCCTGGTGGCTAATATATTTGATCCATTTGTTATCATATAATCTATTATTTTTATTACCTGATCAATAGTTTTTCCACTGCAGTATATTACCTCAGGGTAGCCTACTCTAAGCTCTCTTTGATTGTCAATTTTAGCAAAGCCTAAGTCTTTAAATGGAAACTGCTGAAGTATACTGACTCCTTCTTCTACAGGGATTTTATCTTCTTTTATATCTTCTAACAGCTTTATTAAATCTTCCTTATTCATACGCCGCCTCCCTGCTCATATTTCCCATCTTATACCCTTCCAAGTCAATTGATACAAATGAAAAGCCTAATTCCTTTAATTTAGTATTTATCAGGGCATATCTATCACTGATAAATACATCCTTGATTCTATCTTTAGGAAGTTCAATTCTGGCAGTATCTCCAATGGATCTCAATCTTACATCATTATAGCCTAACCTTTTTATGAAAGCCTCTCCATCTTCTATTCTTCTAAGCTTTACTTCCTCTATTTTTTCACCTTCTGCAAGTCTGGTAAGAATGCAGGAATTCGAAGGCTTGTCATAGGTTTTAAGATTATGATAAAAAGAAAGCTGTCTTATTTCTTCCTTAGTAAATCCAATTTCCTTTAAAGGACTTATTATGTTAAGTTCCTCTAAAGCCTTGAGTCCTGGCCTATAGACCTTAGTGTCATCTAAATTTGTTCCGTCAAATATATACTTTATATCTAAACCACTACATAATTTTTTTAAATTATTAAATATATTTTTTTTACAATGGTAGCAGCGGCCGTTTGGGTTGTCCATTATGGCTTCAGGAATTGGAAGATATAATATTTTACTCTTTACTCCCTGCTCTTTTGCATACGCTTTTGCTTCCTCTATCTCGTTTTTAAACATATAGCTGGTAGACACGGTAACTGCCAATAGGTTGCCTTCTAAAGCTTTGCCGGAAATATATAGCAAATAAGTTGAGTCTGCTCCCCCTGAGTAAGCAATTGCCGCTCTTTTATATTTCTTAATTAATTCTATAAGATTTTTTTCCTTCTCTATAAGCTCTTTATTCATTTTTATCTTCCTTATTTACAATTTTATTGTAAAGCTGATAGGGTGACATATTATTTTCCTTTGCCAGCTGAAGAAGTGAGCTGTACTCAAATTTACTTTTTATCTTTTTCCCATCTATATATCCGTTTTTTACTTTTATCCTGCCATATTTCGTATCCAAATAGGAGAAATCTCGTTGAAGAATCTTTCTTTTCACATCTGTAATTCTTACCCCAAAAGTTGATGTATTTTTTAATATAAAATCAGTGATCTTATCCTTATTTTCCTCTGGTGTTAAAGCAGAGAGAGTAACTCCCGGTCTTCCTTTTTTCATATATATTGGTGTTATATAAGCATCCTGAGCTCCAATTGCAAAAAGATCTTCCATTATATTTCCGTAATACTCCGGATTCATATCGTCTATATTGCACTCTATTAAATAAGATTCCTCTTTTCTTTCTATCTCTCCCAGGTAAACTCTGAGCACATTAGGAAGCTTTGATATCTTAGTTCCAACACCGATTCCAATCTTAAATATTCTCATATTTATATCATCAATGGCCCCAATAGATACTGCCTTTATAATAGCAGCTCCGGTGGGTGTGGTAGCTTCAAAATCAACGCCGTTAAAACATATGCTGTAGTCTTTCATTATCTCAATGGTGGCAGGTGCAGGTACAGGAAGAATCCCATGGGCACAATTGACAAATCCTCCTCCCAGTTCTATCTTTGAAGTAAATATCTTATCCACATTTAAATACTCAAAGCATATGGCAGCCCCAATAATATCAATTATTGAATCAATAGCTCCTACCTCGTGGAAATGAACATCTTCTATTTTCTCCTTGTGAACCTTAGCCTCAGCTTCTGCTACTATGTAAAATATCTTCTTAGATAGATCCTTAACATAAGTTGAAAGAGAGGAGGGATCAATAATATTATATATATCCTTTAAGTTTCTGTGATTATACTCCTCATGGAAATGAACCTCCACTTTTGTCCCTGATATATTCTGTCTTCCGTCTTTATATATTTCCAATTCATAATTTTCAATTCCGAGTAGTCCAAGCTTTTCAATAAGATATTCCTTAGGAACTCCCAAATCAATAAGTGCTCCCAGATTCATATCTCCGCTTATTCCGGACTGACACTGATAATAAAGAATCATATATTCCACTCCTAACCATTTTTCCTAATTTTAATTGATGTAATCAGCATCCCAAATAATATCAGAGCTGCTCCAAAGTAAGCTCTTTCTGATAGTCTATCACCTATAAACACAGATGATACAGCACCGGCTACAGGCTCCAGAAGAAATATTATGGCAGCATGTGTTGGCTTAAGATATGGCTGCATTTTATTTTGGACTATGTAGGCTGCTACTGTACAAAAAAGTGATGTATAAATTATTGCCAAAACAGATAACAGTGTAAATTTTATACTGAGTTTTCCCAAAAGCAAGGATAAAATAATACCAAAGCCTGCAACAATAACTATCTGCATTGTTGTAAGAAGCATTATATCCTTGTCCTTAGCAAATGAATCTACAACTAATATCTGAAATGCGAACAAAAATGCACAAGATAATGTAAGTATATCGCCAAAATTTATAGGGCTTGACTTATTTATTGAAATAAGAAAAAGGCCTGCCACAGAAAATACAATTCCTACTATGGTTCTATTATCAGGCAGCTTCCTGGATACTATCCCAATTAAAAGAGGAACTAATACTACGCTGAGGCCTGATATAAACCCTGATTTACTTGGAGTTGTATAAAGAAGTCCCACTGTCTGAATAATACTTCCGAAAAACAGAGTGCCTCCTATATATAATGCTGCTTTAAACGTTCCTTTATTAAGATTTTTGAGTTTTTTATGAGTTAATATTAACATAATAACTGCAGAAAGAATATATCTACAGGTCAAAAA
>JBAXYJ010000206.1:0-4988 GCA_041670885.1 Clostridiaceae bacterium
AACACCTCCAAATTAGACCGGGTAATTTCTGAGGATAACTATGGAAAAGGAAAGGATTATGCATTAAGAGTTATTGAAAGAGGCATGAAATCAAAAAAAGAGCTTTGTGATAAGCTAAAGCTAAAAGAATATAGTGAAAGTGATATAGAAAGAATAATATTATTTATGTCGGAATATGGATATATCGATGATGAAATGTATGCAAAATACTATATTGAAAGCTATAAAAATGCTAAATCAAAGCTGATTATTAAGCATTCACTTATAAATAAGGGAATAGACCAGGAAATTATAGAAAAATATATATCATCCATGGGAGATGAAACAGAAAAAAACAAAGCAAAAGCTTTAGCTGTGAAAAAATATAATTCACTTAAGGGGAAAGAAAAATTAGAAATCCGTAAAAAACTTGGAGATATGCTGATAAGGCGCGGATATGAATATCATCTGGTTAAGGAAGTAATAAATGAAATATTAAATGAGGATGAGGGCGGTGATTTCGATATTTAAGAATCCGGTTACGATTATGCTTATACTGCTGTTTTTTTATCCTATTGCTAAAGGATTTGTTTTTAAATTTTCCAAATCGGATATTGAAAAAGAGCTTTTAAGCATTGAAGGTAATATATTATTTTTAATTTCACTGATTCTGGGCATCATATATGGTAAAAAAATTTTTATAGAGCACAGCTCAGGTTACTATGAAAAAATATATGATATTATACCCCTTTATGTAAAAACCTTAATGGAAAATAAACCTGTAATAATATTTGTTATATTTTTTCCTATTCTTATTATGCTTATATACAAGATACTTATGATAATTACGGAACTAATTAACAGAATAACCTTTTATCCGATTTTAGGAGGAGTTGAGGAAGGAATCAGAGAAAAAAGCAGCCTTTGGAAAAGGCTGGCTGGTATGATTTTTCAGATTCCCAGAGGAATAAGCTGCCTCCTGGTAGGAGTATTTGTTTTAAACATTGCTGCCAGCTTTAGTCCAACTCCAAAGCTGGAGGATTATTTAGTAAGCTCTAAGCCTTATAATTATGTAAATGACAATGTAATAAGCAGGATAAATAACTCACAGCTGGCAAAGAGCATTCCGGAGATACTTAATAATTCCTTTAAGGTAGTAAAAAAATCCGGCAATAACGGAGAGACAGTATATTACAACGGTGTTACGCTGGAGGAAGGTATAAAGTCAAATAATGAAATAGATAATTCAGCTAGAAATATAGCATCAAAGGGGAAAGCTGAAACTTCAAAAGGGAAGCTTCTGTATAACTGGATAGGCTCTAACATTAAGTATGATAATGGGAAAGCTGAAAGGATATTAAGAAATGATTTTAATGATAAGTCAGGAGCCATACCCACCTATAATACAAGGAAGGGTATATGCTTTGACTATGCTTGTCTATATGTGGCAATGTGCAGGGCAAATAATATTAAGGTAAGGCTGATAACCGGAGAAGGCTATAATGGAGAAAGCTGGGTAGGTCATGCCTGGAATCAAATTTATATAAATGATGAGCAAAAATGGATAAATGTAGATCCCACCTTTTATGTAGGAGGGAACTACTATAATACCGCCAGGTTTTTAATAGATCACAGAAATGCCGAGATAGCAGGAGAATGGTGATTATTTTCGGAGTGAATGAAGAATAAGTGATATGGCTTTTTCAGAATCAGCATCATTATTATCGTAGCTCCAGGCAGTATTAAAGTACTGCAGTGCAAAGTTTTTTCTGTTCATCATGGCATAGCAGTAGCCTAAATTGAAGAAATACTTGCTGTCTTTCTTTATAGCTAAAGCATCCTTCAAATATACTATGGCTTCTTTGAATTTTTTAAGCTTAATAAGACAAACTGCAGCATTATAGAGGGAGGAACTAATACTTTCGCCCTCTTCTATTGATTTTTTGTACATATGAAATGCATCGTAGAATTTGTTATCATTATATAAGTTATTGGCCATATCAAAATAATTCATATACTTCTCCTAAAACCATATTTTTAATACAATTTCCTCAATAAAATATATTAAAAATTATAATAAATATTCGTTATAAATATTGACAAAAATTACACATTATATTCAAATTACTTCCTGATTACCTCCAGTTAAATATCTTCTTTTGTATATAAGCTACTCCCTGATACATGATAAATGCTATTAATGAAAGAATAATAATGCTCATCATAACTAAATCCAGCTGTGCAATCTGGCCTCCGTATATTATTAGAAAACCAAGACCTTCCTTTGCTACAAGAAATTCTCCCATTATAACACCCACCCAGGATAAACCTACATTTATTTTAAGGGCTGAAATAATTGTGCTAAGTGATGCAGGTATAATAAGATATCTCAGGATCTGAAGCTTTTTTCCTCCAAATGTTTTTATAAGCTTAACCTTATTTTCATCTACATCTAAGAAGCCATTTAAAACAGTAATAATCGTAACAATAATTGATATTAAAAGAGCGATGATTATAATTGCAGATATTCCGTTTCCTACCCAGAAAATAATAATAGGTGCAAGTGCCACCTTAGGAAGGGCATTTAATACAACCAAATAAGGATCCAGAACCTTGTTTAAAAAATCTGACCACCATAATATAACTGCAATCAGGCTTCCCAATATGGTTCCTGATATAAATCCTACAATTGTTTCATAGCAGGTAATAAAAATATGCCGAAACAGCGTCCCTTCTGTATATATCTTAACTAAGCTTTTCCACATCCGAGATGGCGTTGAGGTAAGAAATGGGTCAATCAGTTTAGTGTCTCCTGCTATCTCCCATAAAATAAATATAGAAAAAAGAATTACCAGCCTTACAATTACAATTTTCATCTTTCTGTTTTTAAGCCTTTTTATATATTCATCCTGCTCTTTACTCATAGATGTTAAGCTCCTTCCATATCTTATTAAAATATAATCTGAAACCTGGGTCTTCCCGCCGCTGGAGAGGGGTCAGATTTTTATCTATATCTATCTTAATCTCTTCTTTTATTTCAGCCGGTCTGTTTGAAAGAATAATAACTCTGTCAGACATAGAAATAGCTTCTGCTATATCGTGTGTTACCATCAGGGCTGTTTTCCTTTCTTTTTTTATAATATTTGACACATCATCATTAACCTTAAGCCTGGTTTGATAGTCAAGAGCCGAAAATGGTTCATCCAGAAGAAGAATTTTAGGATCTAAGGCCAGAGTTCGAAGAAGAGCAACTCTCTGTCTCATTCCTCCTGATAACTCTCTTGGTTTTCTATTGATAAATCCGTATAAATTGTATTCTTTAACTAAATTATTAATATGTTCCCTGCTTTTATCATCTAATTTCTTTTGGATTTTAAGACCTAGTGCAATATTATCAAATACAGAAAGCCAGTCAAATAGTTCGTCATTCTGGAACATATATCCTATATCCGGAGAGATATCCGTGAGAGGTTTCCCATCTAAATAAATATCTCCGTAAGATGGCTTAATCAGGTGGGCAATAATATTAAGAAGAGTTGATTTCCCGCAGCCGGAAGGACCAACCAGGGATACAAATTCTCCATCATCTATTGAAAAGCTGATATTATGAAGAGCAGATGTCTCACCAAGTTTGCTGTGATAATTCATGTAAATGCCAGTTACCATTAATTTACACATATAAAACTCCTGATATTACTTTAGAAAATTGCATAATCATAAATTAACTTTTCAGCTTAGAAAACCTTAATAATTTGTAAAATGGTTTTATGCAATTTCTTACTAAAATATTATATGAATAATAAATTAATAATGCTAAAGGATTTTAAATGATTTCCTTTGGCTGTTTCACCATAAAATAACGAATGTTCTGCGTTTTTTATGGTGAAAACTAATTATTAATCATTGAAAATCCCCAGAATAAAGGGTTTTCCATAATTTCCTTTGGCTGTTTCGCTGAAAAAAAGCAAATGTTCACTGCTTTATTTCAGTGAAAACTATTTTGTAATTATGGAAAACCTATAAGAAGGATTTTAAATGATTTCATTTGGCTGTTTCACCGTAAAATAACGAATGTTCAATAAGGAAAAAATAGAAGGCACAGCCTTCTATTTTTAGTGGAATACAAATTTTTAAATCATGCAATTTCTTTTATTTCATTGCTTCTTCTGCAAAGGAGGTATTAACTATTATTTTATATGAGGGCCTTTTTGGAAGCAGTGAACTGTCATAACTTTGAATTATATTGTAAAGCCTGGTTAAATCATCTTCCTTAAGCAGTGGACTTGAAGCATAGGCACCAACGCCTTTATAGTTTTTAATTACCTTTTCTATTAAAGACACATCTGTCCCAGGGAAGAAGGAAACTATTTTCTCTGCTGTTTCTTTTTCAGTATGTGAAGACACGTATTTTTGCCCTTTATAAATTGCATTTGTGAATTTTTGTATAATATCCTTATGTGCTTCTATATATGACTTAGTTGCAAAGAAGCAGGTATAAGGGATAGTTCCGGCTTCTTTTCCAATTGATGATACTATATAACCTGATTTATCCTGCTCTAACATGCTGGCTGTAGGCTCAAAGAGTGCAACGTAATCTCCTGTTCCGCCTTTAAATGCACCTGAAGTAGCTGTAAAAGCAATATTTGTAACGATATTAACATTTTTCCCGTTTACAAGTCCGTAATTTCTAAGAACATATTCCAAAGCCATTTCCGGAACGCCTGCAGGTCTTCCGCCAATAATAGTTTTCCCTTTAAGATCGGAATAAGAAAAATTAGAATTTGCATTTCTTCCTACCAGGAAGGAACCGTCAGTCTGGGTAAGCTGTGCAAAAAGTATCGGGTAGTTTTCTTTTTGCTGGTTATATATATAGATTACCTGTTCAGGACCGCAAAAACCAATATCTGCACTGTTGCTTAGAACCTGCTGCATGGTTTTATCTGCTCCTTGTCCAGTTGATAAATCAATATCTATACCCTCTTCTTTAAAATATCCTTCATTAATGGCGA
>JBAXYJ010000207.1:0-4980 GCA_041670885.1 Clostridiaceae bacterium
GTAACAGTAGCTATTGATAATGGGGACAGCATAAAGATTGGTATGACTGCTAATGTAACAATAGTTGTAAATTCAAAATCGGATGCTTTAGTTGTTCCTCTTGATGCTGTAACTACCAGAA
Organism: Clostridiaceae bacterium; assembly: GCA_041670885.1. Classification (GTDB taxonomy): domain Bacteria; phylum Bacillota; class Clostridia; order Clostridiales; family Clostridiaceae; genus JAJBWD01. The sequence goes on from JBAXYJ010000207.1 coordinate 122, forward strand.
ACAGAAAGAGCTATGTTATGACATCACTTCCATCAGGAGCGTCAGCTGCAGGCTTTGGGTTTAAAAACCAGAATAGCAGTGGATCAGGAAACAAAAATACTTCTGGAATGAGCACAAATTCAAATACAAATTCAAGCTCAAACAGTCAGGGAGGCAGCAGTTCCTTAACTGAGGTTACTTTGGGAATACAAAATGAAACTCAGGCAGAAATATTAAGCGGCTTAACTGAAGGTCAGACAGTTTACGCTAAGGCAACTACCAGCTCATCATCAACAACGTCAACTACTAAAACTAATCAGAGTGGATTTGGCGGCATGGGCGGCCTTACTGGTGATACAAATAGAAGATCCGGAAATTAGGAGGCAGATATGATTAGAATAAAGAACCTGTACAAGATATATGAGATGGGTGAAGATAAAGTGTATGCCTTAGATGACCTGACACTTACGATTCATCAGGGAGAATTTACATCAATAATAGGGCCCTCCGGATCCGGGAAATCTACACTTATGAATATAATTGGCTGCCTTGATACCCCAACCTCCGGTGAATATTTTCTGGCAGGAGAAGAGGTTTCTAAACTAAGTGATAATAGGCTTTCAGAGATAAGAAATGAGAAGATAGGTTTTGTATTTCAGAAATTTAACCTTCTTCCAAAACTATCAGCTTTAGAAAATGTGGAACTCCCATTAGTTTATCTGGGGGTATCAGCTAAGGACAGAAAAAGAAGAGCAGAAGATGCGTTAGACAGCGTTGGGTTATTATCAAGGATGAAGCACATGCCTACTCAGATGAGCGGAGGTCAGCAGCAAAGAGTTGCAATAGCAAGAGCTTTAGTTACAGATCCTCAGATTATTCTTGCAGATGAACCCACCGGAAACCTGGATAGTAAGACAGGAGAAGAGGTACTGAAGATACTGCAGGAGCTTAATAAAAAAGGCAGGACTGTAATTCTGATTACCCATGACAGCCACGTTGCAAAATCTGCAAAGAGGACAGTAGAAATAATGGATGGGAAAATCCATGAGCATGAGGGGGCAGAGAAATGAAATTTACTCAAGGTATAAAGATGGCTCTAAGCTCCATCAGGTCAAACAAAATGAGATCAATACTTACTATGCTGGGTATTATTATAGGTATACTGTCAGTAATCGTACTGGTTGGTATAGGACAGGGAACTACAAAGAATATTCAGTCTCAGATAGAAGGTCTTGGTACTAACTTAATAACTGTTAATATAAGAACCTATAGAAACAAACCCATAACAGATGATGAGATAACTCAGCTGAAATCAGGGAGCTTCATTAAAGAAATAGCACCTATTATAAGTACAAGTTCTACAGTAAAGTCAGGAACAAAGTCAGAATCATACTCTGTTGAGGGTTCAGAACCGGCCTATGAGGAGATTAGAAATGTAAGCATAGATACAGGCAGGTTCATAAGTGAAAATGATATTACTAACAGATATAAAGTAGCAGTTATAGGAACAGATATAGCAGATACAATACTTGGAACCAGGGATGTTATTGGAAAGACAATTCAGATTAATAGAAATAATTTTACAGTTGTAGGTCTTTTAAAATCAGCAGGAACTTCCAGTTCAGGTTCTAATGATGAAAAGATAATAATCCCTATTTCAACAGCTGAAAGGCTTTTTAAAACTACAAGGATAAGCACCTTTTATATAGAAGCAGCATCAAGTAGCGCAGTAACTAATGCTTATAATCAGCTTAATACTTTCCTTTATCAAAAGTTTGGGAGCACAGATGATTACAAGGTATTTAACCAGACAGATCTTTTGTCTACAGTATCAACTACTACAAACACCCTGACTATGATGCTGGGAGGTATTGCTTCTATATCTCTGCTGGTTGGAGGAATTGGAATTATGAATATAATGCTGGTTTCTGTAACTGAAAGGACAAGAGAGATAGGAATAAGGAAGGCAATAGGAGCAAAAAGAAGGAATATCCTCATTCAGTTTCTTATAGAGTCAGTAGTTTTATCAGTGCTGGGAGGAATAATAGGAATAGCACTGGGATTTCTGGTGGCGAATATTGTATCTAAATTTACCAGCATAGCTGTTTCAATTTCACCAACTGTAGTTATGCTTTCATTCAGCTTTGCAATGGCAGTAGGAATTATTTTTGGAATGTATCCTGCAAATAAGGCCTCTAAGCTAAAGCCCATAGATGCTTTAAGATATGAATAAAGTGAATTGGGTAATTACCTTTCGGCTGTTGAGGCTTAAAATAACGAATGTTCAACGTTTTTTAAGCTGAAATAAATTAAGAATTACCCAATTCACCCTAATAAGTGAATTGGGTAATTACCTTTCGGCTGTTGAGGCTTAAAATAACGAATGTTCAACGTTTTTTAAGCTGAAAAATAAATTAAGAATTACCCAATTCACCCTAGTAAGTGAATTGGGTAATTACCTTTTGGCTGGTTTCAGATGAAAATAACGAATGTTCAGCGTTTTTTCAGTTGAAAAATAAACTTAAAATTATGCGATTTCCTAAATAAAAATCTGCCTCAAAGTAGAAAAAAATTTCTAAACAGAGGCAGATTTTTTAGAATGATTTTTTAAGGCAGTCCCTGCATATAAAGCTTTTCCCGCCTGAGACAGTTATACTGTCTTCTTTATTTATACTTTTTCCGCAAACAGAACAAAGGAAACAGCCTTCTTTTGGTTTAATTTTATCAGACAGTTTATTATAAGATGATTTTCTGTTGCAGGGCAGATCATAGAGAAGAGGCTTGTCCTTTATATCCTTATGACATATAGAATATTCCATACCGTAGCTGCTTTCACAAAAAAGCTCCAGTTCAAATCTGGGATTTTCTTTATCGTAAAATTCTTCTATAATAAGTCTTCTTATCTGAGCATCATTTATAATAAGACCACTTTTTTCAATTCCATCGAAAATAGATTTTGTTATATTATTAGTATCAGGATGTCTTTTAGCACTTTTATAATAAACCTTTAAGACTGCAATAAGTGATTCGTTAAAAAACAGCTTTGGATTTTGACTTCGTGCCTCCAGGGCTATCTGTTCTTCATATACTGCATATCTGTCATGGTATTTTCCTGATTTGTTTGGAAGTATTGCCCGGCCATTTAAATTGAAAAGTTTAAAATTCGATTTTGATATTGGGGATCCTAAAACAACAACTTTTGCGTAATTATCCATAGCAGCCTCCTTCCTCCTTTTGATTATATCATATAAAAAAATTTGATAACATCTTTTCCATTATGTATAATTAAATGGGTTAGTGAGCTTAGTTTACTGCCAAACATCCAAACTTCAGGCAGAGAATATTTCCGCCTGAAGCGTGATTCTTAAAACAAAATTAATTAGAGGTGTAATGATGAAGATACTTGCAATAGAATCAAGCTGTGATGAAACTTCAGCTTCAATAGTGGTTGATGGAAGAGAAGTTTTATCAAATATAATAGCTTCCCAAATAGATGTACATAAAAAGTATGGCGGAGTTGTCCCTGAGGTAGCCTCCCGTATGCATATTGAGGTAATAAGCTCCGTAGTACAGGAAGCATTAACTGGGGCTAACCTTACATTTAAAGATATAGATGCCATAGGGGTTACCTATGGACCGGGCCTGGTAGGAGCTCTTTTGGTTGGACTTCAGTATGCTAAAGGACTTTCATATTCTCTTAAGCTCCCTTTAATTGGAGTAAATCATATAGAAGGTCATATCAGTGCAAACTTTATTGAACATAAGGATTTAGAGCCTCCCTTTGTCTGCCTTGTAGTATCCGGAGGTCATACATATATTGTTTATATGAAGGATTATGGTGACTTTGAGGTTATGGGAAGAACCAGAGATGATGCAGCAGGAGAAGCCTATGATAAAATTGCAAGAGCCTTAGGGCTTGGATATCCTGGAGGACCTAAAATAGACAAAATAGCGAAAAACGGAAACAGTGATTGGGTGAAATTTCCAAGAGCGAATTTTCATGATGATTCTCTCGACTTTTCATTTTCAGGACTTAAATCCGCAGTCTTAAATTATCTTAACTCTGCAAAAATGAAGGGAGAAACAATTGTAACAGAGGACATTGCAGCCTCTTTCCAAAAAGCAGTTGTTGGAGTTTTAACTGATAATGCATTAAAGGCCTGCAAGATAAAAGGTGTAGATAAAATTGCCATAGCTGGAGGGGTAGCCGCTAACTCATGCCTAAGAGAAACGCTTGTAAATGAAGGAAAAAGTCAAGGAATTAAAGTTTTATTTCCCAGCATGATTTTATGTACAGATAATGCGGCAATGATAGGAAGTGCTGCTTATTTCGAATATAAAAAAGGAAGAAAGTCAGATCTTTCTTTAAATGCTGTTCCTAATCTAAAGCTGGGAGAAAGGTAGAATATCATTATTGTCAATTACGTATAAATATGATAGATTGTAAATAGTTGAAATGAGGGGTAACTATGAATAAATTTAAAAATATTATTGTAATATTAATAATAGCTGCTGCCTTTGCTGCTTTTTTCTTTTTGAAGGGAAGCGAAGGTTATCAAGATAAGATTGAAAATCTTATGAAGCAAGGGAAATATCAGGATACTATAAATTATATTGACGAAAAGATAAAGTCAGGTAAAGAGGATGATTATCTGCTTGGAGAAAAAGGCTATGCTTTAATCTCATTAAATAAAAACGAAGAGGGAATAAAGGTTCTGGAAAAGGCGTTAACCTATAACAGCAGGAATGATAATATTTTAAATAATTTAAGCTGGGCTTATAATAATCTGAAGCAGTATGACAAGGCTTTGGATTATTCAAATAAAGCTTTAGCCATAAATAAAAATGATGCAATAACTATGGTAAATAAAGGAAATGCA
>JBAXYJ010000208.1:0-4921 GCA_041670885.1 Clostridiaceae bacterium
AATAATGTAACAGGGACACTGATACTTTGCTCTCTTATGGAAAAATATGGTGTATATAATATTGTATTTAGCTCATCTGCAACTGTCTATGGAGCTAATAACATATCTCCCTTTACAGAAGATCTGCCCCTTAGTGCAGTAAATCCTTATGGAAACACTAAACTCATGATAGAAAGAATATTAAATGATATCTATGCTTCAGACAATAATTGGAGCATTGCAATTCTCAGGTATTTTAACCCCATTGGTGCCCATGAAAGCGGTAAAATTGGGGAAGACCCAAGCGGTATACCTAATAATCTGGTACCATATATGGCTGAAGCTACAGCAGGGAAAAGGGAAAAACTTCATATTTATGGGGGGGACTACAATACCAAGGATGGAACCGGCGTAAGGGACTACATCCATGTTGTTGATTTGGCAAAGGGTCATTTGAAAGCTTTAAATAAGGTTTTGAAGTCTAAAGGCGTTGAGGCATACAACCTGGGGACTGGAATTGGAATAAGCGTCCTTGATGTGGTGAAAGCCTTTGAAAAGGTCTCAGGCAGGAAGGTGCCTTATATTATTACAGGAAGAAGAGCAGGTGACATAGAGGCTTGCTTTGCAGATCCGGGTAAAGCCAATAGGGAGCTTGGATGGAAGGCAGAAAAGACACTGGAGGATATGTGCAGAGATGCATGGAGATGGCAGGAAAATAAGGGCTGAAATTTGTTAAAATTATTAAATGAGGAAATTCCGGGAAGAAGCGCTTGAGGTGCTTCTGTTTTTTTATGTTTAAAAGGGCAGCAGGGGAAGGTCTGTATATTATATTTTAAGCATATCAGCTTTTGTTAGCCAATATGTTGAAAACCTATATTAGTTCACACCAGCAATTTTAAACTTTCTCCAAAGACTATATTAAATGTTCTATAATATTTATTTTAATTCTGCAGTAAGGAGATGATTTTGCTTCACAAAGGGCAGAAAAAATTTCTATATTTACTGCCTGAAACAGGAGTAACCATAACCTATAGCCTTTCAACACTAATCTACAAAAATATAAGCTGCGAAAATTAAATTGAATTATTACCATTGTATGAAGGTATTTATAATAATTTATCGAATAGTACTAATAATATGAATATTCCATATACAAGGGGGGGGATATGATGCGTACAATAACAAAATGCAAATGCTTTATTATTATGGCGTTAATTTTTAGTACATTATTTTCTAGCTTTGGTAAAAAGCTGGTATTCGCTGAAAATATTGGTTCATCCTCTGGTATTGATGTGGTTTTTGTAATTGATTCAAGCAAATCAATGAGGAAAAGTGATCCGGAAGGGTTAACCGGTGAAGCGATGAAGATGTTTATTGATATGTGCCATACTAAAGGGGATAAAGGCGGTATGGTTGCATATTCCGGAAATATTGTAAGAGAATATGAGATTAAAGAACTTAATTCCAAAGAAGATAAATCAGCCCTTAAAAATACACTAACAAACCTGGAACTGGGAGATTGGACTGATATTGGACTTGGGCTAAAAAAAGCTGTTAGTATTTTAAAGGAAGGAGCTAGCTCCGGAAATAAGCCAATAATTATCCTGCTTTCAGACGGCAAAAATGATCCTGAAAGAAATAAAAGTGAATCTGAAGAAGATTTATCAGCAGCTCTTAGTAATGCCAAATTAAATAAATTCCCAATATACACAATTGGACTAAATGCTGATGGAACGGTGGATAAAAGTCAGCTTCAAAACATATCTAAGCAAACCAATGGGAAAAATTTTATAACAAACACAGCTGAAGAGATTCCAAAGATTCTAAGACAGATATTTGCAGATAATTTTAACTTAAAGGTATTACAGCAGGAAACAATAACTGGAAATGAGGAGTATCAGCAGATTAAAATAAATATTCCTGATAATAATGCAGTAGAAGCAAACATATCAATATTGGCATCAAAACCTGTTGAAATCAAATTATCAAATCCGGAAGGAAAAATTGTACAAATACCCTCAGATAAATTTATATATAATAAATCAAATAAGTATTCCATGTTAAAGCTTATATCTCCTGAAAAGGGCGCCTGGATTCTTTATATAAAGGGAGCTGATAAAGATAAAATAAATATCAGTTTAATATCAAACTATGATTTGAAGGTTTTCTTAAAGCTTAGTCCGGATAATGTGAAATATAAAGGAGATAAGGTTAATATAGTGTCTTTCTTGGGAAGTAATGGACAAAAATTAGAAGACAAGGATATTTACAGCTCTTCAAAAGCTGTGTTAGTTGTGAAAAATTTAGATAAATCTGAAATAAAAGAATTCCCAATGGAATATAAAAATAATGAATTTGTAAGCAGCTATACACTAGATGATGAAGACAGATATGAGCTAAGGGTAAGGATTGAAGGCTCCGGTTTTATTAGAGAGAGTGAGATAAAGACGCTGGGAGCACAAAACAGAAAGCCGGTTTTGAGTATAAAATTAGGCAATATAAGATTATGGAACAGCAAAAACATGAAAATTATTTTATCCCAGTATTTTAAAGATCAGGATAAGGATATACTTAAGTATTCTATTTTAAATGAATCTTCTGATGTGCTTAAAGCTGAAATAAATGGGGATACATTAAATATTAAGGGCAAGAAGATCGGCGGAAGTATAATTACCATAATTTGTGATGATTCAAAGGGCGGAAAAATCAGCACAAACATTAAAGTACAGGTGTTTTTTGTTTCCTATATAATATTTGGAGTTATTAGTTTAATAATAATTATAGCTCTGTTTATTTTAATTAGAAAAGTAAGGAATAAAATAAATAAAAGCATACCAGGGTATGTTAAGATTCAAATTAATGACAATAGTACGGGAACAACTAATCAGCCATTTTATAGAGCTTTAAACAGCTTTAAACGCAGCTTTTCAATGCATGAATTATTTAATCTCAATCCTGCTTTTGCAGAAACAGAAAAGATTACACTTAAAGTTGAAAAAAATGGAAGGCTGATTATTATTAATAAATCACAATGCATTCTACAAGCTATTGACAGTAAGGCAGATGCTTCTGAAGAATTTATTATGGAAAACCATTATAAAATAATTGTTAAACCAGTAAATAAAAATATCAGTATTACTGTTCAATATTTCAGCAGTTAGGGGCAAGTCTGATTGAAATAAAGCCAGGGCGGGAGCCCTGGTTTTCGGTTGTTTAGAAAACCACTGGTAATGCCAGTGGGCAAAATGGCTTTAGCTCTGAACAAAAAATAACTCCTATGATAGAATGAAAGCGACTGACAATCGCAAAACAAAAAATCATAGGAGGTGTCGTATGGGTAACGACATAGAAAGCTTATCACACACAAAATGGAGGTGTCAATATCATATAATATTTGCACCTAAGTATAGAAGACAAATAATATATGGAAAGTATAAAACAGAAATTGGGAAGATATTACGGGAGATATGTATAAGAAATGGAGTAGAAATTGTAGAAGCTAATGTATGCCCAGATCATGTACATATGCTTGTGGCAATTCCGCCAAAGATGAGTGTATCGAAATTTATGGGGATATTAAAAGGAAAAAGTAGCTTAATGATTTTCGATAGGTTCGCAAATTTAAAATATAAGTATGGAAATAGACATTTTTGGTGCAGAGGATATTATGTAGATACAGTAGGAAGAAATAAAACTGCAATTGAAAAATATATACAAAACCAATTGCAAGAGGATCAGATATCAGAACAGATAAGTATGAAAGAATATATTGACCCGTTTACGGGAGAGCCGGCAAAAGATAGCAAATAAAACAGCCACCCAATGAGGGTGGCCGCTGTAACAGTTTTGCGATTGGCGGTTTTTCAGAGCGCGAGTAGCGTCGCCAGTACCATGCCCTTATAGGGCTTACTCAAGCCACCGGCTTGCCGGTGGTACATGACTATATGACTTTGTTAGTTAATGTGTTGAAGCTATATTCATCAGGAATGAATTTTACAATAAATCACTAGGTATGCATTATGTCAATAAATGCTGGCTTTTAGGCTGCCTGAATGTTAGAATTTTATATGAATATTAATTTCAAATGTTAAATATTTAGGAGAAGTTAAATGAAAAAAAATGCATTTAAATCTGATTTATTACTTTTATTGGCTGCAGCCATATGGGGATTTGCCTTTGTAGCCCAGCGAATAGGAATGAAATATGTGGGTCCATTTACCTTTAATGGAGTGAGGTTTTTGCTGGGAAGCCTATCCTTAGTTCCCCTTATGATATTCTTAAAAGATGATAATGCGGATAGAGGCAAAAGCTATAGAAATGCTGCTAAACTCGGAATTATAGCCGGAATAATTTTATTTATTGCGGTATCTTTGCAGCAGCTGGGACTTATGCAGACAACAGCTGGGAAAACAGCCTTTATAACTGGACTATATATTGTTTTAGTACCAATTCTTGGCCTTTTTTTAAAGCATCATGTAAGAATAAATGCCTGGATAGGAGCACTTCTTGCAGTTTTTGGCTTATATTTTTTATGCGTAACAAATACTTTTTCCATCACTAAGTATGACCTGCTAATTTTAACCTGTGCATTTTTCTTTGCAGTCCATATTCTTTTGATAGATAATTTTATCAGCAAAATCAATGCCGTTAAATTATCATTTTTTCAATTCTTAACCTGTGCCATTTTAAGTTTAGCAATTGCTGTTTTTACTGAAGAGATAACTTTATCAGGACTATTTCAGGCAGCAGTTCCTATTTTATATGGAGGAATAGCATCGGTGGGAGTTGCATACACTCTTCAGGTTGTAGGACAAAAAAATGCAGACCCTACAAGTGCTGCCATCATTCTCAGCATGGAGTCTCTGTTTGCCGCAGTAGGAGGATTTTTAATCCTTCATGAGAATTTAGGATTAAAAGGATTGATTGGGTGTGCACTTATGCT
>JBAXYJ010000209.1:0-4921 GCA_041670885.1 Clostridiaceae bacterium
CATTCATAAAGCTTGTCTTCTTTTATTGGCTTGATTAGATAATTTAATGCAGAAACATCATAGCCCTCTCCAATATAATCAGTAATGGCAGTAGTGAAAATTATATTTAAATTTTCATCCTGCTGCCTTATTTTCTTAGCAAGTTCAATGCCGTTTTCACCTTTCATCTGGATATCCAATAAAATTATGTTATATTTTTTATCCATGCTCCAGTTAAATTCAAAGCTTTCAGCACTATAAAAGTTCTCTGTTTTTACTCTGATATTTTTTTTGCAGGCCCAATTCTGCACATATTTTTCTAAAAGCTCCGCTTGTACTTTCTCATCATCAATTATAGCTATATTAATTTCATCCACCATTACACCCCCAGGGACGGTTCTAAATTGTTTCATTTTATTATTTCTTTAACAGGTTTCTGGTACTTGTCCATAATAACCATGATATATATAATATTCATCTTTAATGTGAAAATTCCTGCACATAATATCAATTTTTTCTTTGGTGATATCATATGCAGGACTAATATGAATTATTTTTTAAATGAAATTATTTAGAACCGTCCCAGAACCGTCCCTATATGTCATAATAAAGTTCGTATTCTGCAGGGCTTGGTATAGGGGCTATCTTCCTGCACTCATTTTCATACTTAAAGTTTATATAGTTTTCTATGAAGTATTCATCAAAAACTCCATCCCTCATAAGAAAATCATGATCACTTTTAAGCTCGTCCAATGCTTCTTCAAGGGATTTCGGAAGAGCTCCAATCTTATTTCTTTCTTCTTCAGGAAGGTCAAATACATTTATATCATAGGGTCCAAAGCCTTCCTTGGCAGGGTCTATCTTATTTATTATTCCATCAAGGCCTGCCATGAGAAGTGTCGAATATGCCAGATAAGGGTTGGCAGTACCATCTGATGGCCTAAATTCAAATCTTCTTTTTTCCGGTTCCTTAACATATCCGGGGATTCTTATAACAGCACTTCTGTTACCTGTGGCAAAGCATATTGAAACAGGTGCTTCAAAGCCTGGAACCAATCTCTTATAGGAATTTGTTGATGGATTAGTAAATGCAAGTAAAGCTTTTGAATGTTTAAGGATCCCGCCTATGAAGTATAGTGCTTCCTGGCTCATGGATGAATATCCTTTCTCATCATAAAATATGTTTTTACCGTTTTTTCTGAGCAGCATATGGACATGCATTCCGCTGCCGGCTTCTCCATAAAGAGGCTTTGGCATAAATGTTGCAGTTTTCCCATGTCTTACAGCTTCGTTTTTAATTACATACTTTGCCATCATAGTCTTATCAGCCATTTTTTTCATGGTTTCAAGTTCAACTTCAAGTTCAAGCTGTCCTGCAGCTCCTACTTCATGGTGATGATATTTCACCTGTACGCCCATTTCCTGAAGTCTTAATGTTATTTCACTTCTCAAATCATTATTTGTATCATAGGGAAGCCCAATATGATAACCGTTCTGGAAGGGAACCTTGTAACCGTAGTTACTTTCCTTATCGTTGGTATTCCAGGGTGCCTGCTTTGAATTTATACTGACTTCCTGATGTTCATGTTTTATTTCGAAACTCACATGATCAAATATATAAAATTCAAATTCAGGCCCAATAGCATATTCATCAGCTATGCCCAGCTTATTCATGCAATTTTCTGCTTTTTCAGCAATATACCTGGGATCCCCTGCAAATCTTCCACCCTTTTGCGAAGCAGTATATATGTTTGCAATCATGCTGAGTGTAGGAACGCTGCAATATGGCTCTATAAATGATGCAGCCATATCAGGAATAAAACGCATATCAGAGTCTTCAATATTTGAATAGCCATAGCTTGAACCATCAAATCCGATTCCATCTATGAATAACTTTTCATTAAGCCGCTCAACAGGTATGGCTAAGTGATTCCACCTGCCCTGAAGTGTGATGATTTTAAAATCAACTATTTTGATGCCTTCTTTATCAACGAATTCTTTTAACTGAGTGAAATTCTTAAACATAATCATATCCCCCATATATACAAGTTTTCGCAATTTTTTTTATTTTCTTAATTTAAGTATAATATATGAATATTTTTTGTCAATCCAGTTAATAAAATGCATGTAATATTTCAAAAAAAGCACCGCTTAGGTGATTCCGTAAAAAAAGAAAACTGATATTATATTTATTTTCAATACCAGTTTTCTTAGCTTATTAAATTTCCATAATAATAGGGAAAATAATTGGTCTCCTCTTTGTCTTCTCATATAAATACTTTTCTATGGACTTTTTCATATTAGACTTTAATATGTACCACTCTATAATTTTATTATCAAAACAAGAATTAAGTTCATTTCTGACAATTTCTTTTACCTCAAGTATCAAATCTTCTGATTCCTTTGCATAGACAAACCCCCTTGTGATAATATCCGGACCTGCTATAATGCTGTAGGTTTCCCGCTCTAGCGTAACAACCACAGTGAGCATGCCATCCTGAGCTAAATTACGTCTATCTCTGAGAACAATATTTGAAACATCTCCTACCCCTATGCCATCAACAAGTATAGAACCTGTAGGAACATTCCCGCTTATTTTAGCCTCCGCCTGGTTGATCTCCAGAACCTGCCCTGTCTGCAGTGTGAAAATATTATCTTTTTCCATGCCTAATCTTTCCGCCAATTTTGCATGGTGTATTAAATGTCTATATTCGCCATGAACCGGCATGAAATATTTAGGATGAACTAATGTATTTATCAGCTGTAGTTCCTCCTGGTATGCGTGACCTGACGCGTGAACCTCTTCAAGATCCTCATAAATTACATCAGCACCCTTTAGATATAACTGATTAACTAGTCTGGAAACCAGTTTTTCATTTCCAGGGATTGGGGATGATGAAATAATAAACAAATCCTTTGGTTCTATACTGATAGTCCTATGGGTAGAAAAAGCTATTCTGGGGAGAGCTGCCATAGGTTCACCCTGACTTCCTGTAGTAATAATGGTTATTTCTTCATTTTTATAATCTTTTAGCTTATCTACAGATATAATAGATTCTTCCGGTATATGAAGGTACCCTAAATTATTAGCCAGCTGTGAGACATTCTCCATACTTCTTCCGCTAAATGCTACTTTTCTTCCATACTTAATAGATGCATCTGCTATTTGCTGCATTCTATGAATATTAGAAGCGAAGGTAGCTACAATGACTCTTCCCTCTGCCTTTGATATGATTCTTGATAAAGTTTCCCCTATAGTTTTTTCTGAAATTGTATGCCCTCTTCTTTCTACATTTGTACTATCAGCCATTAGCAGCAGCACGCCATGTTTTCCCAAATTCGAGATACGCTCCAGATCCGTACCTAATCCGTCAATAGGAGTATAGTCTATTTTAAAATCACCGGTATGTAATATCACACCTATGGGCGTATGAATTGCAATGCCGCAGGAATCTGCTATGCTGTGAGTAACTCTTATAAACTCAAGTTTGAAATTCTCTGTTTCAATTGTTTCTCCGGAATTTACTTCATGAAGTTCACAATCTGGAAATATTCTATGTTCTCTTAATTTACTTTCAACTAGGCCTAATGTTAACCGGGTACCATATATAGGCACATTTAACTGCTTTAAAATATAGGGTAATGCTCCTATATGATCTTCATGCCCATGAGTTAAAAAAATTCCTTTCACCTTGTCTTTGTTATTTAATAAATATGTTATGTCAGGAATCACCAGATCTACGCCATACATATCTTCATCTGGGAAACCCATTCCACAGTCTATAACAACTATTTCATTGTTATACTCAAAGGCTGTTATATTTTTACCTATTTCTCCAAGGCCTCCAAGAGGAATAACTCGAACGATTCTATCACTCAGCAACTAATTGCCCCCTTTTTACTATTTCTATCTTTTATATCTTCTGTACAAATTATTTTACGTATTTTAATATATTTTGTATATTTTCACTAAATTTTATACTCTGCCTTAATAATTTTTTTACACTAAATTTCTCAAGACTTTAAGGAGAATAAAAAAACGGCAGAAGCCGTTTTTTACTTAAGGAAATTGCATAATTACATTTTGGCTTAGTTTTCAGCTTGAAAATAACGAATAATCAACGTTTTTTAAAGCTGAAAATTTAATATTTGAATTATGCAATTGCCTCACTTATCTATATTCCGATTTTCCAGAAGACTGCTGCTGATAGTCGTTTCCATTAACAACCACATCCAGCTTGCCTGTTTTGGGATCTATGATCAAACCATGTATTTTAATTCCTTCAGGAATCAGAGGATGATTTCTAATAATTTCAACACTTTCTCTTACCGACCCTTCAACTGAGTCAAATCCATGTAACCACTTTTTTATATCAATACCGGAGTACAGAAGCGTCTCTATAATGTCTGGTGAAATTCCTCTTTCTTTAAATTCATCTAAAAGCTTATCAACGTTTAAGTTACTCATTCCGCAGCCATAATGGCCAATAACTAAAACTTCATCTGTTTGAAACTCATATATGGATACTATAATACTTCTCATTATACTTCCAAAGGGATGCATTATAGCAGCTCCCGCATTTTTTACTATTTTAGCATCGCCATTTTTCAAATTTAATGCTTTTGGAAGGAGTTCTGTTAACCTGGTATCCATACATGATAGTATTACTATTTTTTTCCTCGGTTCTTTTGAAGATATGTACTTTTCATATTCTTTGTTTTCCACGAAATTTCTATTATAATTTAATATTTCCTCTAGTTTATTCATAATGCATCCTCCTTAAAATAGGGATAATCATCAATTATTCTATCATAAAAAACTTTATATTTCTATAAATTAATAATATGCAATTTATTACTTTTATAATAATTAGTATCCATCCATCAGCAGGATGCGGCTTATACTTCTCACCATAAAAAAGTCCTGCACATTACGTACAAG
>JBAXYJ010000210.1:0-4901 GCA_041670885.1 Clostridiaceae bacterium
GTATAAGGGAAGCTTGTTTTCTCTGAAATAATCTAATGTAGTTTTAAGAATTGCTCTAAAATCAGAATCCACCAGGCAGCAGTTATCTGTAGTCATAACTGAAAAGCCTTTTGCCTTTGGGTGCATTCCAAGGCACAGCTCACCGCCCTTTTCTATGTCTCCAAAATTAAATTCCATCTTATTTCTATATTCATATTCCTTGGGGCTTGCTTCTATTTCCACATCAGATATATCTATGCCATTTTTCTTAAATAGATTAATAACTCCTTCTTTTTTAAGCTGGAGCTCTTTGCTATAGGGAAGCTCTTGAATCAGGCAGCCTCCGCAAGGTCCAAAATGAGGGCACCTTTTTTCTATTCTAAATGGGGATGGTTCTATTACTTCTATAATTTTACCATCTATTTTTTTATGCTTTGCCTTAGTTACCTTTATCTTAACCTTCTCACCGGGAATGGCTCCCTTAACACTTATTTTATTATCCTCAAAATGTGCTATGCCATTTCCCGGGAATTCAGTTTTCTCTATAGTTATATCTATTTCTTTCCCTTTTTTCATAAACCACCTATTTTGTTAATTTAAGTCCTAATATTTTTTTGCCAAAGGTTACTTTTAATTTTGTTTCCATAATAGTGCTATATAACAAGCCTATAATTGGAACTATTATAAGGAACAATGTTAGATTTTCCTTTGCATAGTAGCCAAGCATTTTTAGTACCAGACCTGTAAGTACAAGACCTATCATAGATAAAAATAAAATTGCTATAAGATCTATTAAATTTCCAAATAAGAAACCAAAAAAACCTAACTTCTTTTCTTTTTTAACCTTTTTAACCTTTTTTGCCTTTGGAGCTTCTTCTGTTTCGATAGCTTCCTTTGCTTCTTCTATTTCGATAGCTTCCTTTGCTTCTTCTATTTCGATAGCTTCCTTTACTTCTTCTTTTTCAATTTCCTTTCCTTCTGCCTCTTTCTGTTCTTCTTTTTCTAAATTATTATCTTCCATTACAATTCCTCCTAAATTTAAGATGTAAAGTTAACCAAGATTTCCCCTTTACTAATAATACCACAAAAAACAGTAAAAACAATTACATTTTTATGTGTCAAGCCTTAGAATGTTAATATTCTAATTGAAATAATAGGATAATTTACCCATACTATTAATATAGATAATTATTTGCTATTTTCATTTATTCATTTCTGCTGACGCCTATAAGCTTCATTTTTAGGAGGATATCATGAAAAAGCTAAAATACATCATCATAATTTCTGATAATAAAATGTACCGAGAAAAGAAAGCAAATAATAAAATGTTTACAGACAGCCGCTGTTTTTCACATAACTGTAAATTTAACATATTATGTATTATACGTTTTACATACTGGTTTTAGTATGTAAGGAGGGGATGAAAAGTGAGTTGCAATCATGGATGTAATAGAAACTGCGGGTGTGGCGGCGGAAATAACAACTGTTTCCTTTGGCTGTTAATTTTTCTTTTCTGTGGCCGTTGTTAAAAACAGTATCACTTAATTAAATAAATGCCGTTTCCAAGTTGTTATGACTTTGAAACGGCATTTTTTGCTAAGCAGCTTCTGCCTGTTATTTATTGTAAGAATATTTCTATATCTGAATCAACTGATTTGAAATCCCAGCATCCTTACCTTGTCAACTACTTCTATTCCATTTTTAAACCTGTCTGAGCAGCCCTCATGTGATATTTCCGTTAAATTTCCTCCCTAAATACATTCTCATCTAAAATTTCTCCATTTCGAAGAGAGTTCCTCATTTTTTGAATAACTTTATCCATGCTCTCTAATTTTGAAAGCAGACTTTTTTCTTTTTCAGATGTATTTATTACCTTCCATATGCCGCCGTTTTTAATTACTATTCTTATGTCTCCCATTAATGCCAGTGTTGGGTCGTGAGTTGCCATAAGAACTATCTTATCTGAAGATATAAGAAGCTTCAGTGCTTTTTTTCTGTCAATTCCTGCATTCTCAATTTCATCTATTAAAACTATGGGAGATGCAGAGAGTATTGCTGTATCTGCTATCATTAGTGCTCTTGACTGTCCTCCGCTTAATGAGGTTATTGGAGTAGAAAGGTTAAATTTTTCTCCTGCCAGGTTATTAGCCTCTTTAATTATCTTTTCTATTACCTTATCCTGATCTTCAACCATCCTGGAATTTGCATGGAGCTCCAAAAACTCATAAACAGAAAGATCCATTACGAAATTCATATTTTGAGAAAGCTGTGCCACCAGCTTGTTTCCTGAAGAGAATCTCCACTTCATATCCGGAACTTCTCCATTTATTAAAATCTGTCTTTCTGTAGGTGTATCCTTTTGAGCTGTCCATTCAATATCGGAAAGTAACCTGCTTTTACCAGATCCTGTTGGTCCAACTATAGATATTATGTTTCCTTTATTTATAGTAATGCTGTCAAAATTCTCTTTAATTCCGCTTTTATTTTTTCCTGAAACTATTGTCAGGCTTAAGACTTCATTTTCCCGGCTTATTCCCAGGAAGCTGAGCATCTGATTTATATAAATGTTTAGTCCTTTCTTTAACTCCTCAGGATTTATTGCCCATTCTTCCAGGTCTTCTTCACTTATTTTATTTAAATATTCATTAAAGGAAATATTAAGACTTTTATCTATATCCAGCTTATTATCACTAAAATAGGAGGAAATGAAGGGGTATTTATCTAAAAGATCACCTAATTTTATATCATTATAGCTATTCTTCATCTTTATCATCTCCAAACTCCATTTTTCTGACGTTGCCCATTTGATATTTTTCTCCTATTCTTGTTTCTCCAAGGCAATAGGAGCAAAGGCTGGATGGCATAGGAAACTTTAAGCTTTTCCCCACAACCGTTTCTATATTTTGATTTTTATCATATAAAAGGGTGCTAAGCTCATAGGCTCCCTGGCCTGTAAGTCCGTTTATATGCATGGTTATAGCTCCGGGATTTACTGAAGATACTCTGCTTCCAAATACTTCCCTCTCTGCCTGAGATACTATATCCCCTTTAGTTATTATTACAATATCTGCAGATTTTAACATTGGGCCTATTTTCTTAGGAGTATTAATTCCACTTAAATTATCTATAACGCAAATAGCTTTTACATCTCTTATATAGGGTGAGCATCTGTTGCAAAGTCCTGCACTTTCAGTTATAAGAAGATCAAGCCCTAATTTGTTTCCCCAGTCCACAACCTCTTCGATATTTGAAGCAAAATAGTGGTCCGGACAGAGGGAGCCTGATAATCCTTTTTTAACCGGAATTCCAGCCTTTTCATATAAAATATCGTCATCTGTATATAAACAGTCAAATTTAACTACTCCTACCTTCAGGTTTCTTCTTTTTAGTGCATCAATTGTTTTTAAAATAACTGAGGTTTTCCCTGATGAGGGCGGTCCTGAAATTATTACTAAATTCATGTTATCCTCCTATTCCTGATTAAACATATTTTCACAATTTTTAATCAGGGCTCCAATATCATTATTTTTTATATAATCCCATCCAAGCCACATAAATTTCTGCTCAGGGCTTAACATATTATCAACTTCCGGATTGACTGACGGGAATCTGCCATTATGAGTTAAAATTTCTCCTACAGCTTTAGATGAGAAGAAATCTACCAGTGGTTTTAGGCTTTTCTCTTTGGATTTTTTGCTCAGCATGAATATAGGGCTTATTATTGCTCCATCTTTTGGCCATACAGCTGTCATTGGTCCTTCCATTTTAGTCATCTTCGTAAAGAAATATGGCATTATTGTAACTGCAGGCTTAGCTCCTTTTTTTATATGGGATTTAACCATTTCTGATGGATGCATTCCTTTAAACAGAGACTTTTTAAGTTTTCTTACTCCCTCTTCTCCATAATTTTTATAAATGTTCAGAAGTATAGCATTAAACAAGTCGAAATCTCCTATAGGAAGGCCTACTGAATTTTCAAATTCCTTATTTAATATATCCTTATAACTTAAAGGCATCTGTCTTCCGTTTAGCTCCTCTTTATTTATAAGAAACACAGCAGGGACAACACCAATCATTGAATACTCTCCATCAGGATCTTTAAGTGATATGTCCTGATTATCTAAATCCTTGTTCAGCTTTTTAAATCCTGTTATATCTTTAAATACCTTTTGCTTTTTAAATTTACCCATCAGATTTTTGTCAAAGAAAAAGTCAAAGCCTGCTGAAATAAATATGTCTGCTAAATCATCTTCAGTTTCTCCTTTTTCTACTTTCTCCTTAATAAAATCTATTCCCATAGATGCAGCCTGAAGATTAACTTCAATACTTTCCTTATCAACATCACTATTTTCTTCAATAAATTTATTAAACTCTTCCATTAGAGGTATCCTTATAGGGCAGGGCAGAAGGCCCTGTATTTTTATATTTGCCTTCTCATTTTTATTAATATTACTCAAGCTTTTATCTGCATTATTTATATTACTGTCTATTTCATTAACTAGTCTTTCTAAAAAAGATTCTTCGTTTATCTTCTTTATATTTAGTGCCTGCTTTAATGTTATTGCCTTCCCCAGTGTTTTTCTTACACTATCCTCTTTAATATTTTCAAAGCCTATGGATGCGAATAAATCTATAGTATATGGATATTTTTCTGTAATTTCATATATGGAATCTTCTAAATTAAAATAGTTGTTATTCATTTATTTTTCTCCTTTTAATTTATATTACAATTATTATTATAATTACTTCCTGAATTTATTCTGTAACATTAGATACAGATTAATAAAAAATATAGTAAAGTGGGTTCCGCTGGCGGAAGTTTAGGCCGGATAATGAATTAAGTCTCAGCTGCTCTCAAATATTGAAGATGTTTTAAAGGGATATTTTAATTAATATAAAATAATAAATATAGTGCAACATTA
>JBAXYJ010000211.1:0-4887 GCA_041670885.1 Clostridiaceae bacterium
CGCACAGTTATAGAAGAAATATTAAACAATGAGTTAGGAAAAGAGGAACAGGCAGGACTGCTTCAAATGATAAAAGAAAATTTTGGAAGACAATCGCCAAATGTAAGCAAAAAAAATAGCGGCCTTAATGCCTGGCTAAAAGAACTTTGCATTGAATATAACTGGAGCAGCAGCGAAGATACCGATTGGGATAAATTAGTTATAACCGGATTTGGATTATATAAGCAAAATCCCAATAGAGTCTAAGTGAACTCGCTTAGCTAAAGCTAAGCATGGAGTCTTCAGATGGGGAGTCTACCCCACCTGAAGTAGAAGCCATCCTTATAAAATATCATTTATTTAGTATTAATTGGTAATAAATCAGCAAAAAAATCTCTCCCTTTATTCCAATTCCGTAAAGAGAGAGGTCATACTGTTTTTGTTTTGATGTTAGAAGATATTTAATTGCTGATGGAATTTATGAAAAGGCCAGAAAATTTAGAGCTTTGGCTCATAAATCTCCGGCCTTAATTTTTTAGTACATTAATTTATAAATTGTGATGCTTTTTCAGTGGTCTGGGCTTCCGCGGAACATTTTTTATTATATCAAATCCGTAAACCCTATCAATATTGAAAAAGTCTTTTTGATTTTGCTGACTCTTTTCTCATCAAATGTGAAAAGTGAACTGGGTGGCACCTTAGTTAATTCTTCTTGCTCCTGCAAAATCACTTCTTGCTGAAAGAACAGATATCTTTACTACATCACCTGTTTGAGGTGCATGAATATATGTATCGTTCCCGCAATATATACCTACATGATGTGGGTTTGAAGGGGTTCCAAAGAATACTAAATCTCCCGGCTGCAAATTACTTTTTGAAACAGCCTGTCCAACTTTAATCTGTGTACCTGTTGTTCTTGGAAGATTTACACCAAAGTGGGCATATACATACTTTACAAAGCCAGAGCAGTCAAAATAATTAGGTCCATTTGCTCCCCAAGCATAAGGCGTTCCCAGATATCTATATGCATATGCTATTATCTCATTTCCTGAGCTTAAAGATCCCCTGTTTAAAACTGTAGTACCGCCTCTTGATGGGCTGGATACTCTCTGAGCTTGAATTAAGCTAGCTATTCTGTTTTTAGTTTCTGCTATTTTTTGTTTATACTGAGCTTGATTATCCTGTAATTGATTTTGAGCTGCACTAAGGTTATCTAAATTTCTTTGCTGCACTTTCTTTTGAACTGCAATGCCAGCCTCTTGATTTACTAAATCTGCCTTTGTGCTGACTAAATCTGCTTTTTCCTTTTCAAGTGCTTTTTGTTTATCTTCAATTTTCTTTCTGCTGTTATTTAATTCCTGAATTGTTTCCTTATCAAAAGATACAATTTTTTTAATAAAACTGACTCTGGCAATTAAATCGGAAAAATCTTTTGAATCTAAAACAAAGGATAAGTAGGAATCAGTTCCGTTTATATACATTGCTCTAACTCTTTCATCTAAAAGAGCCTGCTTTTCCTGAACATCTTTAATAAGCTTGTCTACTTCTTTTTGAGAATTTTGTATATCCTTTTCTTTAGAATTTATCTTAGCCTCTGTAGCAGAAATTTTACCTGTAAGTATTGAAATGTTGTTGTCTAATTCTTCCACAATTTGCTGAAGCTTGTCAATACTTGCATTATTAGAACCTATACTGCCTGCAATACTATCGTATTGACTTTGCTGCTGCTCTAATTTCTTCCTAGCATCTGATATTGAATCTGCAAATACATTTACAGATAACGCCATAATAAGACAAAAAGCAAGAAAAGAGGATATTACCTTTTTCTTCAACACATCACCTCCATTTGTAGAATGTTTATAGTATATCATAAAGATACTAATAAGCAAAATTTCATTGTTGAAGTTATCCACAGT
This sequence comes from Clostridiaceae bacterium, assembly GCA_041670885.1. Lineage (GTDB taxonomy): Bacteria > Bacillota > Clostridia > Clostridiales > Clostridiaceae > JAJBWD01. Next base: position 1,896 of record JBAXYJ010000211.1, read on the forward strand.
AAATCTATGTTATACAGCACTATGCCTGCTCTGCATAGCCCTAATAATTAATTTCTGGTGCGGATAATTGAAAGGTTTTGGTCGCTGCCAATCACATCAAGTATTTTCCCGGATTGCGGAAAAATATGCACTCTAGAGATTTCCCCTTGAAATGGTTTACGTACATTTTATGGCTGCTATTGGAATGAATATTATAACTCTGATTCTGTTGAAAGGAATGTTTAAAGGGTAATCATATAATATTCGGGGAGATCTTGGAACAATAACACTTTCTATTTCACAAGCTATTACTTGGATTAAATTATGGTTATTAGAAACATACTTATATATAAGGAAGTAATTATAAAATTGTGGTACAATACAAGAACTAAGAAATTTTAAAAAAGGAAAGGTACATATATGGATAAAGAAGTATTAAATAATTACAAACTTGAAGGGTTAACTGCATCTGAAATCTGGGAAAAGCTATATAATAAGGAGCTTAATTGTAAGAAGAATATATTGGAATATATCGATATAGTAAGGATACTTAAGAAGGAAAATGTAAGTGAGGCGCAGATTGAAGATACATATAATTATATCTACCAGAGCATAGAAAAATTAAAGGATTTAATCAAACCCAATACAATGATGTATTTAAAGAATAGTTTAAGATCACAACTTGGAAAGTATGTAAAAGAAAAGGATCCAAAACCTGTAAATTACTTTATAGAGTTTTTCAAGGAGGCATACCCCGTAAATGCCAGGAGAAAGGATTTTACATGGGTTTTAATGGATATAGATAGTATATCAGAGGAACAGATATGGACTACTTTAACCTATATTAATCGAGAGTGCATAAATAATAATCTTATACTAAATTCTAATGAAAAAAAGGATATAGTAAAAGTAATTGAAAAATTAATCAGCAGGAATAATATTAAGTATATAAATGATCTCAGGGCTCTTAGTCAATTAACTGATGCACTGGATATAGTGATTGTAAGTGCCGGTAAAGTATTCAAGATAAAACATAAATAATATAAGGGGAGCCTGCCAAATTGGCAGGCTTATTTAACATCTATATATAAAATTATATCTTTATTTACAGCAGAGCTTAAAACCGTTTTTAATGTATAAAAGCTTCCTTTGAAATCCAGATCTTTAAAGTATAGTTTCAATTCCTGTTTGTTTGAACTTTGTTGAATTGATATCATACTAATTGAATTTTGGATATAGCATTTTGTAGATTTATTTTCATCATTTACTAAATAGGTTTTACTTAGGTCTAATTTCAAAGCAGCCGCAGCTGTATTTTGAATGCTTAAAATAACTATAACATCATGATCTATAACCTGAATGTTAGTTAAAGAAATAGATAGTTTTGAGTTAGAAATAGATGCAGCCGGATCTAATGTATATTGTGCATAAGAATTTTCGTCCTCACTCTTATCCTTGCCCTTACCTTTTCTTTTATCTCTGTCTGAACTGGATATGTCAGGCTCTTTCATGTATAAAATTCCCCTGACAATAGTGTCCTTTTCCAGGACTTCCTTTGGAGGCAGAACTTTTGGCTCAGCTGTTTTAGGAACATCAGAAGACTCAGAAGCCTTTTTATCTGATGATTTATTAATCATCAGCAAGGCTAAAAAAATAGCCAAAGCTAGTATACAAGCAAGTACTGACATCATAATTATTTTAGTTTTCTTTCTGGGTTTTTTGTTCTCTGCTAATAATGTTTCGGTAGTATCAGCAGCAGATTCATGGGGATTTATAACCATTGTCTTTGAGTATTCCCCATCAGCTATTATAGCATTAACCTCAGACATCATCTGCTTTATATCACTATAGCGGCATTTAGGATCTGCAGCTGTTGCGGTTTGAATAACTTTAATTAACCTCTTATCTGCATGTCCGGGGTAATTTTTATCCAGCATAAGATCCAGAGGCTGAGTTATAGCTTTTCCTGTAAGCATAAAAAGCATAGTAGCTCCAAGAGAATAAATATCCGTTTGAGCATTGGATTGTGCATTTACAAGCTGTTCCGGTGCTATGTATCCCTGGGAGCCTAAAACCATAGTGTCACCTTCTTGAGTGTCCTTATAGGTGCGTGCTATCCCAAAGTCGATAAGCACTACCTGGCTGCCAGGCTTAATCATTATGTTAGAGGGCTTCAAATCTCTATATATAATAGGTGGATTAAAGCTGTGCAGGTAATCTAATATGCTGCAAAGCTGCAGTGATATATCCTCCACCAATTTAGAAGGCAGCGGGCCATTAGTATCTACTTGTTCCTTTAAAGTCTTTCCTTCAACATAATCCTCTACAATGTATAAATTATCATTTTCATAAAATATATCAACAATTCTTATAATTCCTATGTGGCTTAAATTTTTTAGTATATTAGGCTCAGCAAGAAAATCTATGTTGTTCTTCCACTGGCTGTTTACTTCCTTAACTGCCCAAAGATTCCCTAACCTGTTATTCTTGCAGAGGTACACTGTACCCATTCCGCCTTGCCCTAAAACCTTTAGTACTTCATATTTTTTATCCAGTATTTGTCCTTGATTTAATATGCCTTACCTCCGACATAAAAAAATATTCTATAAAAGTGTATTATTATTAATAATATATTATTCTACAGGAGAATTATATCATAAAAGCAATCTTGCCAATTGCATTTGTTTTGCGATTGTCAGTCGCTTTCGTTCTATCATAGGAATCCTTTTTTGCTCAGAGCCTAAACCATTTTGTCTGCTGGCATTACCAGTGGTTATCTAAGCAATTAAAAAGAGTCAGCAGATTTTGCTGACTCTTTTCTCGTCAAATGTGAAAAGTGAACTGGGTGGCACCTTCATGTTATCGGTCAAATGCATCTCGGAGGCCATCGCCAATAAAGTTAACTGCCAGCACACTTAAAAATATCATAATTCCCGGCGGTACCCACAGCCAAGGTTTTGATGTTAAAACCGATAATGACTGTGCATCGGTCAGCATGTTTCCCCAGCTGGCC
>JBAXYJ010000212.1:0-4883 GCA_041670885.1 Clostridiaceae bacterium
GTTATGATACTGGGTATATCCAGTTATATAGTGAGTTTGTTTTATATTAAAGATTTTAATACCTACAAATCTCTGTCAATTTTATTAAGAAATTGTATTCAGTTAATGTTCTTGCCCATAATAAATTTATATTTTAAAAGAAATTATAAAGAAATATTAAAATTAGCATCAAATAAAGTGACAAATATAACGACCATCTACAGCATAATAATTTTTTTGTTTCTAAATAATTATTATCAGTTTAATCCTTATAAGAATAGCCATTCTGATGAAATTTTCAGCAGCTTATTTTTTATTTTTATAATAATTTTATCCTACATAATAATTTTTATGGCTGTTTACTATGTAAATAGGAATACAGAATTGGAATATAAGTTTAAGATTATAGGTACAGAGGTAGAATTACAGAAAAGAAATTACGAAACTTTAAATAAATCTTTAGGAAATTATTATGCCTTTAAACATGACATAAGACATCATTATTTGGCAATAAAATCAATGATGGATGCTGAAAACTATGCAGCAGCCACAAAATACTTAGATAAGCTGAATGAAAATGAGATACGGCATAATATAGATGTATTATGCAAAAATTTTACTGTGGATTCAATTCTAAAATATTATATGAGTATTGCAATAGATAATAATATTGAATTTAGTGTTGATTCGGATATACCGGAACATATTAAGATAGATAATTCTGATTTATCTGTTGTTATAGGTAACTGTACTTTAAATGCTATTGAAGCCTGCAAAAATATAATTGATAAAAGTTCAGCATATATTGACCTGAAAGCTAAAATCATAGGTTCCCAATTAGTAATTAAAATTAGAAATAATTTTAATGGACAAGTTATAAAAGAAGGAACTACTATTAAAACAAGTAAAGCTGGACAAGGACATGGTATAGGATTATCAAGTGTGAGAAATATTACGGAAAAATATAATGGTTATCTGGATATTAAATATATTGATGATGAATTCCAGGTATGTGTTGTTATGAACTTTGGCTAATATATAAAATAAAGCTGGTGATAGAATATGACAAAGATAGGAATTTGTGATGATGATGCTGAAGAACTAAAAGAGATATTATCTTATGTATCAAAATATGTTAAAGAATTAGATATAGCCTTTAAAATAAGTCCTTTTAGTGAAGGACAAGATCTCATTGAAAATATAAATTCATCTAAGGAGAACTTTGATATAGTATTTTTAGATATTTATATGAAATTTTCTAATGGTATTGATATTGCAAAAAAGATAAGAGAATTTGACGAAGAATGTAAGATTATATTTATAACCTCATCAAAAGAATATGCTGTAGACAGCTATGATGTAAGAGCTCTTTATTATATTTTAAAGCCAATAAATGAAGAAAAACTCAGAGCTGCTGTAAAAATAGCTATAGAAAGCTTAAATAAAGATAATAAACAAGCTGTAATAAAAAATAAAAAAGGAAACTATAGAATTGCTTATAAAAATATTCTATATGCAGAAAGCAAAGCCAGAGTTATAAATATACATTTAAAATCTGGTGAAATTGTCAGTTTTTACTCAAAGCTTACGGATTTTCTTCAAAGCCTTAAAGATAAAAGATTCCTTAAATGCCATAAGAGTTTTATTGTAAATATGGATTATGTTTTAAAAATAGAAAACAATCTTATCTTTATGGATAATAATATAATGATACCCATAAGTGGTAACAATACCTCAGTTAAAGAAAATTACTTCGATTATTTATTAAAAGAAATATAAAAAGATACACACATGATAGTAAATATTATGTGTGTTTTTTATGTAAACTTTTACCTTTTAACGCCCAAATTCTACATTTTAAGCCTTAATTTTTACATCAGCGGTTTTCATACTTGAAACTATGATATTTTTTAATGGAATAACATTTAAATTAGGGTTTAATTGCCACAGATGTAATGAGAAGTCTGTGATAACGAAAATGCAGGGTGTTTTTTTAATTTCCCAATGTTAATTGCTTAATTAGTTATTAGCACTAAGGGTACATCAATAATATCCTGCTTAAATAAAATTTCCAGTAAACAACTTTTCTCAAGCAGTCATTTTAGTTACTGGGAATAAGTCTTAAATTGACAGCTAAAATTATTATACCAGGGGGTTTTTATGAAAAAATTTAAGAAGAAAATTTCTCGTTTGCTTTTAATTACATTATTTTTTAGTATTATTCAAGCACAGTCGGTTAAGGAAGTAAAAGCAGAGGGGGGACTTTCTGTTACAAATGCCACAGCACAGGAGTTGGTTGACAAATTACTTGGCTTTGGAATAACTGCTGCTAATATTAAATTCACAGGAGCAGATGCGGCAAGAGGGACTTTTTCGGGTGGTAATGGAATTATCGGTTTTGATGAAGGGGCTATATTAAGCAGCGGAAATGCTTCCTATGTAGTTGGACCCAATGATATTACTAACAAAACAGCAGAAAATGGACTATCTGGTGATGCTGATTTAACTTCATTGGCTGAGGTGCCTACATATGATGCAGCCATACTTGAATTTGATTTTGTCCCTACCAGCAATGTGGTATCATTTCAATATGTATTTTCTTCTGAAGAATATAATGAGTGGGCTAATGGCACCGTAAACGATACTTTTGCATTTTTCATAAATGGTGTAAATTATGCTTTGATACCAGAAACAGAAACAGCGGTATCAATAAACACTGTTAATGGAGGAAATCCCTTAGGTATAGATCCCAAAAATTCTCAGTATTACATAAATAATGAGGACAAACATCTGAATACTCAAATGGATGGACTGTCAGTGGTGTTTTCTGTTAATGCTCCTGTTAATCAAGGGGTAACCAATCATATAAAGATGTCTATCGCTGATGGAGGAGATTCCTCTTATGATTCAAATGTATTCATAAAAGCTAATAGTATAAATGGTAAAATTGCTCAGCCAGGTATACTTGATATAACTTCAAAGGATAATTATGATGTTACTATCAGCCGTTCTGACGGCAGTGATGGAACTGTTTCTGTAACTTGGCAGGCATTAGATGGAAGCAATTCCATTGTAAAAACCGGAGTTGTAACCTTTGGAGATGGAGAAACTACAAAAATAATAAATGTTCCAGCATCTACAGTGAAGGTTAAGTTGATTAATCCAACAGGAGGGGGAACTATAGGGGATGCTTCTAAAGAAATAATTTTTGCAGATATCCCCAGCGGCAATACACGGCCTGCAACGCCGGGTGTATTTACTGCACCAGTTTTAGGACAGACATTTAAAGGAGGAGACGGTATAACTGTTACTTGGGGAGCATCAACAGATCTGGAAAACGATCCAATAAGTTATACTTTAGAGTTTAATAACGGAAGTTCTTGGGCACAAGTATATAATGGACCATCCGTAAGTTATAGCTTTACTAATACATCAGGATTAAATACAACCAATGCACAATTTAGAGTTAAAGCTTCTGATGATGGAGGATATTCTGATTATGTAACTAGTAATATATTTACTGTTGATAGTCAGGCACCCCAAATTCCAATACTGAGTGCATCAATAGTTGCACCAACAAATGGAGATGTAACAGTAACAGCAGCCTATCCGGAAGATGCAAGTGCTAAACAATATCGAGTAGGAATTTCCGGAGCATGGTTAAATTACGAAGCACCAATAATAGTAACTACTAATAATACAGTATATGCAAGATGTCAGGATACAGCAGGAAACTGGTCAGATGAGGGTAATCTGGATATAAGTAATATTGATAAGACATCTCCAAATATAGCAGTTATATCAAATGCAGATAAATATACAGATAGCATATGGTATAATTCATATCAAACTATCACTGCAAGTTTCACAAATACAGAAGGCTGTGATGAAAAACTACAGTATAAGCTAGATGACTCAGAATGGACAGATGGAGAATCGCTAGACGTAAGCGAGGTGGGAAAACATATTGTAAGCTTCAGAGTCATAGATGCATTAGAACGTACAAGTGGAGAGCAGACTATAAATGTGAATGTAGATAAATCAGCGCCCACAAATGCGAAAATAACAGTGAAAGATAAAGAATTTACGTCCTTCTTAAACGACATAACCTTTGGACTGTTTTTCAAGGAGACAGTAGGTGTAACAATTACAGCAGACTGCGGAATCTCGGGCGTAAATAAAATAGAATATCAAAAAGTTTCAGATGCAGCAGCTTATGATCCAAATGGAACATGGACAATCGGTAATTCTTTTAGTGTTTTACCGGATGAAAAGTTTATTGTTTATGCAAAAATTACAGATAATGCAGGAAACTTTGTAATCATAAACAGTGATGGAGTTATTGTAGATGCAACTCTACCAGCTCTAGAATTAACACCGGATGCTGATGATTGGACAAAAAATAATGTCAGTGTAAAGGTAAAGGTTTCTGATAACCTGTCAGGGGTTAAAGAAGTAAGTTATACAACAGATGAAGCTAAGCCTCAAACCGGAACGACAGTAATAATCGGTGGAGAAGGAATTATTACATTAACAAATGAAGGACAATATAAGTTAACAGTAACGGCAAAAGATAATTCTCTTAATGAAATAAGTGAAAGTATAAATATTAGGATAGACAGAACTCTTCCTATAATTACGGGAGCCATTGACTCCTCAAGTTATTTTGTTGGAAGAGTAATAAAGTTAACTGATAACCTTGGCGAAATTTTTGGGGCAGCATGCAAAAATGGTACAGATGCTGAAACATCATTTATGGATGGAGCTTCATTTGAAAAACCAGGCACTTATACTTTAACATTGACAGATAAAGCTGGAAATTTAAGTACGCTGTCCTTTGAAATAAAATCATTGCCTAAACTTACGGATGTTGTATATACAAATGACTGCAAAGCATTAATTGA
>JBAXYJ010000213.1:0-4847 GCA_041670885.1 Clostridiaceae bacterium
AAAAAAGAAACCCCAGTAAAATTTATTAAAAGCACTTTCAGGCATTAATATATCCTCCATTAATAACTTATTATTATATTATATTGTAACTTGAAGCTTTTAATATCTCGCAAAAACCCTTTAGTGTTCTTACATTGAACAATATTTTTGCGTAAGTTAGCTGCACTAATAATTATTTATAAAGTTCTTTTTCTTTCTTCAATAAATTCAATAACTCCATGGTAGTGCGGAGTTCCATGGCCATTTCACCACTCTTGTAAACCTTAAATATATTTTCTGCTTTAAATACTATCCCATCTTTCTTCATAAATTTCCTCCCTTAGATTAATAGGTATTTCTACTTATATAATAAATTTGCAATTAATAATCAAAGCAGTAAGATAAGAATATGCTCATTCTACAAAGAGATTATCTTACTTTTCAGCAACAATTATCGTAGTATTTTTAACTCTCCAACTCATTTGTACAGCTCTAAAACCAGCTTTGTAAAGCATCTCAATTTGATTATCAATTGTACATGGTGTATCGTAATGATAAAACTCTCCATCTAGAATACCCTGTTCTTTTCGTATTCGCTTATTTTCACTATAGTAAAAATCTTCGTCCTCCTGCTTTATTACCATATAATCACATTCAATATATTTACCGCCAGCTTTTAATGCAGCAAAAATCTTTGAATACAATTTAATCTTGTCTTCATGTGAAAAATGATGCATTGTTTGAAAAGATATTGCTGCATCATATTTACAAGTACCAAAATCATAATCAAAATAACTTGCATTTATCAAAGACATATTTTTGTCAGGATATTTTTGTTTTAGTCTATCAAGCATTGCTGGAGTTAAATCTATGCCTGTAACATTGATACAAGGTTTGTTTTTAAATATTTCATCAAGCTCTAATCCGGTACCACAGCCTAAATCTAATAATTTAATAACGGCTTGTGACAATAATTCTGACATTTTGACATAGCCATCTTTACATCCTTCCACATCATTAAGCATATGTTCATCGTATCCATCTACACGAGAAGTAAAAAAATCACTCATTTGTTCTATTAGCATTTTCTTTTCCCCTTTGATTAATATAATTAATTTCTATTTCCTGTTACAATAATATCTTTATCAATAATTTCTTTTATACATTCCATATGTTACCTCATAAAATAGATAGTTTTCATAATAAAAAATATTGTTTATCCAAATGTTAAGACGCCCACTTCTAAAGTTAAGTGATCCTATAATTTTGCTTCAGGTGGGGTAGAATCCCATCTGAAGACCCGATGCTTAGCTTTAGCTAAACGAGTTCACTTCTCCGCCTCTTATAATTAATATGAATAATATTTTCTGTTGTCTTTTTCTCTTATTTATTAATCTCATGCTAAAATCCTGTGTGGATTTTTATAGGCAGCATAAATATTCTGCGAGCCCATTTTTGATTTCCACCAATTACACTAATTTACATATATTATATCATATAGCCAATTAACCCATTATAATATTTTAGAGAAATTTACATCTATACTGCCATAAAAAAGCAAAACGGTTAACCTTACTTAAAGGTTGACCGCTTTCTATTTTTTATCTTATTTCTTGTTAACAGGTATCCATATTTCACTTACATAATCTTTCAATTGATTATTGTATTCTGTATATAATTTAATATCATAATTTGGAATCAGTTTATACTCTGCTATTTAATGTATTCAATTATAAAAATTTTTGTTTATCCATATTAGATCTAAAAGCAGAAATTTTATAATACATTTTTTCATCACTAATTTCCAAATTCTGTTTTAAACCTATAATTTCTTTCGTCATCCTGATAAATTCGCCAGCTGCCCTGCCCAGATAATCCCCCTGCCTGTAAGCTGCAGCTAAGGTAAAACCTATATCCTCAATCAGAAAATAATTATTATACTGATTTGTATTTAAAAGCTTAATAACATTTTCCGGCACAAAAGCAAAGCCCAAACCGGCAGCAGCAAAACGAAATGCTGCATCTAGATTTCTGATTTCAAAAATAATATCAGGCTTAAATCCCGCACATTTAAATATCTCATCTGCAACAACTCGCATCCTATGTCCTGGTTTTGACATAATAAACTTCTGTTCCCTAAGTTTATCAAAATCAAAGCCTTTATTTCCTTTAGTCTCCAGCTCTGCACTAATATTATAATCTGGAGGAGCTATTAGAAAAATCTTCTCAACTGATATAGGCTCATATACTATTTTCTTATTCTCTATTGGCAGATGCATTATGGCAAAATCTACATCTCCCTTTGCAAGAAGTTTTTCCAGCTCTATTGCTGAGTGCTCTTCAATTACTATTTCTATCTCAGGAAACTTTTTATTAAATTTCGGCAGTACTAAGGGCAGTATGTACCTTTCAGTAGGAATCGGAATACCTATTTTAATTCGTCCTTTATTAAAACCTGCTATATCCCCCAGCTGTTCCCTCAGCTTATCATTTAAATTAAGAATATTTTTTGCTGATTCAATATATTTCTCTCCTGCATAGGTTAAAGTAAGAGGATTTGTACTTCTGTCAAATAGTTTTATATTCAGCTGCTGCTCCAGCCTCATTATATACTGACTTAAAGATGGCTGCGAAATATAGAGTTTATTCGCTGCCTTAGAGAAACTTCTTTCCTCTGCTACAGCTATTACATATTCAAATTGATGAAAATCCATATTATTACCTCGGTTTAAAATTAGTATAGTATTATCCTATATATTATATAATATCAATAGTATTATGCAAATAACTTTATTGCCATTATAATTAATTAAGGGATTTGAGGTGGTATAAAATGAAGCTAAGGATAAAATTAGGAGATACCTTTTCTTCTCTTAAGCATAGAAATTTCAGATATTTCTGGACCGGGCAGTGTATTTCGCTGATGGGAACCTGGGTACAGAGGACAGCACAGGCATGGCTTGTATACAGCATTACAAAATCACCGCTGCTTTTGGGTTTGTTAGGAGTTTTTCAGTTTGGTCCTGTATTTTTACTTTCATTATTTGTTGGAGTTTTTGTTGACAGATTTTCTAAAAAGAAGCTGTTAATACTAACCCAGATCATATTTATGGTACAGTCGCTGATTTTAACTTACCTTATTTGGATACATGCAGTAAAATACTGGCATATTGCCTTACTTGCATCTATATTTGGTTTAGCACAGACTCTTGACATGCCAGTCAGACAATCCTTTTTTGTTGAGTTGGTAGGAAAAGAAGACTTAATGAATGCCATTTCTTTAAATTCTACAATTACTAACCTGGCAAAGATAATTGGTCCTTCTGTTGCCGGTATTCTAATGGTAAAACTTGGTGTTACGGCTTGTTTTTTTATTAATGGAATCAGCTTTATTCCTGTAATATATGGATTAGTGCAAATAAAAGTAAAAGCTAATATTCAAAAGAGGAATCATGAAAATGTATTTAAACAAATTAAAGATGGAATTGATTATATAATAGAAAATGATTATCTAAAATTTACAGTAATGCTTATGATTATTGTATGTATATTTTCAGCAAATTCGGAAGTTATAATACCAGTTCTGGTAAGTGAAGTATTAAAAATGGGTGCTAAAGAGTATAGCTTTCTTTTATCTGCTTTTGGCTTCGGAGCATTATGCGGGGCAATATTCATGGCCTCAAGAAGCAGGCATGGACTTAATAAAAACATACTTATAGCAGATTCTATATTGATCTCGCTGGCTCAAATTTTCATATACTTTTTAAAACAATATTACATCATTGCTGTTTTTATAATATTTATAGGGCTTTTCTATATGACCTTTCTGAATATGTCAAATTCCACACTGCAGATGAATACTACAAATGAATACAGAGGCCGGGTAATGAGCGTCTATACTCTAATAGTTTCCGGCTCTGCACCTATAGGAAATTCATTTGCAGGTACTGTCATGGAGAAAGCAAGTCCAGATATTGGATATCTTATGTGTGGCTTAGTTACGATAGTCCTAGTTGTTAGTTTACTGCTATTCAGGAAAATTAATTCAAGTAATACTGAGTAATATTTATTATAACAAAATAAAAATTTATTACAATATTTTATGAAAAAATGAGAATCCTATAAATGTACTGAATATTTCAGTTCAAATTTACATTAAAAGGAGAACAAAAATGGATTAAAACAATCTTGAAGAAACAAAAAGATTAAATGAAGAGTCTCGCATGAGAAAAGGAACTAGCGGAACATCTGGTATGGTAGGCAGTATTTCATCAAATACAGGTGTAGAAGAAGCTAAAGAATTAAATGAGTAATCAATTCTAACAGAGGATTGAAATAAAAACAGAGCCTGTAAAAAATTTTGTGTAAACTGAATAAATAGTACTCTTTCTTGGCGATAATTTAGATAAGCTAATTACCAAATTATAACAAGGAGGAGTATTTTTTATGTCGGAACTATCAAAAGAGGTTTTAAGAAATTATATTAAGGAGCAAAATTTTACAAATGCTGATGAAGTACTTTCTGCCATGAAGGAAATGTTCAGAGATGTTCTTCAGGAAGCATTAGAATCAGAAATGGATACACAGCTTGGATATGACAGATATGATGTATCTGAAAAGCAAACTGAAAACAGCCGAAATGGCTACTCAAAGAAGACTATTAAGTCTGAACTAGGAACAGTTGAACTCAGCATACCGCGTGATAGGAATGGTGAATTTGAACCGAAGATTGTGCCTAAACATCAAAGGAATGTAACTGGTATAGAAGATAAAGTAATGGCTCTTTACGCAGCCGGAATGACCACAAGAGATATTTCAGAACAAGTAAAAAACCTGTACGATATTGAGATATCTGCTGAAATGGTATC
>JBAXYJ010000214.1:0-4734 GCA_041670885.1 Clostridiaceae bacterium
GACTTATATCCAGTGTATCTTATAAAACTACAGGAATAGTTAATGGAATAGACACTGATACATATAATCCTGAAAATGATAAAAATATATCTGTAAATTATAATAAGGAAAATTTAGAAGGAAAAGCTAAAAATAAGCTGCTCCTTCAAAAGGACTTAGGTCTTACACAGGATAAAAATACACCAATGATAGCTATGGTTACCAGGCTGGTTGATCAAAAAGGAGTTGAGCTTTTAGGACCAATAATGAGTGAACTTTTATATAATGATGTTCAGCTTGTTATATTAGGAAACGGTGATCCTCATTATGAAAATATGCTTAGATATTATGCTGAGTATTATTGGAATAAGCTTAAGGTGAATATTTTTTATGACAATAATCTGGCAATGAGGATGTATGCTGCTTCTGATATATATCTGATGCCGTCAAAATTTGAACCCTGCGGTATATCTCAAATGATAGCACAGAGGTATGGATCCCTTCCGGTAGTCAGAGAAACAGGGGGACTTAAAGATACAGTTATCCCCTATAATAAGTACTCTAATGCGGGAGACGGCTTTACCTTTGCAAATTATACATCAGAAGACTTCCTGTCAGCTATAAAAAGAGCATTAAACCTATATAATGATAAAGAAAAATGGAGTATTATAATTAGAAACGCCATGAAAAAGGATAATAGCTGGGAAAACTCCGCAAAAGAGTATTTAAATTTATATCTGTCTATATCTAAATGATACATAAATTATATAATTAAAGATGTTGTTTTTTCATCTTAAAAATAACGATATTAAAGCGTTCTTTTAAGATGAAATTTTTTTTTATAGATTATATAATTTCATTAATTTACAAAACACATATAATAAGATAAGATAGAGAATGAAATTAAATTACGGGAGAGATAGATATGTACTTAAAAGATAAGGAAGTTTTCAAAAATGAATATAAAAAGAAATTGCTTAATCTATTTACTGAAGAGGTAGAAGGTGCCTCACCTATGCATAAATACTTTGCTTTAGCTTCACTAATAAGAGAATATTCATCAGAAAATTGGCTTAAAACAAATAAACAGTACTTAAAGGATAAAGATAAGCAGGTTTATTATATGTCCTTAGAGTTTCTGGTAGGAAGGCTGCTGGGCAATAATTTAATAGCCCTTGGCATTAAGGATATGGTAGAAACAGGACTCTTTGAAATAGGAGTAAACCTAAATGAGATTGAAGACATGGAGTCTGATGCAGGACTTGGTAATGGTGGTCTGGGAAGGCTGGCAGCCTGCTTTTTAGACTCCATGGCATCACTTCAGCTTCCGGGACATGGATGCGGCATCCGCTATAAATATGGACTCTTCGAACAGAAAATAATAGACGGTTATCAGGTAGAAATGCCTGACAACTGGCTGAAAGAAGGAAATCCATGGGAAGTAAGGAATGAAAACAGGGCAGTAATGGTTAAATTTAATGGACGGATAGATACCTACTGCTGTGATGGAAATCTTAAATTTCACCATTTGGATTACGAGCCTGTTATAGCTGTACCTTATGATATTCCTGTCATTGGGTATAATAATAATACTGTAAATACCTTAAGACTTTGGAGCGCTGAAACTCCGGGCAAGGATTTTGATTTTTCTTCCTTCAGCAAAGGAGATTATTTAAAGGCTGTTGCTGAAAAGTCAAATGTAGAGGCAATTACATCAGTTTTATATCCTGATGACTCAAGAATTGAAGGAAAAATATTAAGGCTTAAACAGGAATATTTCCTTGTTAGTGCCGGAATTCAAAGCATTGTAAGAAGATATAAAAAGACTGGGAACCCAATAAACATACTTGATAAGTATATTGCAATTCATATTAATGATACTCACCCATCTTTGGCAGTTCCGGAGCTTATGAGAATTCTCATGGATGAAGAGGAAATTGAGTGGGAGGAAGCATTTAATATTACCAGAAATGTTATGGCATATACTAATCACACTATAATGGCAGAAGCTTTGGAAAAATGGCCAATTGATATATTTAAAAAGCTGCTTCCCAGGATATATTTAATCGTAGAGGAAATAAACAGAAGATTTATTAATGAAATAAAGAGTAAATACGGAAATTCTGATGAAAAGATAAATAATATGTCTATATTAAATAATGGCCTGGTTAATATGGCTTATTTAACAATTGTTGGCAGCCACTCAATTAACGGAGTTGCCAAGCTTCATACTGAGATATTAAAAAATCAAGAGCTTAAAGGATTTTATGATTTATATCCTGAAAGATTTAATAATAAAACTAATGGAATAACTCATAGAAGATGGCTGTTATCTGCAAACCCAAGGCTTTCTTCGGCAATATGTGATATCATTGGTACAGAATGGATAACGGATCCAAACAAACTTAAGGCTCTTCAGACATATTCTAAGGACAAGGGTATAAAAGAAAGATTTGCCGGTATTAAATTTAATAATAAGTTAAATTTATCTGATTATTTATCAAAAGAGTACGGCATTTTAGTTGATCCAAATTCTATATTTGATATGCAGCTTAAAAGACTTCATGAATATAAAAGACAGCTTTTAAATGTGCTTCATATTATTTATCTGTATAACAGACTAAAGGAAGATAGAAGCTTTGATATGGTTCCTAGAACATTTTTCTTTGCAGCTAAGGCAGCACCTTCATATTATATGGCAAAAAATATAATAAAGCTTATTAATAACCTGTCAAATGTAATAAATAATGATAAAAGTGTAAATGATAAGCTTAAAGTAGTATTTATACCAAATTATAAAGTATCCTCAGCTGAAATATTAATTCCGGCAGCTGACGTATCAGAGCAAATTTCAACCGCTACAAAAGAAGCCTCAGGCACGGGTAATATGAAATTTATGATGAATGGTGCAATAACTATTGCCACGCTGGATGGTGCAAATATTGAAATTAAAGATGCTGTTGGGGAAGACAATATTGTCATATTTGGCCTTAAGGATTATGAAGTATTAAATTATTATAAAAACGGGGGATACAGATCATCTGATTTATACAATAATGATGCCAGGATAAATAAGGTAATTAATATACTTATGAATGGAACCTTTGATTTAAGAGATGATGAGAAGAGAAGCTTTTATGACTCACTAATTCAAAATAATGATTCATATTTTGTACTCAGAGATTTTGAAGCATATGTATCAGCTCAGGAAAAAATTAATAGCTTATATAAGAATAAAGATAAATGGAGAGAGATGAGTATGGTAAATATAGCTAATTCAGGAATGTTCTCCTCTGATAATACAATAATGGAATATTCCAATGATATATGGAATTTAAAAATAACTCCTATAATATAAAATGCACCCTGAAAAGGGTGTTTTTTACTCTATAGTAAATCATAAAATTTCAACTATGCTGATAATTAAGTAATAACTTCTAATTATTTAAATAATTTTTTATAGAGTAAAAAAGGATGGGTGCAGGGAAAGTACTTCCCGCTTATTTCAGGAGGGTGCTCAGTGCGCTAGCACGTCGAAGGGAACCTAAGGTTCCCTAGCGAAATCTGTGACAGCAGATTTTTTTATTGTTGACTTTTATACTCGGATTTGATATTATTTATTTGAAAGTATAGTAGTTTACTCAACATTAAGGAAGTGGTAATTTGAAACTATCTACAAAGGGAAGATATGGTGTTAAAGCCATGGTGGATCTGGCAGTTAATTTTCAAAAAGAACCGGTTTCCATAAAAAGCATTTCAGCAAGGCAAAATATTTCAGAGTATTATTTGGAACAATTATTTTCACCTCTTAGAAAAGAAGGAATAATTAAAAGTATAAGAGGTGCACAAGGAGGTTATGTTCTTGGAAGAGACCCTAAAGATATAACAGTTTATGATATTATAACCGTTCTGGAAGGTGAAATTGAAATATCGGACTGTATTGAAAATGAAAGCTGTAATAATATTGACTGCTGTGCTACAAGACATCTATGGCTTAGAATAAAAGAGAGCATAGATAGCGTTACAAAAAATACAACTCTAAACGATATTGTTGAGGACTACAATAAAATAAACAGCAGAGGTGAAAATAATGAGTAAAAAAATATATATGGATTATGCTGCTACCACATTTACAAGACCGGAAGTACTTTCTGAGATGCTTCCATATTTTACAGAGAAATTTGGCAATCCTTCTTCACTTTATTCAATATCCAGAGATACACAGCTGGCAATTAATAAGGCAAGAGAAAGGGTGGCTAAGGCAATAAATGCTGAAAAGGATGAGATATTCTTTACAGGCGGAGGCTCGGAAGCTGATAACTGGGCAATAAAAGGAGTAGCATTTTCAAATTTGAATAAAGGAAATCATATAATAACTTCAAATATTGAGCATCATGCAGTGCTTCATACCTGTGAGTTTTTAGAAAAGAATGGTTTTGATATTACCTACCTTCCTGTAAATGAAGAGGGCTTTATAAATTTAGAGGATTTAAAAAATGCTATAACAGATAAAACTATATTAGTATCTATTATGTTTGCAAATAATGAAATAGGAACTATAGAACCTATCAAAGAAATCGGGAAAATATGTCATGATAAGGGAATATATTTTCATACTGATGCAGTTCAGGCCACAGGTCACATCCCAATAGATGTTAAGGATATGAATATAGATATGCTGTCTATGGCAGGACATAAATTTTACGGACCTAAAGGAGTTGGAGCTCTTTATATAAGAAAGGGAGTAAAAATATC
>JBAXYJ010000215.1:0-4727 GCA_041670885.1 Clostridiaceae bacterium
GCTTATTAATATTACCACCACCATATAATATTTTCATTTAAATTATTAACATCTGCTGTTTATTTATTCTTCTTTATTAACATTAAATGAAAATAATTTGGCAGTTTATGCTATGAAATTAAAGATATACTTTCTCTTAGATAACTTATATGTGAGAAAAATTAGTAATAAGGCTAATAAAAGATAGAATAATTTTATTTTAAGAAGCTCTCCGCTTTCATAATCATTGTATTGATAAATATGTCCCAGTATTCCATACTTTTGCGTTACCTTACATCTCCATAAACCTTCTTCTATTAAGTAATAAGCTGTAATTATTGAAGTGCTGACAGCTGTATCTCTTGACAGGAATAAAATAAACAGGCTTAAAGATATTATAAAAATATTTGTAACTATGCTGTAGAATATTATCTCTTTAAGGGGAGTCAGCAAAATTTTGTTTGGAAGCATAGCTAAATATAAAGTATATATATTTACAAAGGATACAAAATACAAGGCAAAATATAGGATCAATATTATAGTTAATTTCCTCAGCATAAATTTATTAATTCTGCTTCCTCCAATAGATAAAGCTAATTCTTCCATGCTGTTTTTAAAATCTACTCCTAAAAAGAAAAATATTAATATAACAAATAATAAGAGAAGATATAAATCACAAAAGCTGTATATTTTATTGGGTATTAGATTTATTATCATGGTGCTGTCATTTATAGCGGGAATATGAATAAATTTTTCTTTGAATAATCTTATTATAGAATTAAATAATAGTACTAAAAAAATTATTATATATAGCAAATTCTTTGTTAACATCTTATTTAGAATTTTAAAATAGAATTTTATCATATTCTCGATATACTTCCTTCTAAATTATTATACACTATATAAGCATCCTGAAGATTTATGTCAGCCTTTTTTGAATTTTGAGTTAAGGGAATTTTACTTATATACTTTATATGGGAAAAATCGCTGACACGAAAGTTTGTTATTACTTTATTTGCAGTTTTTATTTTAAGCAGAGTATCCAGATCCACATCTGCTTCCCAAACAAGCCCATAGGCCTTTTCTATAAATTTTTCTTTTGTACCTTCATAAATTAAAGATCCATCTTTTATTACCAAAAGATAATTACAGTAAAATTCTATATCTTCAACTATGTGAGTCGTTGCAAGGACTATTCTATTTTTGCTGATTATAGGAAAAAGTTCCCGGATTGTATTTCTTTGCTCAGGATCCAGACCTACAGTTGGTTCATCAATTACAATTAAATCCGGGTCTCCAACTAATACCTGGGCAAATCCTAATTTTTGTTTCATGCCTCCTGAATATTCTTTAATTTTCCTATCTATATAGTCATTCATTTCTAATTTATTTATTATTTCATTTACATGATTTACAACTTTTTTCTTATTCCAATCTAATTTTAAGCTGCCTATTATCTCCAAAAACTCTCTTCCTTTGATATTATCATATGTGGAAAAATCCTGTGGTAAATAACCTATCATTTTTCTAATCTGACTTAAGTCTTTTTTGTAATCTAAATCATTTAAAAAAATTTCACCTTTTTGTATAGAATATAAGGTAGTTATAAGTTTCATGGCTGTAGTTTTTCCCGCCCCATTTGGTCCTAAAATACCTATTAATCCTTCCGTTACTTCAAAAGAGATATTTTTAAGAGCTTCAACTTTTCCGTACTTAAATTCTAAATTGCTTACCTTTAAACTATTCATTAAAACTTCTCCTTTTTTAAACATCATCTGCGAAAAAACAGGCTTTAACGTACGGCATATCCATCTTGCCTCCGCCAGGCAGAAATGGTCCAAATACAGCTGGTTTTATATCCTCTAATTTTTTATCTTCCATGAATTTAATTAAATCATCACACTTACTGTTACTATTAACATATTCTTCATTTCCAATAAACAGATAGTTTCTATAATTTCTTTCCGAAATGTTGCCGCTGATTAAAAAAATCTCCCTGTCTTTTCCTGTAAACTTATACTGCCCTGAAATATTTTCTCCATTTAAATTTGAATAAAGTTTATGACCGCTGCTATACTTTATATTTAAATTGTATTCTTTAATATTTTCATCATTTAACTTTGGGTACCATTCAAAAACATCTCCTAAAAAAAGCCCATTATTCCTCAGAAAAAACATCTGCTGGCCTTGTCCCCAGCAAGTATTTATTTTACCTTCACAGGAAACCTTAAGTTTAATATTCTCTTCACTGTTGTATTCCTTTGGAAGACTAACAATAAAACTGTTATCTGTTCTTTTATAGTTTACTGCATTTCCATCCACTTCTACTTTGGATATATTTAGCTTCTCATACAGTCCAAATTCCATAGAACTAATTTTTTTATTTACTTTTATATCCATTTCACAATTATTTATAAGAGTTTGATTAATAATTATATCCATAGAGTATTTATCAATATAGTATCCACAGTTTTCCTTACTAAAAAAGGTGGGAGCTTTATTTTCATCATTACTGTAATTTTTGCTGTCATTTCTATTAGTTATATTGTAATAATCCGGTTTATTTGTATTTATACCATTTAATAGGCAGATACATACAGTAAATAAAAATATTAATGATCCTGCCGAAAATACTTTGGTTATAACTCTTTCTTTTTTAAAATTTTCATAAATATATGTGATAAGTAAAAAGCTTAAGGATAAAATAAGCCAAAATATATTATGATATAAATAGCTTTTATCGTAACTAATAACATCAAAGCTGCCTGGAAATATTCTTATATTAATAAGAGGGACTATATTGTTGGAGGTTTTATAAAAGTTACATGTAACCATAAAAAATATAATTATTAATATAAATCCTATTACCTCTCCAAAACGCTTACTGACTGCTCCCAGGGAAAGTCCAACAGAACATGCTGCTACTAAGAAAATAACTGTATTTATAATATAACCTGTCATTTCATAAAATAGGTATCCCAGAGATACCCTGCAAAATATTCCAAAAATCAAAGCTAAAAGTATGTTAATGCTAAGTATTACTAAATTAATGATTGAAACAGCCCCGATTTTACTTATTATGAACTCCATAGGTGAGATATCTAATATTTCAAAAATTTCGTTTTCGCTTTCACCTATTTTCATGGAGAGCAGCATAACAGGTATCATTATAAAATTTAATGGAAGCCATGAAACCTTAATTAATCCCACTAAGGTGAAGAAAGAATATCCCCCCATCTTCATACTGCTTATTACTTGTATTACACCGAAGAGATATAAAAAAAATATAATCCATATAAGTTTTCCCCTGAATATATCAATTACTTCATATTTTATTAGTGCACTAATTTTTTTCAACCTATTCACCAATCCTTTATATAATGGGCGCCTGTACGGATTATGGAACCGTTGCTTAGCAGCTGGCATCTGATTGATACAATCGATGGATCAAAGGCAGACAATTTAAAGCCCTATAATTGTTTTAGACTTTTATTAAAAAGTTGAGATATAAACAATACAATAACAGCAATACTAAAAATTAAAAATACAGTTTGAAGTGATAAAAATCCACATAATAACCCAGTTATTCCGCCACCTAAAGGTACAGAACATAATGCTAAAGAGTTTACAAATGAAATTGAGCGAGTAATAAATTCTTGTTCAACATTAGATATTAATGATACTTTTATAGGGACCATTAACATCGGAACAGAGAAGCCCATTAAAGCACTAGCTAAAGTGACTGGTATATATACTAAAATTGTTCCATTCATTAGACCTAACTGCGAAAATATTAAATAGCTTATACCAATAACTATTCCCCCAGCAATAAATATTTGAAACCCAGTAAATTTCTTTTTTATTAATGGTACAATCATACCTCCAATTGACATTGCTATTAAAAATGAAACTGCCATTAAAGATACTGTTCCCGGTCCTTTCTTTAAAACTAACTTAACATAGGCCGCCTGCATAGAATTAAAAGGTACTACAAGCATATTAAATAGTCCGGCAAATAAACAGACACTTAATATTAATTTCTTGCTTGAAACATACTTAATTCCTTCTTTTAAATCTTTGAAATACTGTTTAACAGTTAACTGATCCCTGTTTAATGTTTCTTTCTTTATTTTGAGTGTAATCATAATAATGCCGCATATAAAAAAGGTAATGGAATCTGCTATGATTACCCCTCCTATAGTTATAAGTGATATTAAAATTCCTGCAGCAGAGTAACCTATTAATTCTGCTATAGTCGTACCACTTGAATCAAAGGATATAGCATGTTCATATTTATCTTTACTCAATATTTGGGTAAAAATAGATGTATCTGATGGGGATCTAAATGCTTCAAATGTAGAGTTTATAAATGTAAAAACAAATAACTGCCAAGGCCTTAACATATTACTAATAAACAGCAGAGCAGTAATCAAAACAATAGTCCCTCTGCCTATATCACATAAAAAAACAACTCTCTTTTTTGGCAAATATCCTACTACTACACCAGAAATCATATTAAACAAGAATTATGGTATACCATTTACTGCATATAATATAGCTAATAGAACCACTGATCCTGTTAATTGGAAAACCATCCATCCATAAGCTACAGTATCTATGGAATCTCCAAATCTGGATATAAATTTTGCTGTAATATATTTCATAAATTCCTTTTCTTTAAATAAGGTCTTATATCCTACTTGATTAACTACTGCACTTTCGCTCAATTATATCTCTCCTTAAACAAA